>NZ_NWMQ01000209.1:0-499 GCF_002901215.1 Paracoccus sp. SY | reverse complement strand
AAGAACTCGCAGAACAGCTGATCAGCAGAGGGCGAAAAGGAAAGGGACCCACCCTGCACACGGATGCCTTCGTGGTGCGGTCACATCCTCAACGCCGGTCGCAAACTACCTGACGCGGACAGAGCTACCGGCGGCGTCTGCTTCACCGCAGCCATTCATCGAACCGTCTTTCCCCTTCCGGATGAAAGACGATCACCCGCGATGCAGGCAGGCGGCGCGCCCATGACACGGCAAGAATACGATCGAGCACGGCCTTCCCGAGCCGTCCGGCCAGATGATGCCGCCGCTGGCTCCAGTCAAGGCAGGCGCGGCAAAGCGGACGGTTGCTGGCGGGCAAGTCACCTTGCTGCAGCCCCAGGACAGCCAGCTTCGTCCATCCCTTGTCCGTCACGTCCAGATCGCGGCCCAGCCAGCCCTCCTCCAGCATCCGGTCATAGAGCATGACGCCCATCTCTCCAGCCAGGTGGTCGTAGCAGATCCGTGCCTTGCGGAGGGAGAG
>NZ_NWMQ01000208.1:0-515 GCF_002901215.1 Paracoccus sp. SY | reverse complement strand
CGCTCGCCCGGGGCATAGTCGTACCAGCCGCCGCCGGTCTTCTGGCCCTTGCGGCCCGCGCGCACCAGGATGTCGCCCAGCGTCTCGGGCACGTCCCGGCCCGCCGCCCGCGCCCCTTCGCGCTGCAGATGGGCGATGTCGAGCCCGCCCAGGTCCTGGGCCTCGAAGGGACCCATGGCGAAGCCGTATCCGCGCATGGCCGCGTCGATCTCGGCGATGGGGATGCCTTGGCCCACCAGGGCCTCGGCGCCGGCGCGATAGCGCTTGAGGATGCGGTTGCCGATGAAGCCCTCGCAGATGCCCGATTGCACGGGGATCTTGTTCAGCATCCGGGCCAGGGCAAAGCCCGTGGCCAGCGTCCGGTCCGAGCTGTCCGGCACCGGCACGATCTCCAGAAGCCGCATCACATTGGCGGGGCTGAAGAAGTGCAGGCCGATGAAGCGGCCGGGGTTCGTCACGCCCTCGGCGATCAGGCGCGGGTCGAGATAGGAGGTGTTGGTGGCCAGCACCGCATC
>NZ_NWMQ01000207.1:0-518 GCF_002901215.1 Paracoccus sp. SY | reverse complement strand
GCCAGCATGTTCCGCGACGGCGACCGCTGGCTCATCGACCCGCGAGGCTGTGCAGGGATCCGCCCACAGCCCGACAAGATGGCCCTGATCTGATGGAGCGATCACCCCTGCCGCTGGCATTGTGCCGCCGGGAGTGATACCTGCAACGAGTTTTTCCGCAGCCGCCGCTCCGACCTGAAAAGGAGGCTGCACCCGATTATCCTTGTGGTGAGGATAGCACTGGCCCTGCTCCGGCAGGGCCTTTTCTTTTGTCCAGGCGCAGCCCTCTGGTTTGACCGGCGCCGCGGGACGATGCCCCGCCGCCCCGGCCCCGCGCTGTTCGCGCGGAACCGCTGCGCGGGAAAAGGAAAGCGCGGCGGGCGCCGCGCTTGCGTCCATGAAGCAGGTTTCCGCTTCTTCTGGAGGTTGCGGCTTCAAGCCATTGAACATCCATGGATTGTCATGGCATGGCTCTGTTTCCCCATTGATGAGTGCGCCGGGGCGGGGTCGTGGTTGTCTGCGCCCCGGCAGTTACCCCT
>NZ_NWMQ01000206.1:0-519 GCF_002901215.1 Paracoccus sp. SY | reverse complement strand
ATAGGCGATGACCTTGATGTCGGACGCGGCCGCGTTTTCCAGCGCGTTCGACAGCGTCGTGCCGTCCAGCGCCGCGATCACCAGCACCTTGACGCCGGTGGTGATCATGTTCTCGATCTGGTTCAGCTGCGTCGGGATGTCGTCGTTGGCATATTGCAGGTCGGGCTGATAGCCGGCCTCCTGGAATTGCTTGACCATGTTCTCACCGTCGGCGACCCAGCGCGCGGTGACCTTTTCGGGCATCGAAATGCCCACCTTCTCGTCGGCCGCCACCGCAGCCAGCGGGACCGTCAGCGCGATGGCGGCAACGGTCAGCATCTGTCTCAGCTTCGTCATTCGCATCCCCTCCCAAGGTGCCGGTCGATCGGGGGGCGGACGCTTCGGCCCGCCCAGCAAGGGTCACTTCAGCTGGTCTTCGGTGTAGTAACCGGAATCGACCAGAGCCTCCTTGATGTTGGCCTTCGTCACCGGCACCGGCTCCAGCAGATAGGACGGCACGACCTTGACGCCGTTGTCATA
>NZ_NWMQ01000205.1:0-521 GCF_002901215.1 Paracoccus sp. SY | reverse complement strand
TTTCTCTTTTTCTGTTTGTCGATCTAAAATCTNTCTGACATCCTGACGCCGCCTTCGTGCGCTGATTTATCAGCGTCGTTCTCAGGTCGAGATAGAAGTACGAAGTGAATAGAGCGGCAGGAACAGAATTCCTTGTAAAAACTTTAAATTTCGGAACTTTAAGTTGAATCCGATCTTGATGAAGAGTATCTGCAGTCTTGGTCAAGAATTTGAGGCAAGTCTGCCCACCTTCCGACCCTTCTGTAAGGCGCTTCCCTTGCAAGCCCATCGAAGGCCTTCCATCGCGCTCGGCTTGAATCATCCGTAGAGAAAGTGCTGTGACGATCCGCAACGGTAAAGGTCGCCGCAAACCATGAACTCGATGCCCCCTATCCGCTCAAAAGACTGGTGTTGTTGGCAATCTGCCGCATAAGCTCCTGCTCGGCCGCGTCTCTGAGCTTCCGGTCCGTGTAGGTTTCGAAATAGATGGGAAGATAGGACAAACGCTCAGAAAGCGTCTGTGAACTCACGCCGAAGCGCAA
>NZ_NWMQ01000204.1:0-527 GCF_002901215.1 Paracoccus sp. SY | reverse complement strand
AGCGTCGAGCCGATCACGCCAAGGCCGAGCAGGCCCAGAAACACGCCTTGCAGCAGCGCCGCCTTGGCGCGGGCCGCGAGGCCCCAGCCCACCGCAATGAGGCCGAGGAAGGAAATCAGGCCATCGCCCACGAAATCGAGCGCGTCCGCCTGTAGCGCCTGCGAACCCGACAGAAAGCTGCCGAAAATCTCGATCACGCCATAGCCGACATTGAGTATGACGACGATCCAGAGTGCGCGCTTGTAGGCTGGGGTGACGTGCGACAGATCAGGGATCTTGTCGTCATCCTCATCGGTTTCCGCCCCGGCCGTCTTGGGCTGGCCTATGCGGGCTAGCTGATAACCCAGGCTTGTCACCGCCTGCTCAATAGCAGGAAGCCGCGCCTGCGGATCATCGACATTGAGCGTCATGATCTGCGAGGCAATCGACACCTTCACCTCGCCCACGCCTTCAACCTTGCGGGCCGCGCCCTCGATCTTCGCGGCGCAGGACGCGCAGTCCATACCCGTGATGTGATAGCGGATTGT
>NZ_NWMQ01000203.1:0-532 GCF_002901215.1 Paracoccus sp. SY | reverse complement strand
TCGAGCCACTGGTAATAGATGTCGCTTTCCCGGTGCAGGAAGCCGGTCAAACCCGCTTCGGCATTCTTGTGCCGCGATGTGACCAGAATATCTCGCTCGGCAGCCCCTCCCTTCGGCGTAAGCGCCTCACTGCGATAAAGGATTGCCATGTATCTCATCCGCATGACGTCACCGGCATTTTTGTGCGTGTCAAGTAACATGTGAATTGCCGGAACTCCTGCCAGTCCGCAGTCCTTTTGCCCGTGAACAAGCAAGGATCAGGCGGAATGGACCGGCACAGCCCTTATGCCCTCGTGGCAGACGATGACACGCTCATCCGCATGGATGCCTGCGAGATCCTGAAGGAGGCGGGCTTTCGCTGCCACGACGCTGCAACGGCAGAGCAGGCCGTCGAGCTTCTCGGCAGTTTCGGTCAGAACATCCAACTGCTCTTCACGGACGTGAGCATGCCGCCGGGCAAGATGACCGGGTTTGACCTGGCGCGGCACTGTGCGCAGAACTGGCCGCATATCGGCATCCTTGTGGCCTCGGG
>NZ_NWMQ01000202.1:0-533 GCF_002901215.1 Paracoccus sp. SY | reverse complement strand
GCCTGACGGTTCAGGGGCTGATGCTGGCCGTACTTTTCGAAGATGATCATTGCCAGAAGGCTGGGTCCGGCCCATCCCCGCGGAATGGGGTGGAACGGCGCCGGGGGCTGGCTGATCTTCTCACAAGCCCGACATGTGAACTTCTCGCGGACCGTCTGGATCACCTTCCATTGCCGAGGGATGACCTCCAGCGTCTCGGTGATGTCCTCGCCCATCTTCACGATGCGACCGGAACCACAGCAGCTGCAGGCGGTCGGCGCCTCGATCACTACCCGTTCGCGCGGCAGGTGGTCGGGGAAGGGTTTCTTCACCGGCTTGCGTCGCTCAAAGCCCGCGACCTGTGTCTGCCCCACTGCCTGTTCGGCCCGGGCGTTGTCCTCTGCGGCGTTGGCCACCAGTTCCTCGAGCTGCAATTCCAGCTGGTCGATGAGCCGGGCAGTGCGTTCCGCGCTCCGGCCGTACTTGTCGCGGCGGAGCAGCGCGATCTCGAGCTTGAGCCCCGCGATCATCGCTTCCGAGGTCGAGACCACCGC
>NZ_NWMQ01000201.1:0-535 GCF_002901215.1 Paracoccus sp. SY | reverse complement strand
GGTTTACCGGAGAGTAAAACACTCAAAGGATGAGCCCTATGTCAAAGCCGAGATTCACCCCCGCCTATCCGGCCGAGCTTCGCGAACGCGGTGTTCGACTTTTCCGAGAGAACCGCGGCGACTACGCGAGCGACACGGCCGCCTACAGGGCGATTGCGCCGAAGCTTGGCTGTTCGCCCGACAGCCTGCGCGTCTGGTGCCAGCAGGCCGAACGTGATGCCGGTCAGCGCGGCGGTCTGACGAGCGCGGAGAAGGACCGGATCAAGGAGTTGGAGCGCGAGGTCCGTGAACTGCGCCAGGCCAATGAGATCCTGAAGAAGGCCAGTGCATATTTCGCAGCGGCGGAGCTCGACCGCCCGTTCCGCAAATGATCGCGTTCATCGACGATCACCGTGGTGTCTTTGGTGTCGGGCCGATCTGCCGGGTTCTGGGGATCGCACCATCGACGTATCATGCCTTCAAGGCCGTCGAGCGCGATCCAGACCTGGCATCGGATCGGGCCAGGCAGGATCGCCTCGACATGGCTGCCATCAAG
>NZ_NWMQ01000200.1:0-540 GCF_002901215.1 Paracoccus sp. SY | reverse complement strand
AGCGATGATCCGAGCCGTCGATCTGGATCAGCTCGCCAAGGCACTCCCGGCGCAGGCGCGGCTGGTGGAATGTTCGGCGCTGCTTGCGCGACAGCCACAAACCCGCATCCTGCATCCACTTGCGCAAGGTCTCGCGCGACACTGTCAGCCCGTGACACTCCGCCAGCTTCTCGGCCGCCAAGGTCGGGCCAAAGTCGGCATAGCGGTCCCGAACGAGCGACATGGCAGCCTCCCGGATCGTCGGGTCGATCCGGTTGTTCGATGCCCGTCCACGTGCCTGGTGCCGGATCGCCGCCGCGCCGTCAGCCCCGAACCGCTTCAGCAGCCGGTGAACCTGTCTGCGGCTCAGGTCCAGAACATCCGCCGCACTCACGGCTGACATCCGACCTTGCAGCACCTGGCTCAGAACCTCGATCCGGTTCAGTTCTCGCTCGCTCATCATCACCCATCCCATGTCCGGCTCCCAAGGATCGACACGATGCTCATCCAGGGGAGTGTGACATTCCTGAATTGCAGAGGTGAGACATTTTAACTTTGCGG
>NZ_NWMQ01000020.1:0-59339 GCF_002901215.1 Paracoccus sp. SY | reverse complement strand
GAGCATTGCAACGACAGCAAGTGTAAGGACGCGGCCGACACCATCAAAGCCCAAGCCGACGTCATCGAGCGGCTACAAGGCAAGCTGCGCATGATCGTCAGCCACGCAACGATGGGCAGCACAGATGGTGAAGGTCAAAGCACCAACGACATCTGCGTGCAGATCACCGCCTTGCGGAACGAACTTTATCACGACGCGAAAGCCGCCGAACGGGAAGCGTGCGCGAAGGTCATAGACGACCGTTGCGCGACACTGTTCGGGGACAGCCTAGATGACAACCCCACCGAAGGGCAGATGGTCAACTGCGCGTTCCTGATCCGCGCGCGAGGCAGCAAGGAGGGCCAGTCGTGAGCCCACACGGATCCCTTGACATGAAAAAGCCCGCTTGGCAGAGCGGGCTTTTCTGTTTCTTGCCGTGGTTGAAGTCAGGTTATCCACAACCTGCGGATGAATGCAAGACGTCTATCACGCAGGCCGCCCAGGCTTCGGCTTCGGATAGGACGCGACGCCCTCCTTGCCCCAATCCAGCGGGCAGGACGTTCCCTCTGGCGTGGTGACAAAGGCCGTCCAGGCGCCCTTCGGGTTGGCCCAGACTTCCGTGATATTGCCCTTGCCGTTGAGGCCCGCCATGATGCGGGCCTTGCCTTCTTTCTCCATCGCCTCATACGCATCAGCATAAGGCATGCAGGCGGTGAAGGCCGCCGCGAGGATGGCCGCCGCGGTCACTTGGCCCCAGCCTTTGCCAGAGCCTCACTCAGGGCATCGTTGGCCTGCTGGCGGTTCCAGACTACCTTGGTCTTGCCCATGATGCGTTCCACGCCCGCCCAGGCGATGCCGCCCACGGTGATGATCGCCAAGACGTTCTCGGTCGCCACATCAACCGGGATGGGAAGCTGCAGGCCAAGGGCCAGAGCGATCGAAGCCAGCGTGGCGATGGCCAGGGCGACGAAGCTGCGGTTGAAGAACGCGACCGACCAATGCTTGCCACCGGCCGCCTTGTTGGCAGCCTCGATCAGCATCGCGAGGTCGCGGATGATTTTGAAGATCAGGAGGGGATTCACGGCCTTATCCTTTCAGAAGGAATACAGCGACCAATGCCACGGCGATCAGCGCCGCGACGATCAGGCCGCCAGGAGTTGCAGATGCAGCGTCAGCAGGGGCAGGCGCGGGCGGATAGACCGGGACGGGATTGGGTGTCGGCTTGCTGGGGGCATTGGCCGCGCCCAGCGCCCGCAGGGCCGCCTCATAGCCCTGCGCCAGCCGGGCGATCTCCTTGGCCATATCGGTGCCGTTGACGACGCGCCGGGCACCTTCGTAATCGCCGGGCAGATAGTCGGACAGCTTCTTGCCGGTGAACAGGCCGGCGCTGCACCCTTCCACCAGGATCCTGGCGGCAAGATTGGCGCGCATTGCCGCGTTCGGATTGGCCACCAGATCGACGCCGACAAGCTGGCTGGCCTTCTGGTAATTGGCCTTGTGGGTCAACTGGACATAGCCCCGGCCCAGCCAGGACTTGCCGTCCTTGTCCTTGCGCCAGTAAGGCGTCTTGACCCACGGCAGGCGCCCGCGTGCCCAGGATGATTCAAGGATCTGGATGGCCTTGTCGTCGGTCCCGGCCAGCGTTTCCCGAACCGGCTGCATGGTCTTTGCAGTCTCGTGGTGCGCGGTGGCCAGCAGATAGGCCCGGTGCGTCAGGTGCAGGCCTGCGGTGGCTGACAGAAGTGCCTCCAAGCCGTTCACCTGGCTCTGGTTCATCTTGCCGCCGAACAGCGGCCGCGCTGCGGCGAAGAAGGCTGCGGTCATCATTTATACCTTTCCAGCTTCTTGATGCGGTCCTTGACCCAGGCATGGGCGTCGCGCCTCTCGGCAGTCATCGCGGCGACCACCGCCGAGGCGCTCATGTTTTCGAAGATGTCGTCGTAGCCGGCGCGCATGGCCCGCGCTTCGCGATGCAGGGCCGAATTCTCATTGGCGCCGTAGATCAGGACTTCGGCCGCGACCTCGATCGCGTGCCCCATGATCTCCATCTTGCGGCGCGCTGAATCGCTGGTCCGCGTGCGGATCAGGTTCACCGGGTTCAGCTTGAACAGAGACTCCCACCATTCCTGCGCCAGCACCGCGGCGGGCTTCGGGCAATCCGGGTCGAGGATCACCAGGCCCGGCCAGTTACGGGCGTTGGCGCCGTCCAGGTCGCCAGTGAGAATGATCGGGATCATGGCTGGGCCTCCTGTTGATCGGCTACCCATTCCGCCCAGATGCGCCGGCAGTGCCCGCGTTCGCGGAAATAGAGGACCATCGCGCCCAGGAAGATCAGGCGCCAAAGGGCAGGGGGATGGGCATAGACGCGGGCGCACACCGGCTGGGTCGGATCGCCGCCAAAATAGCGGGCGTTGATCTCGCAGGACCGCTGCCAGTGTTCGTTCTTCACGGCGTCCTCCGGTTTGGCAGCAGTAGGAAGGCGACCGGCCGCGTCTGGTCGAACACGGTCTTGGATGTGCCATCTTTCCCGGGGCACTCGAATTCGAGCGAGAGATAGACCGTGACGCGGCCCGGCGTGACTGGGGCAGGGATGTCCAGCAAGATCCGCAAAGGGGTGTCGGCACCGCCGACCTGCCGTGCCGGCCGTTCGGTCGGCCCGGCGCTGGAGATGTTCGACTCGTCGGTGAAGATCGGGGTGCGGTTAAGCAGCGTGCAGGCCGCGCCAAGGCGGGTGCGCCGGACCACGAGGTTGTAAAGGATCTTGTCGCCCAGGTGGACGGGCTCACGGACATAAGACAGCCCGGCCGTCTCGAAGATCACCCTGTCTTCGCCGGTTGCCTTCTGGACCTCGGCCGTCAGGGTGTCCAGCTTGGCCGAAATCTCTGCCAGCTGGTCCGGGCTGGTCCAGATCCCGCCGATGCGGTCTTTCAACGGCGTCAGCAGGAATAGCGCCAGCGCAGCGATGCCCATGATGACGGTGCGGGCCAGCCACTTCTTCGCCTCGTCCAGGATGAAGGCCCAGAAGGCGTGTGCAGTCTTATCGGTCATGGTCTTGTTCCTTCGGCGCGAGAGTGCCGAGGAAGGCCAGGACAGTCGCAGCAATGAAGATGAAGGGAAGGGAGCGCGCCCACAGGCACGCGGCGATGATGGCGCCGCACAGAACGGCAGCCGCGTCGATGGCGCTGTCCGCGATCGAGGATCCAGCAAAGGCGATCTGCGCCAGTTCCCAGGTGAGTGCATAGGCAAGCCCAGCCGCTGCGGCACCCGTCCAGGCCGGGCTTCCACGACGCAGGCACATCACCAGGCCGAATATCAGCACCCCGATCATGCCGTGCCCGAAGGCAGCAGCTGCGCGCTCATAAGCCCCCTCTGGCGTGCCGGGGGTCAGGAACATGTCATAGATCAGGGATAGAGGATTCACGGGACAGCCACTCCATTCGAGAGAGGGCACATCCTGTGCGTTGTCTGCACTATACCAGAGGTTGTATCGGTGCTGCTAGATGAAATGCAGCATGGTCCGACATTTGCTTGCCGGATCTAGGCTTTCATCTTTCGATTGATCAGCAACCCGCGCTTTCACCAAGACATGCGGATCAATCAGACGGATCATCACCACGGGTCAACGATTCGATTTTTGAAAGGTCAGGTAATGAGTTTCAAAACATTATGCGCGGCGACTGCCGTCGTGGTCGGGTTGAGTTCGGCTGCGGATGCGGCCAGCGTCCACAATGTTGGGTTTAGTTTGAATGAGGGCGGATATTGTGAACCGCAGCCTTGCACGCCGCCCTCGAATACAGGCTATTTCCTGGGCTTCGAAACGAACAAGTGGTACAGCGGAAAACTCCGATTCAGTGATCCAGACGAATTGGGTCAGATCAACATCTCGTTTTCCGACTCTACATGGCCTTTGGCTTATAGCTTAGGCCAATACACGCTGAACCCGGCATCGCTGGAACACTACCACATGGTATCTGGGCTTCCTGACTTCATCATCCGTTGGGATGGCGAAATTGGAGAGTTCTACTATCGCATCGGAAGCCGCGAGAGGCATCTGGAATATAGCGGAAGTTTCAGGGCCATACCCCCTGTTCCGCTTCCCGCATCTGCCGCCCTTCTTCCCCTCGGCCTTGGCGCCCTCGCGATGATGCGAAGGCGCCGCAAGTCTTAGGCCGCCAGCGGCTTCACCGCGCCGACCCACATCGTTCCTGCAACCGTCGTTCCGACGCCATTAGGCATTCCCGGCGCGAGGTTCCCGTCGAAGTCCGTCAAGGCCCGCAGCCCGTCCTCTGCGATAGCGGCAGGGCTTCCCGCAGCAGGTCGCCACGACCGCATCGAGTCGGCGGGGCTGGCATGTTCCGTCAGCATCTCCAACTGATCGCCGGCGGGGATGTTGCCGATGTTGTTCTTTTTCCAGCGGTAGCCCTTGTAGCGGGGGGTCATGCCTTCATCGACAGCTTGCATCGGCGCAAAAGGCGTCGTGCCGTAATCCTCATGGTTCGGGGCGTGATGCAGGTTGTTGCCGTATTCCACCCAAGTTGATGTATCCCTGACCCGGAGGGGTTCAAAAGTCGTTGATGGATCGGTCGCCCGCGTAGCCAGGTCGATGAAGCTGTTGCTGTAAACCTTGGCGCGTTCCTTGGATGCCGAAGGATGGACATCGTTTTTGTCCCCCTTGCCCACCCAGATGAACCCATTGAAGTTTTCCTTTGCCGTCGAGAAAGACGGGACAACCTTGGCGTTCACCCGGATCATCTCGTTGCCGCGAATGGTCGTGCAGGGCATTGCTGTGATGATGCCTGTGGTTCGCGCCGAGGTCGTGAACTTGTTCCGCTCGACAAGGGTGTTGCAGGGGAACAGAATACCTAGTCCGGTCTGGTCGGGGGATGCTGCGCCTTGGGCAAACATCGTGAAGCCGCCCTCAAAGGAGTTCTGGACGAAGTGTCCATTGCTTTTCGGGTCGTTGCGGTGATCCCGGAACGCCTGATCTGCAGGCCCGAAGGCCGAGGTGGTCCAGCCGTTCCGGGTGAAGAAGTCATTCCCTTCCGCATAGACACTCAGGCATCTCTCAAAGCGGATGAAGTGACGGTTCGGCCCCTGCTTGCTGCCGCCGCCCTGCAAGGCATCGACATGCTGCATGAACTGGTTTCCGATCATGCCGACATGCGGACCTTCGAAATAGGTGATGAAATCCAGGTGAGACTTCGACTGATTATGCGCAGCGATAATCATACCGGCTCGCTCGTAAGTCACCGTGTTCAGGTTTGTTTCAAGGCCCTCAAAGATGCAGCGAGAAACAGTGCTGAAGCCTCCGATGTTGAAGATGATCCCCTTGAACCTCGGGCCTGTTTCCGTCGTCGGGTCCCAGCCCCCTTTCAGATACAGATTGCGGATAATCACCCCGCTCTGACCAACGTTCTTGGCATAAACGACAAGGATGCTGGAAACCGTGGACTCCAGGACTGCCTTGCCGGGGCCATAGCTGTCCAGATACACATTCGGCCATCCCGTCGAGAAGACGATTTGTTTCGTCAGAACGTGCTTCGCGATATGCGACGAGAACATCACGCGCTTGGGCAAAGCGTTCGCCTTAACCGCGGCATCGGCTTCGGTCGGGGTGGATACAACCGTAGCCCCGGCCGGTGCGCCCGCTGTGCTGCCGCCGCCCGTGACGATGATGGTCTGCGCGCCGGGGAAGGCCGTGTTCGGATCGACGGTGGTCTGCGTTGCCGACGTGGTAAAGGCGAATTTTCCGCTCGACAGTTCCGACACCATGACCGAGACAGTCCAGTTCCCTGCGGTCTCGACTACGAACTTTGGGGAGAAGCCAAAGGCTTTGGTCCCGTCACGCCAGGGCGTGCGCATGTTCAGGGGAACGGTGCGCGCCCCGCCCGGAACCGTCCATTGGGCCTCAAGAGTGTGGAACGGGTCGTCCCAGACTTCGCGCCAGTTGCGCCGTGAGTTGAAGCCCCAGACCTTGAGTTCGGCCATCACGCCTTCGCCCACGACCTTTTGGTCGGCGCGGGTCAAGGTGATCCCCGCCCTTGGGCCAGGGTTGGAGCCATAGACCGGCAGCCAGACATATTGGCGACCCATATGGACCATCATGTCCGCGCCTGCCGCGACCCCTACAGTCGCCCATTGTCCCGCCGCGACATTAGCAATGGTCACACCAGACGCCCCCGTGACGGCTACGGGACCAGCACGAAGCTGTGCCACGGTGACGCCGCTGGTCGTGTAGGTGATGCCATTGATGACGTGCTTGAAGTCCGGCAAGACCATCGCGTCCGGCACATTGGCCGGGATGTTGATCTGGTCTGTCCCCTGCGTTTCGCGCACGTCGAGCCAGACGGTCGGGGCAGCCAGTCGCGGGATGGGATCGAATATCGCCGTCTGATCGGACCCCGCCGCTGTCCTGTATTGGACCTGTATGGCGTAGTGAACCTGCTCATGCACATCTGCCCGCTGCGTTAGCGATTTAAGGTCGCCCACATAGTTGTTCCAAAGCAGGTTGACGGCCGTGACGACCGCGCCATCCGAAGCGATGACGTTCGACGCATTGGCCATCTGCGCAAGGGTCAGCCCTTCCGGCGACACATAATCCGCCAGACGATCCCCAATCTGCCATTCCTTGCCTCGCGGATGGACGATGAGTTGGATCGGCCCGGTCGCTACGACTGTGCCTGAGCCGCGCGCCTGCCAGGACTGCGCCACGCCATCGACCACGGCGCGATGTTCGGCGTAGAGTTTCCGATTTGCGGAGTGACCTGGGAACACCAGTTCATGGATTTCGGCGACATTGGAAACCTGCGTCCAGTTGGTCTGATCCCACGACCAGCGCATATCGTAGGATGTGGCACCTTCGACGGTCCCGACACGGCAGATCGCCGCATACTGGTTCCGCATGGACACGATGGACGGTGAAGTCAGGGGCACCTTATCGTTCCCCTGCGGCGGCGGCGGCGGGGGAGGCGGCGACGAGATGACCCCGTAGGCTGCGATTGCCAACTGGGAGGCGTTGCGCCGATATGCCTTTACAGGTGATCCGGTGGTTACGTTTCCGAGAGAGTATTTCATGCTGCCGCCGTCAGGTTGATGTGAATGCCGACCCACTGTTTCGTCAATGTGCCGATGGTGGTGGTCGTTGACCCAAGCGCCGGGGAACCTTCCGCGTAGCGATCCACGAAGGTCGTGATCGAAGCGTCTGCCCCTTCCTGGGTGCGAACGTCTCCGATCTCAATCAGGCCGGGCAATCCAGGGTTGGCCGTGCCGCTAGGCTTGGCCGTCAAGGGTCCAGACCGTGTTGCCAAGATCGGCAGAACCAAGCTGCCCACTGCGGGCGTCCCGCCTGCGGCAATCGTGACTGACGTTGACGAACCTTTCGTCTCCGGCGTGAAGGCCACCACGTTGCCCACGTTGGAGAACACGAACGCCTGTGCGGCGGCGCAATCAGCGGACGAGAACGAAACGTTCGGGTTGCTGGCTCCCGCTGTGCGCCTGTAGATGCCCAGGCCGACTTGGCCCGTCCCTGTCCCGCTCTGGTAATAGCCGACCGGATCAAACCCCGAGAACGTCGGCGCGGGATCGGGTGCGCGCTGCGCGATAGCCAGGAGGATGAGGTTGCCGACCTCGGCTTCCGGCATAGGGACGGTCAATGTGCCGACACCCACTGTCACGCCCGTTCCGGCACGCACGAATTGCGGCACCGTCGCGTCAGGGACAAGTTCCTCGACAGAGGCGACTTCGGTTGCTCCGGCCGTGGCTGCACCAGCCCCTCGCGCATCGGTCAGCAGGACGTTGAACCCCAGGGATGCGCCATAGTCATTCTCGTTGATCTGGTAACTGGTTCCAGACACGGCGGAGTAGATTTCGCCATTTCGGACTTGGCGCGCATTGACCGAGAAGCCGCCCACAACGATGACGGGGCCGATGTCCACGCTGATCGTATCCCCAACTTGGAGGACCGGCTTGTCGGGCGTCACCAGTCGGGGGAAGCCTTGCGCGAACCT
The DNA here is from genome assembly GCF_002901215.1 of Paracoccus sp. SY. Classification (NCBI taxonomy): domain Bacteria; kingdom Pseudomonadati; phylum Pseudomonadota; class Alphaproteobacteria; order Rhodobacterales; family Paracoccaceae; genus Paracoccus; species Paracoccus sp. SY. The sequence continues at coordinate 51,354 of NZ_NWMQ01000020.1, read as the reverse complement.
GGGCCTTGCCCGAATTTCCCCCAAGGTCTGCGCGAACTGGTAGCTGACGCCTGCGATTTCCACGTCAACCGTGATCGCGAGAGCGTCAGGGGCAGCCGGGTTGTCCGAGAAGGCCAGCGTTTGCTCTGCCTCGTTGACCTCGGCCGTCCACGCCCACTGAACCGTGCCGACAGTGTAGACTAGCGGCACTTCGCCATTCGTGCCTTCCGCAACGACCGTCAGGACTCCGTCTGTCAGCAGCATGGTGGATGCTGTGATCGGGTTGCCGTCGATCCTGAACGTGACAGTCCCGACGCCGCCTTGCGCATCGCTTGAAGCATAGGACGCGGGATTGGCGAGGACCGCGTATCCCGGAATGTTGTCGAGTGACATGCCGTCGAACAAGCCGGGCGTGGGCAGGGAAACGCCAGGAGCAAGGCCAATCTGCATCACATCTGGCGCCGCGATGGTCAGCGGGATCGTTCTGGTATCGTTCGGCTCAACATCGTTGTCGGCAACCCAGGTGGCGACGTAGTTGCCCGGCGCAGCGTCCGGGATGCGACCATCCACAATTTCGCCCAAGACAGACACGCCGTTCCGCGTGAGCGTGAAGGTGACGTTTGGCGCGGGGTTCCCTGTCACTGCATGGGGCGTGATGACCAGATCTGCGCCGTCCATCGCAATTGATCCCGCCGTGAAGGCCGGGGCGGCTGGCGGGAACTGCAAGGTGGTCAGGTTTTCAAGAGGGCCAGCAAGCCGCGCCATCAGGGCGGCACCACCAGCATAGCCAGATACCGTGTTGCCTGCGTGATAGGTCCAGTTTGTGCCGTCCTGGCTGACGAATACGCCCGCGACGTTAGGCATTTGCAGTCTCCACGGTGAAGCCGCCCTGCGTGGGCGTAAAGATGGTTTCAGAGAAGGCGCCAGGGTTCTGGACGGTGAAGCCGCCCGGCGTCGGGATGAAGCTGGCGCCGGTCACGGGGACGGCCGCCACCGTCCACGCGATCGTTCGGCTGGCCTGCGCTCCGTATAGGTCGGAGGCAACCAGGGTGACGGTGAAGGTGCCGGTCTGCGTGGGCGTGCCCTCGAACCGGAAGCCATCTTGCGTGATGCCGGGCGGCAGGGCGCCGCTAACCTCGGCGGCGTTCAGGGTGTGGCCGTCCGGGTCATCGAAATAGCCCGAGAAATCCGCAGCGAAGGGAACGCCGATGGTCAGGGCTTGGGGCGGGATGGGGCTGCTGGTCGGCGGTCGGTTGACGAAGCCGTCAATGGCGTCGAGCCGCGCCTTCAGCTGCGCGATCTCGGTCTGGATCGGCCCCAGGTCCACGCCTTCCGGCAGGTCCGCAAGCAAGGCCTCGGCCGCCGCAAGGCGCGCAGCGGCATCGGCATAGGCCGTTTCGAGCGCGCTGACTCCGCTGCGCAGCTCCGTGTCGTCATAAGGCTGGGCAACGGCTGCCAAGCCTTCCTCGACGGCCGCAACGCGATTGGTCAACGGTGCAAGATCGACAGGCTCTGGAAGGCCCGCAAAAGCATCCTCAAGAGCGCCGACACGGTTTGCCAAACCCGGCAAGCCCTGCTCAACAGTATCGAGACGGGCCGCGATGGGGGCGATGTCCACGGGCGCGGGCAAGTTGCCCAACGCCTGTTCCGCCGCCTCAAGGCGCTGGCCCTGCGCTGAAATGACCTGGACCAATTCGCTGTCGTCATAGGGGTCGCTGACGGTGGGTGCAGGAACGGCCACAGGATTGCCCTGGGCATCGTAGCCGACAAGCTGGCCCTGCGTGCCCGAAGGCACGCCCGAGACCTTCAGATCAACTTCGACCTGGACCAGTTCGCCGTCTGCCGTGATGCCCAGAAGGCGTTGATTGTCGGCGGGCTCCACAGGGGCCGCGTTGACATTCATCTTGATGGGCGACAAGGCCATGGACGCGCGCTCCAATAACGGGAGGGCAACACGTCCTGTGCAACCTGTGATGGTGCGACCTTACCAGATCGCACCGCGCCAATCCAGCAGGATTAGTAGATCGTGGGGGCCAGGCTTTCCCGTATCACGCGGTCCAGTTTGGGGTTCCGTTCGTGGGGGCTAACTAGGAGCTTTCGTCTCAGGACTAGTGGCTTTCAGTTCTTATCTAGGGGCTTTGGGCTGACGCTGAGCCCTTACCTTCCGGGTGACCGGCTTCTTGGTGTCGCCGGTCTTGAGCCAGTCCTTCAGGTCGGGCACGGTCATCTTCTTGATGCCGCCGCGACGGATCGCGCCTTTGCCATCAGAAAAGGCCGCCTCATGTGCTGCCCGCGCCTCCGCTGCGCTGTCAAAGCCCAGCATCAGCTTATGCTCATCAAAGGCACCGGTCTCAGCGTCCACCTGGTCAATGATCCAGGCGGTGTCGCTGGCCTCATTCGGCCCCATGTAGAAATCGACATGATCGCCGTCAGCACCTTCGGTGCGAAGGATTCGACCGTAATGTGCGGGCATGGTGACGGACCAAGCCTGCCCGTTTGGGTCGGTCCCGCTGCGGGTGCTGCCCGCCTTGTTCTCGACAGAGAGGCGAAGGCCCTTCCACGCGGCCTTGCCCGTTCTATAGTTCTCCGCTTGCTTCTGCGCGTCGGTCGGTTCTGGGTTGGTGGCTTCCGCTGCCGCAGCGACCGCGCCAGGCGCAACTGTGAGAGCTTCCGGGTTGGCTTGTGGTGCAATTTCAGTGGAGGTCAGTGAACCGCCCAACTCCCCGGTGCCATCTGCCAGAACCATGTCGCCCAGATCACTAGATCCAGCCGCGCCATCTCCAAGCTGTTGCGGTTCGGGTTGTCGATCCAGGCCAGTAAGTCCCGGTATTCCCGCTTCGACAGCAGGCCCGACCGCTTCAATTCCTTGGCCGCCGTTCGCGCGTCCATCGCCCATCCCAGGGGCGTCGATACGCTGGTCGGCCCCGGCCTCTGCGCCTGAGGGTTCCACATTGGCCGTGCCCTCCTTCAGCTTGGCCTCGTTGATCTCGGCTTGGTCGCGCGCCCGGTCGAACTGCTCGGGAGTCAGTTCGATTTCACGGCCCTGGATGCGGATCATCGCGCCGTTCGGCGTCTCGCCCAGGAACACGGCATTTCCGTTGGCTCCGTTCTTGCTGCCCAGCACGATTGTGCCGCCCGGCTTCTGATCGGGGAACCGCGGGGCAGGTTCAGGCGCTGTTTCGGGTAGGGAAGCCTGAAGCTGTTGCGCGATCGCTTCCACCGGGCCGGCAACTTGCGCAGGAGGTGCAGTCGGTTCTGGTGGGGCTATGCCCAATTCGGTTGCCGCCGCGCCCGCCCCGAGAGAGGGAAAGGCGGGCGCGGCGGCTTGATCCACGCCGCTGCCGCCGGCGGGGACCATGGGTGCGGGCAGGCCCAGGGGCCGCCCGTCTATTTCGACTGTCTGACGAATAGGTAGAGGTTCCGGATTGCCAGCCGGAGGCGCGCCGTACGTCTCATTCAGGGAAAGCTGCGCACGAGAGGCGGGCATGGCGGTGGACATGGGATCTCCGAGATCAAGTCTCGCAAGCCCACGTCCTGTGTCCCTGCCGGTCCTATATGACACAATCAGGGGTTGTTTCTCAAGCATGGTGTCAAGATACGCCGCAACCAGAAGGCGTAAGGAACATCTTAACCACTTATGTGTTTTTCATGCGTACGGTGAAAGAATGGATGTTCACTTTTAATGTGAAAGGCCTAGACTGCCAGGAACGGGAACCTTAAATACCCCTCACCGAACGCCTCTGATTCGATCCAATGGCTTAGGATGAGCCGATAGGAGTAGCAATGAGCCTTCGTAAACCCCGCGACAAGCAGAATGACCGCCAGCACTTCGCACCCGAGGCTGACGCATGCTTTGACGTGGTGGCCGAGGAAAAGATTGAAGCTTGGCGCACGAAGCTGAATGAACGTTTCGGCATCGGCCAAGGACGACTCGTCAGTCTTGATGAGCATGCCCACGCTTAATTCGCGTAGGGTGTGGAATGACTTGGGAAGCAACCCCGCCGGCGCTTTACAGCATCGTGACGGGGTTTTTTCCTGAAACTGCACCTAAAGACACTTGGGCAACAAACCCACGACCGCTACTTGTTTGCGGTCGTGCGCAAGATCCTGAAACCGGCATGCACTTCTGCCGGATCGCCTACGGCACCTCCCAAGCGGTAAAGCCTTGGCTGGAGCCGACACTGGCGATCGGCAACTTCTCGATGCTGAATGCCCTGCATCTGAAAACGCCGACAACATTCGTGCTCAAAGGCAGCAACATGATCATTCTGCCTTGGACACAGGAGTTTTTTCGACCGTGGCGTGGTCAAAAGTCTCCCTACCTGAGCATCCTGCCGGCCGACATGCAGCGATACGTTGGAGCCATTTTGGCGGAGGCGCAGAGGCGCGGGGAACTGCCCGCCTACTAAGGGAAAAGGGAAGGGCGGCCCCGAAGGACCGCCCTGTGGTTGCCGGAACTCGCCGTGACACGCCTCACCTGGACGCGCCCCGCCTCGCCTCGCCTGCCATGGCATACCTCGCCATGCCAGACCTTGCCTCGCCTTGCCTGCCATGCCGGACCCGGACGCGCCGCGCCACACCTGGACGTGCCTAGCCTTGCCTGCCTTGCCTTGCCTTGCCAATCCTGGCCTTGCCTGCCTTACCATGCCAGCCGCGCCCCTAGCGGGATGCGGCAATCTCATCGCGCAGCTGGTCGATGACCGTGACAAGCTGCGCGAACTCTTCCAGATCGCGATACCGCCTTTTCCACCCGATCAGTTCATCCAGTGCCCGCCGCAAGACCATTTCGCGGGTCTTGGCGTGGGACATCGCGTGGGTTGCCTCGCGATAGTGCTGCGCCCCTGGTTCAGGGATGTGGACATAGGCTTTAGCGCGAACCGCAGGCCTGTCGTCCGAGACATAGACAGCCACCACGGCTCGGATCAGCCCCCGCGCTTGTTGCAACCGATACTGTTCGGCCGCCTCGCTATCGGACCATTCGAAGAAGCTGTGAAGTGGGCTGTTCGGGTTGCGCGCATCGTCCAAGACGTCTTTGGGTGTCAGTTCTCCTTTCTGCTGCTGCCGCAGGAACTCAATGTGTTGGCCGACCAGATTGGGGTCGTCCTTCTTCGCGCCCGGCTGGAACCGGGCGCCATCCGAAAACTCGAACTTCGCGATCTTCATGCTGCACCTTCCAATCTGGCCAAGTCGTCTTCTGTCGCGACCCGGAACATGCCGTAGCTGCCGTCCCGTTCTGGTCGCCATTCACCAACGCCGACAGCAAATCCGGCGACGTTTACGATGTTCAGGATCTGCTCCTCGGACAGCACATTCGCATTGAAACGGATCAGCAGTTTTGCGGCCCAGTCCGCGAACTCACCACGATAGCGCAGGTCTGCCGTTCCCATTCCGACGCGCACTAGATCCTCGCGCATCGACGGCTCGTCGGAGATAAGGCGAACAAGGTTCTGGCGTGCCTTGGTCCCTTCAAAAGCGCCTTCGACATCGACATCTTCGCCTAGAATGTGGAAGGCCTGCCGTGCCGCAACTTTGGTCATTCCGGCAACCGATGTGATGGCCGTCACAGCGGCCGTCTTGAAGGCCACGGAAGGGAAGCCGTAGCCGCCATCAGGCAGGCGATAGAGAGAGGCGGAAAAGTCAGCGATAGGATCCTTCGCCTCTTTGGCGCCGGTTGCCCGCTTCATCTGCTTATCCAGCATCTGTCGCTTGGCCTTCTGACTCCAGGCATGGACGATCAACGGGCTATCTCCGACGACATGCACCTCCATCAACTTGATGTCGATGCGGGGCAGGGTGATTGCGGTGCTGGTTTTCGCCGTCGCCATTACATGATCCTCCCGATCAACGTCCGTGCCTCATCCCAAAGGAACTCCTTCCCTTCGAGGTCCCAATCGCCAAGCCCAGTCGCCACGCAGAGCTTTGCTGCCAAGTCGGCCATGTCTGTTGTTGGCTCCGCGAAGATCATTCGCTCAGTAGCAATGATCCGGCGGTTCACCGTTTGCACGGGCTTGCTGTCAAACTCGTGACCGCTGTCGATGATGGACGCTTCCTCATCACGAAGCCGCTGCCACTCGCGCAACAGAGACATGATCGGACGTTCGTGTTGGGCAGCGACAGCGGCCGGAAGGACGGCAACGGCAACAGGAAGAAGGCCAGCGCCCAAAAGTTCACGGCGCTTCATGCTGCACCCCCGATCTGCCGGAGGCAGGAGGTCGCTTCCGCCCGCAGAGTCGACAAGATGGAGATTGCATCGCGCAGCTGGTCCTGATCGACCCCAGGTTTGCCGCGACCCGCCGCCAGGGTGGCCATCAGGGCAGGCTCGAAGTGCATGAACCGCTCCGCGGCATCGCGGGAAAATGCGCCGTCGATCATTGCGCACCCCCGATCAGCTTGGCAGTCGGGAAGATCAGCTTTGACAAGACTGAAAGGCCCTTCGGCGTGATCCGCACCTGTTCGCTGATCTTCTCGCTGCCGTCCGCGCGAGTGACGGTCGTGCTTTTATGCTCCATCAAGCCCTGGTTGCATTTCGGCTGATAGCCAAGCCAATTCGCTGAGCCCGCCCGCCTGTAGATCCATCCGTTATGCGACAGCCAGTCGAACAGGTCTTTCGGACGCATCCCGAGGTTCTTCGCGGCCTCGGTGACGTTCAATGACCCATCAGCTTTGGTCAGTCTCTCGTGCGCAGAAACGTCGGCCTGCATCGCTTTGATTTGCAGGGCCTGCGCCTTCATCGTGGCGTCCGCCTCTATCAGGGCGGCAGCCATCAGTTGTGGGCCGGTGAGGCTGGCAGGAATGCTCTGTCCTTCCAGTTCCAGCCAGCGGTCGATGATGCGCGCCCGCAGTTCGTCTTTGTAGCCGGAGACCACAACCAAGGTGTCGCGCTTGGTTAGGTCATAGACCTCCATCGGGCGACCACCACCCTCTGGCTGGACGCGGCGAGTAGTATTACGGCTCTCCCGTAAAACTCCCGATCCGAAAAGACGCGAAATCGTTTCAACGACTTGGTTGTGCCGGGTCTCGCAGAGTTCCGCGATCTCGCGGCTGCTCATCGTCAGCGTCACACTTTCCGTGAAAATCACAGGTAGGTTGCTTTTCGATGCACTGTGCTGCATATTCATGGGCGAAGCCCTTTCATAGCTGGTTGGGTTCATCGAAGCCGTTGGGATGGCCGTCCCGGCGGCTTCATTCGTTTCAGGATGCCTTCTCAAGCTGCACCCCCTTGATCCGCATCGCGGTCTCGATGGCTGCGAGGATTTCCGCATTCATCGATCGATGCCCCTTCTTTGCTTCGGCCTTTACGACTTCGCGCCAGCCGACCGGCAGGCGAAGCATGTATTGGTCCGGCGTTGATCTGTTCTGCATGTCTCCCTTCCATGATAGCCTAAGGGGAGTAGTAGCCTATGGCGAATATAGCCGTCAACAAAATTCTCGCCTATGGCTACTATTATGGCAGAATCACAAAACCGCGCTCTAACCGAACAATTCATGCTTCGCCTTCCCGACGGGATGCGCGCTCGGATCAAGGCCGCTGCCGAAGCCAACAACAGATCCATGAATGCTGAAATTCTGGCGGTCCTTGAGGAAAAATTCCCGGCGCCACGAAAACTGTCATTTGCAGGGATGGTGAATACCCTGGACAGAATTGCCCAGCTTGACCCAGATCCCGACCCGGACAAAGAGAAGGAACAGCGCCAGGCCGTAGCGGCGGTGGTCAGGGTTTTTCTTGCTGAGTTTCCAGACAGCGCCCCCGCCGTCCTGAAGGAGATGGGGTTCGACCATGTCCTTGATCCGCAATAAGCAGACCATCTGACAGCGACGTTCATCACCGGGATGGCGGGGGCGCCGACAACACTCCCTATCAATCCCGAGAATCACTGGAAATTTTGCCCAGCGCCGGATTAAGGTGAACCATGCACCACGCAAGCGCCCCGACCGATCGTTCCTCCCTACGCGCACCGCGGCGCGAGGCCGGGTATACTCCGCCTCCGTCTGTTGAATTATCGAGCCTGGGCGAACTGCTGCGCAAAATCGGCAGGGCTCCACAGGTGTCGAAGCAGTATAGCCTGCTGAAGATTGATGAGGACACCAACTCCGAACTCCAAGGAGTCCGGCTTTACATCGCGGGAGATGTGTCTGTCCTGGAGCGCAAGGCCATTGCGGTGATTGGAGCTAGAGACGCTTCAGCAGATGGCTGTCGCCGTGCCGCGAAGCTCGGTCGAGAGTTGGCCCGGCGTGGCGTTACGGTCGTGAGCGGTCTTGCCGCCGGCATCGACACTTGCGCCCTGACCGGCGCGATCGAGGCAGGCGGGCGCGTTGCAGCCGTGATTGGGACACCTTTGGACCAAGCCTATCCTGCTGCCAACAAGCGACTCCAGGAACTGATCTACCGCGAACATCTGCTGATTTCTCAGTTCGCTCCGAAGTCCAGAGTTTACCCGGCGAATTTTCCTGCCAGGAACCGAACCATGGCAGCCGTCTCTGATGCCAGTGTCATCGTTGAGGCATCAAACACATCCGGTAGCCTGCACCAGGCGGCTGAATGTCAGCGGCTTGGCCGGTGGCTGGGGATTGCCAGGAATATGCTGGACAATCCTCGCGTGGATTGGCCGCAGAAGTTCTCTGGACAAGAAAAGACCCACATTCTGGAGACGACAGACGGATTATTGGAAGCCGTCTATGGCGGAGACGCATGAAGGTTCGCAGTTTTATCGCATACCCCAGTTACGACAGAGAAAAAACGGCGGACTGGATGGCCTACAATGTGACGATGGCGCTGAAAGGCGGCCAGTTCAAAGGCTACTCTGACGTTTCGATAAGCGGAAAGACGCAAAGGATCACTGCTCAGAATACGTTGCCAATCGTGACTTGGTTCGGGCAGAAAGTGGTGCAGGCAGTCGGCCAGCAAGACCCGGGAACTGCCATCTTCGTCCTGCCGAGTTCAGGCTGCACCACATTTGGGGAAGACCCAAAGGCAGAACGCTTAGCGAATGCGATCAGGTCGGCGAGGTCTCCCATTCCTGTGGAGATGCCATTCCGTTGGATCGAGATCATGCCCAAAGCAGCAGGGGGCGGAGGGACAAGGCACCCAAACGTACTCCGTAGCAAGATGCGGTTTTTGCCCCCAGAGGGCATCACGAGGGCCTTTCTTGTGGACGACGTCAAGACAACGGGCGGCCACTTGCTGGCGGCGTCTCGCTTGATGCGCGCTCACGGAGTTGAAACCGTAGCTGCCATCTGCTTTGCTAGAACGGTTTGGGAGAGGCCGGACAAGTTGATCACTCAGGTGGATGAGGACCTGGAAGACTGACGCCGGACGGCTGGGCTCGAGCGGCTGGGAAGTGGTTCCACAAGATACCCCAATCTTTGCGCTTCCCTGGCTGTATCGCGCCCTATAATCTGCGGGGCATGGACCACATCATCTTCTGGCAAACCGTTGGCGCCGTCATCCTCGGCAACACGCTTTTCGCGCTAAGCGCCTACATGGTTTGGAGGGTCGCAAAGGAAGAGCGCGGCCAGATGGGCCGCGCGTCTGCTTGGGTGTTCTTCGTCGGGCTGATTGCTCCGGCCGTTGGTATCTTCGCGCTCGTGATGCTGCCCTAAAGCGGGTTCGTCGTCCGCTCCAACGACCGGATCGCCGCTTCTCCATAAGCCGACCGCAGGGCGTTTTGCAGTTCTCGCTCGATCGCAGGGGCCAGAACGTCCCGGATATCCCCCGACAGCAGCATCCGGGCGATTTCCTCTCGGGTCGCGGTGTTGCGGCCAGACAAGGTGTTCATCACTCCGTCCGCGATTTGTCGGGCTGCGCCGACAAAGTTGCCGGTCAGCAGGTTGCCGACGGCCGAGGATCCCCGCGTCAGCACATCCGCCGAGTCGGCCAAATTGTCCGCCGTCATTGATCCGCCCGACGCTGCATTGGCGGTCTGGAACATCGTGTTCTCGCGTTGCAGGAAGGAAAGCAGATCGTCAGGGTCTTTGGCCATGGCCCGCAGTTCCTCGGTTGCACCATCCGACAGGAAAGGTCTGGCCTTATTCACGCCGGGCGCCGAATTTTCTATCTTCGCCATGAGAGGATCGGTGTAACCTGCCCGAAACGCAGCCTGTCCTTCAGGTGTCTGCGCCCTGTAGTGGCCCAGCGTATCGGCCACCCTCGCGCGCGGGCTGGTCGCGGCTTTTCCGGCGTCGATCTGGTCGATGACACGCGAGGCGCGGGCGAAGCCGTCATTGGCTTCGCGGTAAGCGCCGCTGGCACCCTCCAGAGCCTGGTCCAGGGCGTCCTTGAGTTGCATCAGAGTCCGCGCCTCATAATTCCGGCCCGCGCGCACCGCAGCGCCGATGTCATCCGCGATGTCCTGCTTGACCCCCAGAATACGGTTGAAGTCGGATAGCTCGACTGACGAAGCGCCCGGATAGGCCTCGCCACCCGGCTGTGCGGCCAGTCTGGATCGGTATCGGGTCAGCTTGGCGTCGATGCCGTCGCCCGCGATGCCGCTGCCTTGCATCGGGGCGATCCGTTCATCAATCACCGAGAGGGCGTTGCGCACATCGACTGGCCCGGCATCGCGTCGCGCCGCCTCATAGGCGGCATCTGCAACCGTGTTGCGCGCCCGGGTCAGGCGGTCGCGCACCGCGTCGGCCGTCGCGCCTCGGAAGTCTTTAGGGGCTTGTCCACCTGGAACAGCGGGCAGGTTCTGCGGGTTGCGGGGCGCGTTCAACGCATCGTCCAAGGCACCCGCGATCCGGCGACCTTGCCCGTCCTGGCGGCGGGTCAGGAATTCCACGATCTCCTGCCGTCCATCGCCCGGCGTGCGTGCGGCGCCGGCAAGCATCCGCTGTCCCGAATAGCCGGTTGCGTCGGCTATGGCATAGCCGGTCTGGCCAGCAGCATGAGCGTTGCGGATCCCAGCCTCGATCTCGTCCACCGACCGGCCGGAGCGGTCCACGGCAGTCTGCACGGCGCGGCTGGCCCGCACCTGACTGGGCGCTGATCGCATGCTGGCAACCGGGCCGCCGACCAGCGTGTCAAAGCCGCGGCGCGCACCCTCAATGGCATAAGGCGCCGCGAAGCCCGTCAGCCCCCCAATTCCGGCGCCCTTAGCTGCTCCAGCCGCCCGCTCCGCTGCGCCGCCTTCTGCGCTCATCCCGCCATAAACCGCCCCCTCTGCCGCGCCCAGCGCCGCGCCCTGACGGGCCTGCGCCCCGAGAGTTCCAGCACCTGTCATTCCAAGCGCGCTTGCCGCGCCGATGGAGGAAGCTGCGCCGCCGGCGATCTCTGCACCGTAGGCCACGACAGGATGCTCATCTCGAGCCCTGGCTAGGTCGTCCCGCATCACGTCCCGTGCATAGGCCGAGTTCTCGGCATAGCTTCCTGGCCCGGTCAGGCCGTGCAGGGCGCCGACGACCTCATCCATGGCGCCAAAGCTGAGGCCTTGGCCGGCGCCCTGCATGGCTGCGCCTGTCCTGCCGCCGAACAGCGTCGGATCCTGGCGAAGCGTAAGATCCTCCATCTGACCGGTGGCGGGGTTGAAGGTTACGCCGTCCGGTGCGGTACCGTCCTGTGTCGCAGCAAAGGTCGCCTCGCGCAGCAGCCGGTCGGCCGCTGCATCGTCGCCAGCGGCCACGGCGCGGTCGTATTCGTCCATCAGCACATGTGAGCGCGGGCGCTGGGCAGAGCCCTCAGGCGCGGCCATATCCGCGACCTGTTCTGCCGGCGCCACTGTGCTTTGCGACTGGTAGCGCGTCCAAGGACCATCCTTGGCGGGCTGGGTCGGCGCTGCGTACTTTTCCCAAGGTCCACCCATTACTGCACCTGTTCCCAATTGCTCGGATCGGCGGGATCACCGCCCTTGAAGAGAAACCCGTCTTCTATGTGGCCTGGCGCGAGTTGCCCTGCATGCTGCGGAGAGGGTTCGTTGCCAGTCGGCGCGGTTGCCGTTGGTTCATCTGCACTTCCTGATTGCTCTGCCGTGCCATCGCCAAAGCTGTCCAGCGGGTTCCTGCGCCCTTGGAGCAACTGGAACGCTTCCGCCCGGTTGATCTTGCCGTCCCGCAGTTGCTGGACGATTTGCGCGCCTTCCGCATCGTACTGGGCAATAGCGCGCATTGTGTCGATGATGCGCTTGTTGCCTCCCGGCTGGTTGATGATGCGGGGCAGGGACTGCTTGAACAGCGCCAAATCGGCATCGGACATCGGGCCGCTGCCGGGCTGGCGCTGCTCGGGCACCAACGAGTTGATAAGGGCCTGCGCCGCCTGGATCGTATCGAGCCCCTCGGTGTTGATGCCCCATTCGCCCGCCCGCAGCGCCGCAGCTGCGGCGAAACCGGATGGGCTGGCATCCAGAAGGGCTTCGAGCTGTTCAATACGGGAAATGTTGCGGGTTGCCGCTAGGCCTGCTTCAGCGACAGTGGCAAGGGCGGCTGCGTCGGTCTTCGCAAACTCATCATCGAATTTGCTGCCACCATTGTTGTTCACGGTCACGCCACCGCCGCCAATCGCCTTGACCTCTCCATTCGACCCAAGGTTGTATGCCTTTTCCGGATCCAGACCGAGAGCCTTGGCTTCTGCGCCGGTGATTGTCCGGAACTCCTTCGGCTTGGCGCGCTCCTGCCAGCGGGCCATCGCGTTTTCCGGTGCGATATGATAGTGCAGCCGTTGCAGCACATTATCCACCTGATCTTCCTCGACCGTAACCTCGCCGGTCTCGCGGTTGCGCATCACCAGCCTGACCCCGATCGTCTCGCCTAAATCATCCTTGATGAGGCTGCTCTGATCCTTCACCACCTCGAATGGGCTGGGGTTGTAGTTGGTGTCATTGAATGCATCGGCCATTGCACTGACCGCCGTTGCCTCGTCGCCTGACAGGATGGCGGCACCGGCGCGATGCCACTGCCGCAGCCCTTCCTGGGTGGCGGCATCGCTGATGAAGGTGTCGAAGGCCTGCGCTTCTTCGAAGCGGCCTTGCTGCATCAGGTGATCCCGGTAGATCGACGCGCCCTTCTCCCGATAGGCGCGCATGCTTCGGTCGGCAACCTGATCCATTTGCTTCGGAGTGAGGGCCTGTCCAGGCGCGATGCCAAGCTGCGGCAGAGTTGAAACGGTGGTTGCCCCCGCAGGCGTCTTGGCAACCGCCTCAATGGCCTGTGTCACGGCTCCGACAACATTGGCAGCGGGCGCTGCGCCAAGGCCTTCGGCTGGTGTGCGCTGGACGGGTGCCGGGGCCACGGCTGCGCCGGGCTGAATGGAATAGCCGCCCTGTGCCTTCATTGGCGGCAGCAACAGACGGCCATTGTGGTTCTGTTCGCGCCCTTCCGGGGGAAGGCCAAGGCTGACGGAGGCTGCGCGCTCGACAGGGCCGGGCTGTTGCGCCGTCACCGGCGTCAGGTTCACCGCAGGCGCGGCTTCGGCGGGCGCTGCACCAAGGCCACCTTGCATGGCCTCCCAGGCCGAAGCCGCCGCGGCACGATCGCCGATGAAGTCATCCCATTGCCGGTCGCGCACCCGGTTGTTGTCGGCCTCGACGCCCATGTTCGCGATATGGGTTTCCCGGCTCCACCCGTGCTGGTCGCGCGCCCAGTCCTGCTGCTCCCCAGCCCAGCCGTGTCGGTCGCGGTCCCAGCCGTGGGCCTCGCCAAGCCGCTTCTGGCGTTCGGCCTCGTAGCCGTCCAGCACCTTCTGGCGCTCTTTTTCGTCTGCGCGATCCTCCCATTTATGGCGGATGTCGCGCCCGCTGGCGAAGCCGTTGACGAAGCTAGCGAAGGAATTACCCAGGCCCATGGTGATCCTCTTATGTGACAGGGGGCAGGGCACCCAAAGCCATGCCTGATGTGCGTTGCGGCTGCTGTTGCGCTGTGCGGTTCCCCCCGCCGGGCCGGCCATCTGCAAAGCCGAAGATGTGGTTCCCGATCTTTTGCCACGGACCCCCAGCGCGCCGTCCCCATTTCGGATCAGCTGCGGCTGGATTGTAGTAATGGGTCGCGCCGCCCGTGGGGTCGTTGTATTGGCCCGCAAGGATTTGGTCGGCCACGCGCAGGGCATGTTCGGACGGCTTGATGCGGTCCATGTTCAGCGCGCCTTCACCCTTGGCGTAGCCGGTCACGCCGTTCCATGCGGAGAACTGGCCGGGTGCCATGATGACGTCTCGCAGGGTCGAGCCGCCATATTTCCCCGATTTCGCCCGGTTCCCGATCACGGCACCGACGGCAAGCATTCCATCGTAGCCCTCCCCGCCAGCTTCCGCCTGGATGGTGCGGGCCAGCAGGTCACGTTCATCTGCGGTCTTGAAGTCACCGCCGGCGGTCCCGATCGACCCGGTGGACGTGCTGCCGCCAGCCGGGGCGGCTGATCCATAGCCCAGATCGGGCGCGGCCCCGAGGCCGCCGGCCATGCCGCCATTCGCCATCTGCTGACCCAGGATGTCGATCAGCTTGGCATTCTGATCCATGACCGCCCTGCGCTCGGCGCGATCCTTCTTGGCGTTGTGCGATCCAGCGAAGCCTTGCGCGAAGGCACCGAAGCTGGCTCCCAGGCTCATGCCGCCACCGCCTTTCCGCCGCCCAAGGCTTCGCTGAGGCGCCTGTCCAGATCCTTGATCGCGCCCATGGTTACGCCGATGGCGGACGCGATGTCGATCGACTTGCCGTCGCCGGTGCCCGTGGCCGACTGGAAGTCCTCAGCATATGTTCCAACGTGACGGCCGCCGTCACCCTGACCCGGCTTGTAGGTCCATGATTCAATAGGCATTGAGCGCACCGCTTCCAACGCGGCGCCGTCCCCGACCGGCGTCTTGTCGGTCTTGGCGTCCTTGCTGGACAGCATGGCGCCCATGGCGGGCAGGGCGGACCCCCAATTCACCATACCAGCGACGGCGCCCAGCCCGCCCAGCAGTCCGGCCTGGCTCTGCTGGTTGGCTTGCCAGGTCTGCATCCGGTTCTGGTAATCTTGGTTGAGCAGCTGGCCCTGCTGGTTGTATCCACCCATCGCCCCCTGCGCGCCGGACCCTATGGCGCTGTTCGACAACTGCATTGAGGTTGCCGGGTTTACGCCAAGGCCCGATCCCAGGTTGATCGCGTTCGCCATCTTGGCTTCGCCCTGCGCCTCGATGCGATCACGGGCGAGGTTGCCCGCGCCAACCTTCGCCAAGGCGATGTCGTTGCCGCCTTCGCGTTGCGCGGCCAGGAACCGGCCGCTGTTCGGTGAAATCCCCATCGCCATGGCCTGCCGGGTGCGCTGGCCTTCCGCCAGGCGCCCTTGCAGCGCCACATCGGCCATCGCCTCGCTGGCGGCCTGACTGCGCCGACCCGGCGTGTCCCATGCCTTCGCGTCCGCGATGTAGCTATCCTGCAGGGGCTTGAACACGGAAGACCAGCGGTCCCGGTCCTCTGCTGCCCATTCATTCGTGATCTTGGCCTGATCTTGCATCCAGCCAAGGTATTTTTCACCGATCTCAGCGCTCTTCAGCGCAGCAATTCCGATATTCGGATCCGGTCTTGGTGCGCTTCCACCGCCGCCCATCTGCCTTACTCCTGCGCGCTTTCGCCCATCTGGGGGCGGTAATCTTCATCACGCGGCCCGGCAGAGGCCAGCACTGTCTCTTTCGACAGTGACAGCACGATACCATCGCCGCCGCCCACAACGCTAGACCTATCCCGGTATTCGACCTGGAAGCCGATTTTCAGCAGCGTGCAGATCGCGTTGACGTTCTGGACCGGCACGCGCGCCACCAGCGTTTCCAGCCCGAAGAACTTGGGATGGAACGCCAGGATCGACAGGGTGGTGATGATCTCGGCGGTCAGCTTCTTGCCTGCGGGGCAGCCCAGGTGCAGTTCGGCGCGGCCGCCCCGGAAGCACTCGAACACGGCCACGGCCAGCAGGTCCATACCCGCCTTGCCCGGCAGATAGGCGGCCACGGCGCGGGCGTCCGACATGAAGCCGTCCGATCCGGTCAACTGCTTGGCCACCTCAAGGTGGTGGTTCTGCTGGTTGCTAATGAAGGTGATCTTCCGTCCCATGGTCTTTCCTCTCTCAGGTTGGCAGGACGACGCCGAACAGGGCGTCGAGCAATTCGGGCGGTATGTCCTTGGCATGGGCCACCAGCAGCAGCAGCGGGTCCATGCGGTTCACGGTGGTTAGGGATGCCCAGGTCACGCGGATCTGCATCTGCAGCTTGGGATCGAGCCCGGCCATGGCCTCCGCGAACGATGCCGGGATCTGCCGGTTGGCCGCCTCGATCATGTCCTCGTCGGACAGGATGCCATATTCGTTGCAGGCGAACAGGAACTCGCGGAACGACAGGTCGCGGGCCTTGCGGGCAGCATAGAGTGCGGCCTGATGGTCGGCCGGCGTGCGCGGGTCGAACCACTCACGCTGGCTGAAATCGAACTCGGCCCATGACCCAGGGCAGGGCGGATATTCCCGCCAATCCTGTTGCATGAAGTCCCAGAAATGGGTGTCGTCGCGGACCTCGCCCGGTTCGACAACGAGGATCTCATAATCCCCGGCCTGCGCCTCAAGGGATTCAGCGGAACACTCGCCCATCCTGACGATCTGCCCCCTGCCGTCGATGATGGCGTATTTACTTGAAAGCATTGAACACCCCCAGGAAGCGGTTGCTGGCGGCCCCGCCGATAGGGTTGGTCGCAAGCCGGTCGGTGTAGAGGCGGCCGACCACAAGGCGATATGTGATCGAACCGCTGCGGTTCACCGGGTCGATGATAGTGTGCGAAAAGCGGGTCAGGCCGCTGGCGATATCACCCTGGATTTCGCCCGCATACAGCACCTCGTAATCCTCCGCGCCAGGACCGAATACCCGGTCCACGCGAATGGAGGCCGCCCGTGCGGTCGTTGGGGTTGAGAAAGACAGGTTGATGATCTGCGGCCCTTCTCGGCCAATGGTGTAAGTCAGGCTCTGGTGGACGGTGGCTGTCCCGACCGTACGACCTGAAACCGTGAAAGCCCGCTCGAAGATGGTGATTGCGCCGCCTTTAACGTGGATCCGGTCAACGGCCAGATCCTCGATATGCGCGCTCTTGATGACGGCGCGGGGCATCCACATTTGCCCGGCCTTGGTGATCCGCCAGCCGGTGAAGGTCGCCGCGTTGAAGTCGTCCGATTGCAGGAAGCCGTTGAAGATGGCGAGGCCCGCGACCGACAGGCTTTCGGTGTCCATGTGCCGCGCGGCCACGGTCTTGGAGAACAGGCGCGCGCCGTTGATCGTCGTGGTGCCGCCCGGCGACCAGGGCGACGGCTCGGACGCATCTTCATGCGTTTCTTCAAGCTGCGGCTTCCACACGAACAGATAGCTGCCCGTCTGGCCCGGCAGGGTGTCGCGCTTCACGAAGCTGATGGACGCATAGGCGGCATTGGCAGGTGCCAGGCCCTTGACCTGCACGCGGGTCCAGGCATCAGGCCGTTCCCTGTTGGCGGCCGGCACACCATACTGCGCAGCTGGCGAAGCGACGGGCGTAAGCTGCTGCCCGTTCACGTCATACCAGTAGATGTAAAGCTGCGCCTCGCAGGAGATCGTCGCAAAGTAAGCGGACGCGAAATAGGTCTTTCCGCCCGTGACCGGCACGCCAATGGCCCGTTCCCCGGTGCCCTTGATGACCGGGCGCTGGAAAATCTGGCCGTATCTGGTTCCGTCCGCATAGCCGTTGTTCTGGAAGATCATCAGAGTCGGCCAGCCGGGATGGGCGTAGCTTTGCCCCGGCAGCCGCAAATCAATGGTCCGGTTCGCAGCCGGAAGGGTGCCGGTCCCGATATAATGCGCGAACCCATCCTCAAAAGCCGGGTCCACCAACAGGTTCTTGCCCAGCCCGACGACCAGCTTTTCCGTGGACAGCGTGCCCTTGGCGACGATGTTGTCCCCGATCAGCTTCAAGAGCGAACCGCTGGACCCGCCGAAGTTGTTGAAGGCCACGGCCTCGATGCCGGCCGCGACCTTACCGTCATCCGTCTCCACGATGTTGCGGAAGCGCGCGACGGTCCCGTTCAGCCCGGACAGGGCGGTTGCCGACTGCTTCACGGTCGCCCAAGCACCGCCCAACTCCGCATAGAGTTCCATGTCGAAGTTGGCGATGGCCTGATTGGTCTGGGCCTGCGTGAAATAGTTGGTCGTCAGGTGCGCCTGAACCTCGGCCATGACCTGACCGGAGCCCATTTCCTCCTCTGTCGCCACCCGCACGCGGACGCGGTGGATCTTGATGCGCTTGGCCGCCAGCGGGGTGAGGTAGTTCACCATCACATAGAGGTTGTGGGACGCGAAGGTGCCCGCGAAATTCGAGGGCCGCACGAACACGCCGCGCGCCAGCCGGGACCGGCCCGGAAGCCCGGTCCCCGGCGTCATCTCGGCCAGGGTTTTCTGCGCCCGGAAGTTCCCCCCGGTGCTGTTGTTCCAGTCCAGCAGCACGGCGGCGCCGTTCAGGCTGCCCGATACGAGGGTATAGTCGATCTCGACCACATAGCCGCGCGCGTTCGTCTGGCCCGGCCAGATCGCCTCCGGGCTGGCATTGATCCTCATGCCGTCCTGCTGGGTCGCCGTGACGGTGAAGTCCCAGGTGCGGCCGATGTCGAACTTCTCGTTGGGCCGGAACACCAGCGTCCCCGCGCCGGTCCAGCGCAGCCAGTCGGACGACTCCAGGTAAGGATCGGACAGCACGCCGCCGACTTCCTTCGCCAGCGTCGAGTTCAGTTCCAGTTCAACGGCGCTGATCGCCTCGTCGGCCTCGGCCTTGGTATAGGTGCCGTCGATGGCCGTCGCCAAGGCGCCAAGCCCCGTTTCCGGGTCGTTCAGCCTGGAATTGACCTCGGTAACGAAGGACGCGAACGCGCCTTCAGGGTCGGTCCATGCCTGCTTCAGTTCGGTGATGTTGGCCTGTGTCACAAAGTCTATGGCCGACATGCGGGTGCAGGTCAGGCTGGTAATCAGGGCATTGCCCGATGTGCCGGTGTTGTTGCCGAAGAACAGAAGCCGTCCGAACGCCGCGGTTGGGGGCGGCGCCAGATCGGACAGGGCCATGAAAGTCCATGCCCCGACCACCGGGCCATTTAAAACGGCGCTGTTGCCCAGATAGACTTTGGCCTTGTCGAACCACTGGATCAGGATGCGCGGCGTCGGCGCGCTTGCCGTTGGCCGGTAATAGAACGCCCCCATCGAATAGCGTTCTGCCGGGGAAACTTCGAATTGTTCGGTCTGCCGGGTGGCGGTGCTGGCGGGGGGGATGCTGAACGCCTTGGCATCCGGCATCTGCGCGATATGAGGCTGCGCGGACAGCGTATCGCGCACCACAAGGCTTGCCAGCGTGCCCAGAGTGCCGAACCAGAAGTCGAGATTGCGCCGAAAGCCCGGATCGCGGACCAGTTGCGTCTTGCCATAGGTCGCCGTCACCCGTTCATCGACCTGTGCGATGGCTTCCTCGGCGTTGGCGATGGCGGTCGCCTGTTCCGAGATGATCGAGCCATTCGGGCCGACAGCGGTTTCCACCACTTCCAGCCGGTCGGCAATCGCGCTGCCCTCGATGACCTGCACAATGGCCCCGTCCACCACGGCGGCGTCGGCATTGAGAAACCGGGCATCGACCTGATCGCTGATAAGGGCCGTTACCGCGTCTTCATCGACATAGGCGGCCTCGATCTGCGTCACCCGCGCTTCCAGGGCAATGTTGACCGTGCTGCACTCGATGGCGGTCAGCAGCGCCGCAGCGCCGCCCGCCGCCTTGGCGATGGTCAGGGTCGCGCCAACGGCGGTGTCAGGCGGATCGACCTGCTTGGAATAGACCTTCCAGCTATTTGCCGGGGAAAGGGTCAGCGTCTCGACGGATGGCGTCCCGACTGCCGCCCCCGCGGCGTTTTCCCATGCCAGCGTGACCGTGACGGTGCGCAGCGCACTGGCGGCGGCCGAGAACCGGAACTGCATTCGGTCGTTCGGCCCGACCTCAAAGACATTCAGGTCGGTGCTGATCGAGGCGGCGGTGGCTGCGGCCAGTTGCACAAGGTTGGGCTGCGGCGCGGCCGCGCCCAGGCCGGTCTGATCGGCCCGCGCCAGAACCGTCGCCGCCGTCAGGGTCCAGCCGGTTTCACCCAGAGCGAACAGGCCGTTCTGGACAAGGTTCGCGCTTGTCAGGGCAGCGGTCAGTTGCGTGATCTGCCCGGCCACGGACTCGAACTGGCCTTGAACCACCTCGTCGTAGCTGTTGATCCCGCTGGTGACATAGCCTTGCGCGGCGGCGGTGGCGTTGGTCAGCAGGTCCAGCTTGATCTTGCCGCCCGCGTCCATCAGCCCGTCGCGCGCGGCCTGCACGCGCTGGTCGATGATGCCGCCCGTCTGCTTCAGTTCGTCCAGGTCTTGATAGAGAAGCCCGACCTGCTGATCGGCATAGGCCTGCGCGGCGTCGGCTACGGCGATGGCGTTGATGATGTCCTGCCGGTCCGACTCGGCATCCTGTTCAAGCTGGTCGATGCGGCCGATGATGGGATCCAGCCCCGGCGGGGTGTATCCCTCCAAGGCGTCATCCACGACCTTATCCACGATAGGCTTGATGACGGACGGGTCGATGGTGCTGGTCAGGCCGGTGGTGCTGCGAAGGATGCCTTCGATCTCGTGCAGCCTTACGGCGCGGTTCTTCTCGGCGCCCTTCCGTTCGCCCAGCAAAACCTCAACCTTCGACTTGAACAGCTGGTCGGCCGCCGCGCTCATTCAGCCAACTCCTGCAAGGTGCGGGCCAGACGGACCCGGATGACCTCGGCATTGCCCCGCAACTCGATCTGCCAGGACTTCGCGGCGCCATCCGGCAGGCGGAACGGCTTGTTGCGCACGTTGGAGCGGTGCTTTTCGACGCCATCGGCATAGATGATCGTCAGCAGCACACCGCCATCACCCTCAGCATCGACCTGCACGGCACCGAAGGTCTGGCTGTCGAGCGTGCGGAACGGCTTGGACTTCCATGCATAGGTGCCCACCGCGCCCGTATCGGGATCGAAGCGCAGGACCTTCCGGCCCGCTGCCTCAAGGATGTAGAGATCGCCCGTCTGGGGATGCGTGAACAGGCTGCGCCCGGTGTCGGCCGCGCGCACCAGGAAGGGCTGCGCCCCGGTTGTGTCCACAAGGGCCAGTTTCCGGGTGATTTCGCCCTGCGGCAGATAGAGGAAGGCATACCGCTGGCCGTAGCGCGCCGCCCGGATGTTCAAGGGCTGCATCTTGGCCCAATCAGCCGACGTCCACAGGGCTTGCGAGATCAGTTGCGCGCCGGAACTGTTGATCTGCACGAGCCCATCGGGGCTGGCGTAGATCGCGGCATAGCCCATGTCGACAATGGACCGCTTGGCGACACAGGGAAGGCCGCCCTCGATCTTGTCCATCGACATGGCCTCGGGGTGCAGGCCTTGGACGACATAGGGCAGGCCGGTGGTCAGCACCGCCAGCGACGATCCGAACGCAGCCAGGCCGACGATGAAGTCATTGGTGGTCAGCACATACTTCAGCGGCCAGGCGTGCGGCTGGAAGGGCTCACAGAACCAGATTTCCTTGCCGCGAAAACCCGCCATGATGCCGTTGGGCATCGCCGTCAGGCCTTGCAGGTTGTCCGGGACCGGCCCAAAGCCGTCCGTTGCGATAGGTTCCTGGTTGGGCGCCGTCGCCGGGTTGTGGACATAGGACACGTTGGCGGCCGGCACTTCGGCCACAAAGAACAGTTCGGTGGCACCGGTGACGCTGGTTTCCGACCGATAGATGCGCTTGCCGGTGATGAAGCGGTTGGTGGGAAAGCCGCTGGGCATTCCGCCCACAGTGACAATCACCCCGTCAGACCACAGGATCGGCGGCGACAGAGGCGACGGGGCGCTTTCCTCGCCCAGCGATGTCACCCACGTCCACGCATAGGCCACATAGACTGCCTCGGCCGCGTTGACCGTGCCCGTGATCGCCACGGTCGGCCGCACAGTGGGGTTGGGCAGTTCAAGTGGCACTTCGGCGCCGTCGATCCGCATGACGGGCGCCGCGCCGGCCCGCGTGACATAGAGGCGATCGGTCGCAACGGGACCGGGCACGGCATCGGCATCGGTCGCCCATGACAGCCAGTCGCCGCCATGCAGATACACCGTCTCCGCGACGGCTGGAGTTTCGTGTCTCTCGACGCTCTGGCGAAAGGCCGTGAGGCTGCCACGATCCAGCGCGGCGCCTTCGCTCGATACGGCATGGGTGTCGGGCAGATAGTGCGGGGGCGTCTTGGGTATCTCGCCCGCGAAGCCCCGCAACTCGATGCGCGCCGCCATGTCAGAAATCCTGGAACTTGGTGCGGATCTTCGCGCGCTGCTGTCCCCGCATGTTGCTGCGGAACGACGCGGCCAGGTCGCGCTGGAACTCGGCACCGTAGCGGGCCGCCTCCTTCGGGTTCGACCATGCTTCATCCGGCATGGACAGGACGCGCTGCAGAGCGCCGCGGGCCAGCGTCATGCCGTGCAGGCTGATGAAATGCTCGGGCAGCACGTTGAAGCGGTCGAACAGCGGATCGGCGGCTTGCGTCCCGAACTCCACCAGTGCCGTGGGTTTCAGGAACAGGCTGATTTCCAGCTTGCCCGGACGGAAGGGGATGAGGCGAACCGTGTTTGGTGCGGTCTGCGTGATGTAGCGGGGCTGCCCCTCGGGCCAGTTCTGCAGGGTGGTGAACTGGATGGGATCAAGCGGGGTGCCGTCGAACTCGGCAAACTCGATCTCGTGGATGACCGATGCGGTGCGCGCCAGGTTAGACATGTCCGTGGTGGCATCGACGCCGGCGGTTGCCTCGTATTCGTTGCCACCGGTCACGAAGATCAGGGGATATTCTTCGCCATCGAAGGTGCCGGTCAGGATGGTGGTATAACCGCCGGATACATCGACCTGGACGACGTGACGCCAGGCGCGCGACCGTTCCGCGAACTCGATGGCGGCCACGCGAACGGCCTGCTCGACAAGGAAGTCAGGGCAGGTCGCCGCGAACGGTGCGATGTGCGGCAGAAGCGCGGCGGTCCTGACCAGGTTCACCGGCATGGATCACCCGCGCATGTATTGGGTGGCAAGGCCGATGGCAGCCGTGGAGGCGCCCAGGCTGGCAAGGGTCTGCGTCGCCAGACCCAGATGCTTGTCGGCCCGCCCGGCAGCATCCGGCGCGGCGCTGTCCTTGGAGAAGGCGCGGAACAGCATGAAGTCCAGCAGCACGCCCTGGTAAAGGTCCGGGAACTCGGATGCCGTGGTGTAGCTGTCCACGTTCAGGTTGGCTGCACCAGCGGGCAGAGGCACGTCGGTCGGGTTCTTGGCCACGACGGCTTCAACGCTATGGCTGACGCCTGTGCTGCCGGGGATGACATAGAACTCGCGTGGCGTGATCGGATCCTGGAACACATAGACGGCGGCTGCGGCGAACGGCAGGTCCGCGCTGGAATGCCAGCCGGGGATCTGCGCGTCGAGGATTTCGCGCTTTGCAATGGTGCGGATCGCCTTGCCGTTTGTGCCGGCGTTCTTCACGACACGCGACAGGGCCGCATATTGCGCGGGCAGGGTCTGCTTGGTGCCCTGGGTCAGCGCCAGGGTCACGGTCGCGGTCAGCGCGGTCGGCATGGCCAGCACCACCGCCCGCTGCGCTTCGTTGAGCCAGTCGCGCAACTCGGGTGCGGTCCAGCGCACGGCATCGCCATCCTGGAGGATGATCGAAGCGCGGTTCATGACTTGGGCGGCGGTGAAGGCCATGGGTGTTTACTCCGCTTCGCGCTTCGCGCGGATCTGGGCGATCATGGTTTCGGGTTTCGACTTCGGCGGCGCGGCCCGGCCCAACTCCGACTTGAACAGCGCGCGCAGGGCGGCATCCTCGGCGTCGGTCAGTTCCTTGCCTTCAAAGGCTGCGAGATCGTCGGTCGGCGCGGCTTGTTCCTCGCCACCTTCGGCACCTTCCGACTCGTCGCCATCCGGGTCGTTGCCGTCATCGTCGGTCTGATCGCCGGCGCCTTCCTGATCGTCGCTGCTGGTATCATCGGCTTGCGACGCGCGCCGGGCTGCCAGTTCGGCTTCCAGCTGCTCGATGGTCAGGCTGGCCGGGTTGATCTGGGCGACGTTGATCTTGCTGGCTTCCAGCGTTGCGATGGAGGCAGCGGCCAGCGGCACGGCGTCTGACAGGCCAAGCGACAGCGGCCCGTCATAGCGGCGGTAGCCCTCCGGGATCGACAGAAAGACCTTCTGGTGATCTTCGTTCTCGACCGGGGCGACATGCGGCCCATCTGCCCAGAGCGGTTGGAAATGGTAAATCGCGCCACCCATGGGAACGACGGTGCCGTTCAGGTCGCGCAGGATACGTTCGATATTCATGGGGAGCCCCTCTCTTTGGAAAAGCCCCGGCCGGTGTGCGCCGACCGGGGCCTGGGTTCAGGTCACTGTCCCGCCTGCGTTCAGGTCGAAGCGTAGCGCACGATTGCGGTCAGCTTGGTGCTGCCCGACGCGGCGATGTTGGCCGAGAACTTGACGCCGATGGACCGGGCCTCTGCCGACTTGGCGATGGCAGCCAGGGCCGCGACGGTTGCGTTCTGCTGGGTCGTGGGGGTCACGTCATCGAACAGCAGCGTGCCCAGGGTGCGCGCGGGATCGTCCGACGCGACGGTGCCGGTCATCAGGCCCATGTCCATGGTGGCGGTGCTGGTGCCTGCGGTCACGACGCTGATGTCGGTGATCCGGCAGTCCGGGGGCAGGTAGAACAGTTCGAGGATGTCGGCCGACGCCAAGGCTTCGGTGAAGACGTGTTCCACGATCTCGACATAATCGACGTGGGCGACATAGGGAGACGGAAGCTGCTTGCGCCCGTTCCCGCCCGTGTATTTGGACATCTTGGTAGCCATGGGTATCTCCTGATGGCTGGATGAGGGGGAAGGCCCGCCCCGCTAAGGGACGGGCAGGGCGCTTATCAGCCGGCGATGACCGGGTTGGGCGACTTGGCCGCGGTGTCCACAGCGATGACGCCGAAGTCGCGGCTGCCATAGCGGGACTTCTTGAAGCCCAGGATGGCACCGGCATAGATCGCGACGCGGTTGCCGGCGTCCTTCGACTCCTCGACCCACTGGAAGCGGGTGCCGTTGCCGCCGTTGCCATAGGCCAGCACGCCAGCCTGGCGGCCCAGCACCAGGGCACGGGCTGCCTCGACGTTGGCGCCGGCGCCGTAGTCGGAGAAGCGGCGCACGTTCTCATGCTCGTGCAACACCATGTTGGCGATCATGCCGGCGCTGCCGTTGAACAGGGGGTTGTTCTTGCCCTGCGCGGCGGCTGCGGCCTTCTGCACGTCGGCCCAGGACAGTTCGGTCTTTTCGTTGCGCAGATCGAACATCTGGTAGGGGTTCATCAGCATCACGAAATGCTTGCCGCCCTCGACCGTGACCGGGACCATCTTGACGGTCGTGCCGGTGGCATCGGTCGAAGCCATCGTGCGGGGCATGACAGCGACGCGCTCGATCAGGTCGCGGTTCATCTTGTGCGTGGCTTCCAGCGTCGCCTTGCTGGTGGCGGAACCGCCAAAGGCCAGGTGCTTGTTGTCCGGCGCCTCGATCGGGTTGGTGGCGAACGGCCGCTTCACCAGCGAGTCTTCGTTGATATAGGTGCCGGGTGCCGTGCCCGAGAGATAGACGATCATCAGTTCGTCGGTCCACTCGGCGGTGTATTCGGCCACGCGATCCTTGGCGATCTGGCGCAGATTGTGCAGGGTGCGCTTGCGCGTCATCCGGCCGCCGGCATCGGCGCCCTTCCGGGCCTGGTCGATGCGGACGCGATCCTGCAGGAAGGTCAGGTTTTCTTCACGACCTTCGACAACATCGTCGCCTTCGGTCATGTCGCCGCGCAGCTTCAGCGAGAGGTCGAAGATGATCTCGTCGCCGGCCGACTGCTCCAGGTCCACCTTGCGTTCGATGATGTTGTTTTCGCCCGTTCCGATGAACTTGGTGAAATACATCTGCTTGGTGGTGTCGCGGGCGAGTTCGTTGGCCCAGCGTTTGACAGCCTGCGGGCTGTTGATTCCGAGAGTGGTCCTCATAGGTAATGCTCCTGTCACAGACCAAAGGGTTTGCGACTTCGCTGCATTTCCTACGCGTCGAAATCAGTCCTTCACTTCTACCACAGGTTGCAGGGCTGCTTCAACGCTTTTGAGGATGTCCCCGCCTTCGCTGAAATCAATGGTCAATTCCCGTGGCGCGCGCACCGAGATTGAGGCGGTCGATCCCGTTATGCGTGTGATCGTGACCATCACGTCCCCGACCGTGATGACCAGCGGGGCAGTGCGCAGGCTTTTCTTCTTCATGAGGCCAAGGCCCCGCATCGGTGCGCTCATGGTGCATCCTGATAGCTGAAGCGCGGCAGTTCGATCCGACTGACTGCGCTGCCACGGAAGGCGATCGGGCGCCGGGACACGATCTCGCACAGCAGATAACCAATCTTGTTGGTGGTCAGGATCGCCCCACCGATAAGGCGGTCTGCATCCACCAACTCGCAGGCGGTGGCGAAATCTTCCAGTTCCGTCTCGATGATGTAGAACCGCTGCTTGTGCTGCGACTGATCCACGTCAGCATCTTGAGCGAACCACACCTGAATGATGCATCCAGCCATATCTATCCCTCGTGGTTGAAGCCCCGGCCTCGTTGACGGGCCGGGTGCTTGTGCTGTCAGCCTGCGAGATACTTGGCCCGCTCGGACTCGCTCATGCGGTCCAGGGCGGCTTCGGCATCCAGCGGGTCCATGCGATCCAGCGCGGCGAACCGGCTGTCCTGCACGTCGTTGTCGGTGGCGGCGGGCACGTTGGCCAAGGTCTTGACCGGCGCAGGGCGTGGATCCTTGCGCGGGCCAGGCTGTTCCGCCTTCTTCTTCGGTGCGGGCGTGTCCTCGGTCTTCGGCGCGGCCTTGGGCGCCAGCAGTTCGGTGCCGGTGTGCTTCTTGACGTATTCGTTGGCCAGGATGCTGGCGGCCTCAAGGCGCTGGCTCCAGTTCAGGTGCCCGAACTGCTCCGCACCCGCCGGGCTGTTGATGTGCTTCAAGGCCTGATCAAACACCTGATAGCCCGTTGCGCCGTTCGGCTCCCCAGGGATTGGCTTGGTGTTGTCCATCAGTTCCGGCCGGGTTGCCGTGAATGCGTTGACCTTGCCATACCAAGCCTGGGCATAGTCCTCCTGGGCCTTGGTGTTGGCGTCCTTGGCCCGTTCCAGTTCGACCGTGGCCTTGGCCTGCTCCGTGGTGATCTCGCGCAGTTTGGCCTTGAAGTCGGCATTCGCAAGTTCGCCGTCGTCATACTGCTGCTGCAAGGCATCGATCTGGTCGTCAAAGCCGGAAACCTTGGCTTCCAGATCGGCGGTGTCCTTGAGGGTCAGGACAGGATCGGGCGTCTGGTCCGCTTCCGGCGCTTCAGCGTCGTCCTGCGCCTCGCCCTGGCCTGCGTCGTCCGCGTCAGAACCATCATCCTGCGCGTCGTCGCCGTCATCTTCGCCGGTTCCAGCATCGTCGTCATCGTCGTCGCTGTCATCATCGGCACCGGCGTCATCGCCGCTGTCGTCATCATCATCGACAGAGCCATCGCCAGCGTCGCCTTCATCGTCATCCTCCAAGCCAGGGTTCAGTTCGTCATGCGCGCTCTTGGACTTGACCAGCGATGCCTTGATGTCGTCAGGCAGTTCATCGACCAGCGGATCGTCGCCCTCGGCTTGGGCGGCGATCTCGGCGGGGTCCAGGAACTCACGCATGTCGTCCAGGGTGAAGGCAGGGGGCAGGCCCATGGCGACAAGATCGTCGGCACTGGCGCTATTCAGAGGGTTCTTAGCCATGTTGTGTCCTCACATCGGCAGGGTGGGTCAGCAGGATTGCCAGTCGCCATCGGTCAGCCAGCCATGCCATTGGCAGGGCATTCCGCTGTTGAAGACGCTGGGTCGAACGGTTGGGGCATCCTCGGTGCCAGAGAAGGTCCACGCGGGGCCAATCCTGTCGCCTTCGTCTTTCGGCAGATACGACTCTCGCGCGCATCCGCAGGGGCAGATGAAGGCGATGCCAGACCCATGATGCACGAATGAGCCTGCAATCTTCTCGGTGCGCAAAGCGGTGATGTCGGGTTGCCTGATGGCACGCATGGCTACATCACTCCTTGGGGTGCAGCGCCCGGTTCGGGAGCCATCGGGGGTTGGGCAGGCAAGGCGTCAGGGGCAGTCATGGGGTCGGGCTGGCCGCCCCCGGCAGCGGCATCGGCGTCCTCTTGCGCCGTTGCCAGCAACTGATCGACGGCGGCGCCCACGGCCGGGGCTTCAGCGATCTGCAAGCCGGCTTCGATCGCCTTTTTCAGGTCGTCCAGCGACTTGCCGCGCAGGCCCATGATGGCGGCGTGGGCCTCAGCCTTGGTTTTGGCGGCCTTGGCCTCCTTCTCCGACAGTTCCGCCTCGGCGGCGCGCTTCTGCAGGGCGGCCTGTTCCTGTGCGGCTGCCTGACGCTCGATCGTCTCGGGGCTCGGGTTGTTCGGATCCTCGTCGGGATCGGGCTGGCCGGTGATCTGGCGGATGCGCTTGACGATCTCGTCGCGCTTCGGCACGTCCAGGGCCTCGATGGCGAGATCCAGCGTGGCGATGACGATCTGCGGCGCGGTGGCGGCAAGCCCGTTCATCAGTTCCAGCAGGGATGCGGCCTGCGCCTGGCGGGTCGTTGCCCTCCAGTCTTCTTCCTCAATGACGAAATCAGCCTTCCACATGTCGATGGCGTGCTGGGGCTGGTCAGGGTCATTGAGGTCCACCCACTGCGGATTGCCGCGGCTGTCCGTGATGCGGATCTGATCCTGCTCGGAAAAGAACTGCTCGACGTTGATCATGGTCTTTTCGCCGTGCAGGGCAGCGGCATAGCGCAGGTTGTCGAAGAACGTGGATGTCGCCAGCGACCCCTGATCCTGCTTGGCGATGATGGCCTTGCCGCTGGATGCGTTGGTGTTGCGGCCCAGGTTCTCATCGGTGACGCCGCCGACCGACTGGATCATGCGGGCATCCACTTCCATCAGCTGCATGTGCGATGAGGCGACTTCGGTGTTGGCCTCGATCTTCGGGGGTGGTGCGCTCTGCTTGTGGACGATCACGGCATCCGGGCGGCCTGCCTCGTCGCGCAGTTCCTCGATGTCGTCCACGGCGCCCTCCTGCACGGTCACACGCACTGTGGACAGGTGGTGCAGGGCCTTGGAGGCCCGCTTGTTCAGGTCCTTCTGCGGGCCGCGCATCCCCCTGATCGCGCCATAGGGCATGCCGTCGCGGGCGCGGCGATAGCCCCAGATCGGGGTGAACGGGAACTGGTTGTGCCGATAGGGCGACTGCCGGAAATCCAGCATGCCGAACTCGGTGAAGACGGCAACGTGCATGACCTGGCGGTCCTTCATCACCAGCCCGGCGCGCTCGTATTTCAGTTCTTCCCAATGGCCGCGCGACCATTCATCGAAGATTTCGCCGCGGAACTGGCCGCCGTTCATCACCGGCACGGACATCGGCCGCTTGAACCACATTTCGATGCAGCGGATCCGGTCGCGGATATAGGCGCCGCCGGCGGTGACTTCCGATCCGACACTGCCGTGGTTGTCCTGCTCCTGGCTGTCGCTGGCGTCGTCGCCATAGTCGGACTGCCCGGCGGCCAGCAGGCGGTCTTCCTTCGACTTCTCCAGGATGCCGATGCGGTCGGGGAACATGGCGGCGGCGATGTCGAGATCCAGCCACTTCATGCGGCTGACATAGCGGGCGTCTGACAGGTCCATTTCCTGCGCCCGGCTGTCCCAGAGCATGTTGCGCCAGCTTTCGCGGCGGTCATAGACGCGCGGTCCCTCGGTCGGATCTCCCTGGCCGGTTTCCAGCCAGCCCAGGCCAGCCTTGACGGTATCGGCAAAGGCCTGGCTGACGTGGTGGTTGGAGTGGTTGACGTCGCGCAGGTAGCGCAGCAGTTCGGTCTTCCGTTCGGCCGATTGCAGCCCGTCCTTGCGGCGGGGCAGAACCTTGTAATCCTGCGGGGCGCGGCGCTGCGTGCCCAGGATCCAGTTGATCGACGTCTGGATCAGGTTGAACACCAGGGGCGCCTGGCCCCGGTTCTCCAGTTCCGCGATTTCCTCAAGCGACCATTGGATGTGGTCGAAATAGTCCTCATCGACCTGCATCTGAAAGCGGTTCTCGGCCTGCCGCTCCAACTCGTAGCGGTAGATGGCCAGCAGGCGCTTCCAGATATGGTCGATCCTGGGATCATCCAGCTTGTGCGCGCGTTCCTTCGGCGGATTGGCGAGATCACGGCCCACCTGGGCGTGCGCGCTTTCGAGATAAGGCACCTCACCGGGCCGGTTGTTGTAGGGACTGCCGTTGACGGTCAGGATCCGGCCGCCTGAAAAATCAATATCGAACATGCTTCGTCAACTCCACCTCATGCAGCACCGCCCCGGTGCGTTGATCCGTAATCACGAGATCACCCACCGTGGCGGGGGGCGTCCCATACTTGGCGGCCGGGGCGGCAGGCATCGGCGGCATCATCATCATGTCGCGCAGGCGGGACTGCACGGCGTCGAACACGGCCCAGACAGAGCGGCCGGAATGGGGATTGCCCGGTAGGGCGCCTTCGGCCAGCCATCCACGAATGACCCGACCAACGTGCTTTTCGTCACCAATCTCGACCGTCCACATCCAGGCCTGATCGAGGGTGATGATGCAGGGGATCACGCGCCCCTGCTTCAAAGGCTTCGTGGCATCGACCAGCACCAGGCAAGGCTGGCTGCGCTTCGTCTCCGGGTCCATGAACCAGGTGCCGATGACCAGGATGTTGCCAACGGTCGTCTCGAAATGGCGATGTTCCAGGTCAATGACCGGGCGGGCGTCGAGGTTGAGCGAGGTGGGGGCGGTCACGCTGCGTCCCTTTCGTGGTGCAGGGCGGCGATCTGGCGCCGCAGATAGATGATCTCGTCGGCGGCACGCTGGCGCAGGTCAGGCAGCGGCAGGCCGGGGGACAGCAGATCGCCCAGCAGGGGGCAGGGGCCGCAGTCGCGGGATGTGGCGGGGGCGCTCATGCTGGCGATCCGTCAAGCAGGCCGACATGGCGCATCATCTGGCGCAGCCGATAGGCCGCAGGGGCGTCCGATGCGAACCTTTCACGCAGGGCTCCGCGAATATGGTCTTGTGCCATTCCGGGACTGATCGAGCATCCGAACCGGATGATCTGCTGATCGTCAGCGCCAGGGATGGATCGGAAGTCGAGACCAACCCATCCGTCCGTTATGTTCAGGACGAAATATGGTTCTGCTGCCGTCCAGACGGGCGCGATGTCTTTCTCGCTCATGCGGTGAGTCCTGATCTGCGGCGCTGCGGCTTCTTCGGGGCGGCGCCTGTCTTATGGGATGGGTGGAAGCCTTGCGCCCACTGGCGCAGCGCATCGGGGGCCTCGGAATGGCCGTCGTATTTCTGCGGCTCATCCTGGAAGGTCTTGGTCGCGGTGTTGAACTTCTTGCGGTAGAGGGCGAGGTGGGTCAGGCCTTCCTTGCAGCCTTCCTCGTCAAACCACGCCTCGGGGAACCGCTCTTTCAGGACGGTGATGCCGGCGGTGAAGTCATGGACGCGCGGGACGATCCGCCAGGACCAGCGGGGCCGCAACTCGGACAGCATCGACAGGGGCGAATACATCTTCATGTCAATGCCGGGACGCTCGGCATTGGCGTCGTGGGGCAGGTAGTGTTCGCCCCAGACATAGCCGGTCTTTTCCAGTTCCGTGACGTAGTGGCCGTAGCCTTTGCCCCAATCCTCGATGTAGCGGATGAAGTGCATGGCCAGGCCGACCTGCTGGCCCAGCCAGATGCCGGTGCCGTCTGCGCCGCCGATGTCCCAGAAGGTATGGACCGGCAGGGATGCGACGTGGGGCACCTTGCCGATGCGGCCGGCGGCCCGGGCTGCGTTCAACTGGTGGGTCAGGAAGGTGCCTTCGGTGGAGCGCGACCACGCTTCTTCCGGGGTGGACGGCATTTCCTGGAACATCATCTGCTGATCGCCCAGGAAGTCGGCTTCCAGCTTGTTTACATACCAGGCGCGCTGCCCCAGATCGATCGAGGTATCCATCTGTTCCTCGATCTTGTCGAAATACTCGTGCTGCTTGGGGCTGATGGGCACGTTGCGCGGGTCGGCGCGATAGCCCGGGTCCAAGAACCAGGGGAAGAAGTGAAACTTGTAATCCCCGCGGTTCAGGGGCGCCTTGGCGATGGCCTGCGCTTCGGCGCGGCTGGTCATGTCAAAGAACATCCCTTCCGCCCCCTCTGCCGTCGACTCGATCGTCACAATGCCGGTTGCAGGGACGGCGGGCAGCGATCCGGTCTGAACCTCTCGCGCCTTGGCGGGATACTTGGCCGCGATCTTCCCCAGTTCCGAGATATGCAGGAAGTGGGGCGTGAAGCCGCGCATTGACGTGCTGACGCGGATCGCGCTGTTGTTGTGGGCGAACAGAACCTCCGTTTCGCTGCGCTTCTTCGTCGGCATGGCGGCGCGCAGCGGTTCGGGCAGGTTGTCGTAGAGCAACAGAACCTTGTCCCGAAGGATGGTCGATGCAGCCTCGCGCTCGTGGGCAATGATCCCGCATCGCTGGTTGGGCGTCCAAAGCGCGCGATCCGATCCCCAGACGGCAGCAAAGGTCGTGAAGCCCAACTGCCGGGCCTTGAGGATAGTGTTGCGGTAATGAAAATCGTGCAGGAACCGCAGCTGGTTCACGTTGGGCAAGAACGGTTCGAGTTGCCCGATCTCGCTGTCGTCCTGGTCGTCCCCTTTGACCATGATCTTGTAGAGGACGCCGCTGCAGATCCGCCACATCGGGTCGGCCAGGCAGGTTTCCCATTCCTCGGGCGTCTGCGGCGCGGGCAGGGGCTCCTTGAGGGGCTGTGTCCAGTCGCGGATCATTCATTGCCGCGCCATGCGAAAAGGCCCCGCGTGGGGGCCTGGTCGTGGATATGGCGCAGCGCGTGGGCCATCAGGGGCACATCCACGGTTGACCGGTGCGATCGACGAACGATCCTGATGCGCTGCCTTTCAGTTTGGCGAACAGGCGCGTCTTCATGGTGCTGATCGCCGGACCATCACCTTTCTCGTAGCTGATGCCCCAGAACTTGATTGGCTCGAACAGGTTGGCGTCATGGACGCTATAGCTGTCGCGGCCTGCGTCATGTTCGATCAGCGCCACGCCATCGCGCTTGGCGAAGAACTTGGCCTGGAGCAGCAGACTGTCTGCCGGGTTGCCCTTCACGACCTGGATCGGCCCGGGCTTACCGGCGGCCTCGCTGACCGCCCGCCAGTCCTCTGCTGTCAGTTCGCCGGTAATGGTGGCAACGGTGTCGTCCACCAGCTTGAACTCGACGCCGCCGCTGTGCAGGCGGTTGATCTGGACGATGGCAGAATCGTCCTGCTGGATCTTCTCGATGATATGCAGGGGCAGCGTCGGAACCTGCGCCAGACCGAAGCCAACCGGCAGCGCGGACGCACCGTCCCAGGTGATCCCGCCCGACTGGCAGGATCCCGGAGGATCGCCGGCAACCGCACCAGCCCGCTTGCGCTCATGCGCGATGCCCTCGGCCAGTTCGCGCTGGCGTTCGGCGTCGGGGGCGACAAATTCGTCCTCTGGCCTTTGCGGCTTCGTCAGGTCGATAGCGTGCCGCAGGGCGCACCTGAAACGGTAGGTGCTGTAGTGGGCAGGCATGTTCTGCAGGACGTTGGTGACGATCTCAACTGCATCGCCCAAGCTAATGGTCTTGGGTGCCAGTCTTGTTCGAGGACGCATGGTCTGCTGCGTAGTGGCGGGCTCGGCATTGGGCGGGCAAGGGCTGCAAGCCTCATGCGGGGGCTGACAGGTGCAGGGTTCGCCGTCCTCATCCTCGACGCGTTCATCCAGCCACTTGCCCAGCCAGGCAATCGCGTCGCCGGCATGGTCAACCTCGTCGTCGTCGCCATAGAGGACCGCGTTGATCAGCGTCTCGCGGGCGGCCTCGATGCGGTTCTCTTGGTCGCGGGCATCGCGCTCGGCGCGGTCCAAGATGTCGGGCAGGATCGCAATAGCCTGGTTCAGCAGTTGAAGTGCGTCCTGGCTGTGCGAGTCCACGTCACGCAAGGCCACACCCGATCGGGTGATCTCGGCACGCGGGGTCTTCCTCTGCCCGTTGTTCTGGCCGCCCATGATGGTGACGTAAGGCAGGGTGATGCTGAACAGCACGGGCGCGTCGGTGGCGCCAGCCTCGGGCGCGGCTTCCTTGTTGAGATCAAGCACGGTGTTTCCCCTCTCTGGGATGTCGTTGTGGCTGTCGCGGTCGTAGGACATGCGATCAGCCCTCATCGGCGGTGGCAGGAGTGAGCGGCTTGCCCTGGCAGTGGGCGACGAGTGCCGCGATCGTGCCGGCGGCCGCCTTGCCCGCCTGCTCGTTGTCTTTCTCGAAGATGCCGAAGTGCCGACCCAGCATTTCCATGGACTTCATGCGGTCGTGCAGTTCGAACTTGAAAACCCCGTCCTTCGACATGGACACGGACTTGATGGCCCGGCGCTGCAGCGGGGTCAGTTGCGATGAATGGACAGGCACGATCTCGGGGACGGTGACGGCTGATCCGTCAGGCATCAGGATCGGGTTGCCGTGTTCGTCCAGGGCAGGCTTCGGGCCCCAGGTCAGCAGGTCGCCAATGTCGGTCATGGCGACGCCGACCAGTTCGCGCAGCACGTCGGCGGCCTTCATGCCGAATTCCTCGTCGCGGATCTCGCGCAGCCTTGCGATCTCGGCCTGGATGCGTTCGTCCTTCAGCATGTCGTGGCCGCGAACATGGGCGCCCTTGCCATAGCCTGCCATGGTGGCAGCTTTAGTGGCGTCGAGGACGCTGACATACGCCTCGCAAAACGCCTGCTGCTTCGCCGTGAGCGCCCGTGCCATTGTTGCTTACTGTCCCTTAACTGCTTTTGTGCAGCACAATTAGGTTCACATTATGAGCCAAACCTTGCCGACCGGCAACGGTTTTGATTAGAGCGCAATTCCTGCCTTGACTAAGGCCCGTTTCAGCCCGGCGACGCGGGCATCGACGTTGCAGCGGCCCCGCGGCGTGCAGGCGATGTGGTGGATCAGGAGGGTGCCGCAGGGCAGGGTGATGGCCAGGGCCGGGTGGCCCTTGGCGTTGGGCTTGACGATCTCGTGGGCGAGTCCCAGCCCGTCGATGAAGCGCGACATGGCCTGATAGTCGGCATTGGTGCGGACGCGGGCACTGAGGCGGGGGCGGCTCATGCGTCCCGTGCCTCCCTGAACGCGGCCAGTTCCTCGCGCAGCGCGGCGATGAAGATGTCGGCCTTGGTCATTGGCGGGGCCTTGGTGGCGAAGGACCGCACGTCGCGGGTTGGTGCCGTCTCCGGGCGATGATCCGGGATGACAGGCGCTCCATTGGTGGCCCAGGGCATAGCTGGGACGCTGACGGGCAGCTTGTCGATCTCGTTGATGCCAGTACCGGTGCCGACCGGGACGAGGATGGTTTGCTTGATGGTCATGCTTGTTCCCCCCGGCGGCGCTTCTCGCTCTGGATGCCGCTCAAGATCGTGGTGTGGTCGCGGTTGAACACCCGCCCGATCTGCGCCAGCGACGCGCCGTTCTGCTGGGCAATAGCCCAGATCAGGTGGCGGACCTGGCAGATGTGGGCTTCTCGGCAGCGCCCCATGACGAGGGCGTAATCCATGCCCGTTTCATCGCAGACCTGCTTGGCAATGGCGCGGACCTTGCTGCGCTGTTTGATCAACTGGATGGCGGCACGATCGGCATCCGTCAGGAAGATTGAGGTTTGCATGGTCATTCTGCGGCCTCCTGCGCTGGAGGTTGACGGAACTTCTGGTAGCTATCGGCTGCGGCCTGCGCGCGGGCGGCGGCATCAGCATCTTCCTGTGCCGACTTTGCCTTGAGCGAACCAAGCAGGCTGGCCAGCATCTGGTCCGTTTCAGCCTTGCGGGCTGCGGCTTCTTCGGGCGTCAGGGTGACAGAGTCCTGATCGGGAAGGGCGCGGGCTTTCAATTCCCGTTCACGGGCCTGCTTCCCGGCCCAATCGAGAGCCTTCTGGATCTTCCTGCGCGGTTCCATCAGCTCGTCGCAGACCTCGGCCAATTCCGCCCAGGTCGGAAAGAACTTCCACCGATGCACCAGCAGGGCATGGCGCGCGATGTCGGCGGGGTAGTCTGCCAGGCGCCGGGAGTAGGCGGCAGCCCGGAGATCCTCGGTCATGTCATCGTCCATCCGCCGGGCGGTGATGACGGACAATTCGGCAAGCCAGCCGACAGCCTGATCCTGCGTCGGCGGCGTCAGGGCGTGCAGCAGCCTGCGGCGCGCGGCCTCCACAGCCTCGACAGTTCCTGCATCTGCCGTCCAATAGGTGATCGTTCGGGCCGGGGCGGTGGTGCCGTCAGGGCGCAGGTATGAGAACTTATGCTCCTGCTTCTCAAGCAGATCGACTCCGCATTGCCGCGCCGACAAGGCCACCTGGGCGTTCACTTCTGCCGGGGTGAGTGCCGCCAGACGGGCGGCTACGGGCAGTTGAAGATCGGTTGTCATAGTTACCCTCCATGATTTTCGTGAAATTCTTGGACCCGATCAGCCAGTCGAAGCTGAAACCGGTCCATTGCTTGTCGGTGCGGCCGCAGATGAAGTCAGAGGCCTCGGCTTTGGCGATTGCTGTGCCCCAGCCGTCTAAGCCTCCCGCCTCCTTGAGGCGCGCGCGCAGTGCTGCCCGCCTCTGATCATTCAGCCTTTGGGCTGTCGGCCAATCCTGCCGAATTGCCGCCTGATTGAAGGCTTCCACGGCCTCTTGCAGTTGATCGAGAGTATGAGCGGGCTTTGGGGGTGCGGGTGGATCGTCGGACGCCTCGTCCGACAATGGTGCGTCAGCACCATATTCTTCTCCTTCCCTTTCCCCTTCCCCTTCCCCTTCCGCTTGTGCAGGTCCGTGACGCGTGGACGACGCGTCAGTCACGCGTGGGGCAAGCGTCATTTCTCCTGTGTTTTCAGGGTCGGCATCCGGAGCGGGCAGGCGGCTTTCGGATTCACGGTTATTGATGACCTGATGCCGCTCAAAACCGGGAACGTGCCCGTATTCCTTTTCTCCGACGCGATACCTGACGAGAAAGCCACGCGTGGCCAACGCGTCGAGCACGCGTGAAAAGTCCACCTCGTCATAAGGCAGAACGTCGGTCTTGATGGCACGGGGGCGCCATTCAAACCGGCCTGCCTTGTCGCAGATCGTCCAGATCCCTGCGAACGCAAGGCGCAGTGGAAGGCCCGTCTCGCACTCCGCGTCAAACAGGGCCTCATGCTTGAAAAACTCAGGCTTGATGGTTCTGATCCGGCCCATTATTCGGCCTCCTTTCCGACGATCCTGTCGCGCAGGTGGCGATAGTCGTTCTCGGTCCACGTCCCGTCGCCTTCGCTGGCGCGGCCGACGATGCGGATGATGATGCCCTGCGCGGCCAGGATGGCGCGTTTCAGGGCGAACAGTTCGGTTGCGAATCCCTTGAAGTCCTCCACAACCTCGACCCCGGCGCGGTTGCGATAGGTGAAGTCGGCCTTGTATTGCATGGGGCGGCCCGTGGGCGTCAGGATCGGCCCGTCGCGCCCCTGCAGCGTGAAAGGCACCTGGCGGCGCAGTTCGGTGATCTGGCCGGTGCTGGCCAGCGCACGCAGTTCCATCCAGCGCCGGGCTTCGCCCTTGCTGTGAAACTTGATCCCATCGACCTCAGTGGGTTCGGTGCCGCGCACGCGGCGCTTGTCGGCCTTGGCCTTGCCGTTGAGGTGATTGACCAGTTGCGCGGCCGTCATGCGGGTGGTCATCGTCATACTCGCAGCTTGCCCAGCGCCACGGACAGGCGGTGCCGGATGGTGTCTGATGGTTGGGGGCCGCGGCAGGCGCAGTCGCCCAGAGCGACGCGCAGGCCGTGGATGTTGCTCACAGGCCAGCGCACGGGCTGGTGCGGCAGGGCGTCCAGGAAGGCCTGGCGGGTTTCGGTGGTGGCAATCGACTTGGGCGCGACACAAGGGCAGGGCGCCAGTTCCTCGACCAGCTTGTTCCGCGCATCCTCGGGCAGGCGGATCACCGCCTCGCCGGACTCCACTCGAACGCCCATGCCCTCGGTCATGCCGCCATCCTCCAGACGGCTTCCCGCGACACGGCGCCGCTGCGCCGACCTCGAGCTGTCACGACCTCGTAGAGGGGGGTGAACGGAAGCCAGTCGGCGCCGACGTTCTCGCAAACATCAACGGCACCGGGCAGCGAACGGCACCAGCGGGCCAAAGCCTCGAAGTCGATGTTAGAATGCGGATAGCGGGATCCGGCGTGGTTGTTATAGGGCGGGTCGATGTGCCAATGGGCTTCCTCGAGCTCGAGTTGCCACCAAGCCTTCTGGTCAATCGACCAGCCGTCTAGCAGGGGCTTTTGCTCAATGATCCGCCTCTTAACTGCCGACCCCCAGACGCGGCAATCACTCGAGCTGCGCCACTGAAAATACCAGGGTGACAAGGTGGTCGATGGTTCAGCGCGCCCCTTCGAAACCCAGAACCGAACCAACAACTGCGGCCCGCGATCTAGCGCCTGAACCTCTGTGAAGTCCTCGAACGCATCCGGAATGCGGGCAATATCGTCGGCGCTGCATCCGATCAGCCACGACCACAGATCGCAGATGTCCGGCGACACGTCATAGAGCCGCACGTTCCGGCATCCCCAGCGCGTCGAATAGCTGGCGGACCCGGCAAACGGCTCAATGACCAGATCGCGGCGCGGCGCGCCGTAGTGCCGGGCGCCGGTCCACTTTGCACCGTAATAGCTAAAGAAGGGGCGGGGTGTCTTCATGCCGCGCGCTCCAGCCCGGCCCGTGCGCACCACGACGCGAAGGCGGCATTCAGCGCCTTCTTGGCGGCCTCGACGGTGTGGGCCTTGTCGCTGACCTTGGTGCCGGGGGCATCCATGGACCACCGGACCGGCTTCACGGCAGGCTGGATGGTGCCGACCATCATTTCGCCGGAA
This sequence comes from Paracoccus sp. SY, assembly GCF_002901215.1. Classification (NCBI taxonomy): domain Bacteria; kingdom Pseudomonadati; phylum Pseudomonadota; class Alphaproteobacteria; order Rhodobacterales; family Paracoccaceae; genus Paracoccus; species Paracoccus sp. SY. Next base: position 12,356 of record NZ_NWMQ01000020.1, on the reverse strand, counting down.
TAGGCCTCGATCCTGCCGGCGGGCGGGTAGGATTGTTTCCAGACCAGCATCACGCGGCCCCCCGGCGCTTGGCCAACATGCGGCCGGCAGCGGCGATGCCTTCACGGTTGCCCCATTCTGCCTCGACAAAGACCGCCTGCGCCTTGGGATGGGCGCGGCGGGCCTTCGCATCGGCCGCCTCGGCATCCTCGGCATAGATGACGTGCTGGACCGCGCCCGAAGGCACGACGACGTTGACGGTGAACCTCATTGCGGTGTCCTTCCGATGAACTCGATGCGGGGGTGACGGCCGGGCCTGTCGAAGCAGAACCAAGCCGCGTTCTCTTTGCCGGTGTGCTTACTGCCGGGGATCCACTTGACCCTGCCGACACTGACGACCTTGCGCAGGTAAGGCAGGAAGGGGGCGGATTGGCGGGTATGCAGCCAGTCCGCGTCGAACAGCAGCCAGGTTTCGCGCTGGGCCGCGAAGTGCGGGATCAGGGCGTGGAGCAGATCGCGCCGCCAAGGTGGATTCGTGACGCAGATGTCGCCGCGGCATGGGCCAAAATTGACGGTCAGCGCATCGCCTGCCTCGATCCCTTCGGCCTGCGGTGCGATGTCGATCGCGCGGATGCAGCGATGCCCTGCCGCCTCCAGGTGGCGGATCAGGGCACCGTCGCCAGCACAGGGCTCAATGAAGGTCGAACCAGCGTCCAGGTGCGGCAGAAGCGGTGCAACCGCTTCGGCGGGGGTCGGGTAGAAGTCCCGCTCGATCCTGAGGAAGTTCGACCTCTTGCCCATCAGGCCTGCGCCTCCTCGCGTTCCTCTATGGCGAGGTGCTGGCAGTTCGCGGCTGCCAGTGCCTCGGCAAGAGGCGGGGAGACCGAATTGCCGCAGCAACTGACCTGCACGTCCTTCGGAAAGGCGCGGAAGTGGGGCGTGTCGGTGTCCAGCCCTTCCCATACCCCTTCGATCACATAGTCAGCCGGGAAGCCCTGCGCGTTGAACAACTCGCGCGGGGTCAGCATCCGCATCCCGATGTCCACGACGATGTAGGTGGCGCCGTTCATCGTCAGGGTGACGAACTCGCCACCATCCCAGGCATCATAAGCGCGGAGGAAGTCGGCAACCTGACGGGCGCGGGCCTCATGCTCGGGCGAGAAGGGCGGCGCGGCCAGTTCGGCCTGCATGTGGCCCATCCGATCCTTGACCGTGACGGTGTGCATCGGTTCATCCGTCCGCGCGCCGTCGCCGGTGCCGTAGTATTTGGCGAACCATGCCGCGACCGGCATCTGATGGCTGCCGCTGCCCGCGATGGTGCTGATCGGTTCGCGCGGATCATGGCCAGCATGCGCGCCCATGCGCGGCCCGCCGTTGTGCTGCGCGAGGAAGGCGGCGATGGGCGCGTGCTTGGCGCCGCCAGCGACGACGGTGCCCAAGGGCGCGGTCACGTCCAGGGCGCGGGGCTGCTGGCCCTCGCGTTCGCCATAGCCGGTCTGCACCATCGTCGCCGCGATCAGGCTGTTCTGATCCTTGCGGCTTGCGGTGATCGTGTGGTGCGGATCGCGCGCATCTCTGTTGCGCCCGCCCTGCTGAGCATGAGTCAGGATCGGGGCGACAACCGCATGGTGACCACCCGTCGCAATCGTTGCCAGCGGATCGGCAGCATGGCTGCCAGAATGGCCGGTGGTGTTGACCGCCAAATAGGGCGCGAGGACGCCCAGGGGCGCGGCCCCGCCCGGCTTCTTGATCCAGCTGTTCGCCGTGACCGTCGCCAGCGGGTCGCGCATGTCCTGCCCGGTTGCGCCGCTGTTGAAACGCTGGATGCTGGCGGCGACTAGGGCGCTGTGCCCGCCACCGGCCAGAACGGTTGGATGCGGGGCATTGATGGCGCTGTCACGGCGCGCGGTGCCCTTGAGGCTCATGAGCGACGGAATGACCGCTGCCTTCTCGCCCCGGTGTGCCCCGGTGATCGTCTTGAACGGCTCGGCTACGTCCTCGACCCGCCCGCCATGCGTCAGGTTCACGAGGAAGGGCCGGTCGGCCTCAAGGACATACCGCTTCAAGCCGCGCGCCACGCGGGCCAGCGTATTGCCTGCCAGCGGACGAACGGCACGCAGGCCGTGCTTGGCCATGATCTCTGCGCCGGTGTCGAAGATCGACGGGCAAGGCAGGGACCAGTCGATGCACTCGGCGGCGGTGCGCCACGGCAGCAGCTTGCCTTTGCGGACTTCGGCAGAGGTCGGATTGGCGTGGGTCGGCTTCGGCCAGACGATGGGACGACCATCGCGACGCGCGACCAGGAACCACCGCTTGCGGATCGTGGGCGCGCCATAGTCGCAGGCGCGCAGTTCTCGCCACTGGACCTTGTAGCCCGCCTTGCGCAGGCGCTTGACCCACAGGTCGAAGGTCTGGCCCGAGAATTCCTTGATCGGCTGGCCATCATTATCGACCGGCCCCCACGTCACGAATTCCTCAACGTTCTCCATCAGGATCACGTCGGGCTTGGCGAACTCGGCCCAGCGCACCACGACCCATGCCAGGTCGCGGATGTTGCGGTCGCGCGGGGCACCGCCCTTGGCTTTCGAGAAGTGCTTGCAGTCCGGGCTGGCCCAAAGCAGGCCGACATGGCGACCGCCGGTGACGGTCAGCGGGTCCACGTCCCAGATATTGCTGTCCAGGTGCAGCGTCTCGGGGTGGTTCGCCGCGTGCAGGGCGAGGGCATTGGCGCTGTGGTTGATCGCCACGTCGGGCGACCGGCCAAGGGCCAATTCGATGCCGGTGGATGCACCGCCACCACCCGCGAAGCTGTCGATGATGAGGGGCAGATGGGGCTGAAATGTCATCGCCGCGCCATCCCGGCCACGGTGGCCATCAACTGCTGCTGCGCTTGGACGGTCATGTTCTGGAGGATCACCGCGAAGGCCAGGGGCCAGAAGTCGCGCGCCTTGGGCGTGGTGATGCCCTTGATCCAGCGATGGACGGTGGCGACGTCGACTCCGACGAAGTGACCGGCCTCCATGCACTTCGCGTTCTGGGTCAGCGCAGGCGAGAAATGCCAGATCACCGCCTTGAGGAAGTCCTCGAACTCAACGTCCGCGAGAACTCCAGATACCAACGCCCGCGAAGATTTGCGACGCGCCTCCGGAGTATCATCGAGGGGAAGGGAAGGATGCGAAAAGGCCAGTGGTTCAAGGGTTTGTAACATGGGGAAACCTTTCAAGCAGGGGGACAGGAGCGCCGCAGAAGGGGCTGCGGCGGGCGATGATGGTCGATCAGGACCGGTCGAGAGCGACGATCGGTTGGGGATACTGCTCTCCCCAGCCCGTGATGGTTTTCTGGCTATTGGTCAGGGCAACAGCAGCCTGCTCGGGGGAGGCACGCCAATCAGCAGGGAGCGCGGGGCGACAGTTCCAAACCTCTGGGGGGACAAACCCACCAGTTGCCGCGCAAAGGTATTCTTCTGTGGTATGCCGTGGCCTAGCCTTCGGATTCAGCAGCGCGACAATTCTGGCCTTGGGAACCCCCATGGCGCGTGCCAGGTCGCCCTCCGACACACCTCTCTCAGAAAGCCAAGCCGCGAGGATTATGGGTCCGTTGGATCGGCTGATCCGATAGGGTCGGTCGCTGCGGATCTTGTTGTTTGCAGGGCGCTCAAGGGCGATGAGCCTTGCTTCTTCTCGCAGGGCCTCCTCCCGATCATCGAACCATTGAAGCGTGATATTCACGACCTGGTTGATCCACGGAGACTTCGCCTTGTGGACGAACAGCCGCGGCATAGGGTTGCAGGTGCAGCCTATGTAAATCGTCTCGCCGTTCGCATTGATGTGCCGGTAAACAGCAACTGGGGCGGACTTGTATTCCTTGCTCATGCTACACCCGCCGGACGGGCTTGCCGCGCATGAGCGAGTTGTTCCAGCGTGATGACCTCGCCGCGCGCCTTGGCGGCGGCGATGATCTTGAGATCATGATCGGCAGGGATCCTGCCGCGCGCGTCCCAGGAGTGGACGGTCGTGTAGGGCAGGCCGAGATCACGGGCGAGGTCCACCGGCGTCGGCCAAACATGTTTGATGTGGCGAAGGTGTTTCATACGCCGATACTACGCAGTTTGCGCAGCACCAGTCAATACGCATCTACCCCCATATCATTCGCAAAATGCGTAGCTATGATCGGCCTCGATACCGGAGAGGCCAATCATGCTTGAAGATCAGGAAGATGCGGTTGAGGCAGTCGCTGCTCGTCTGCAAGCAGCGCGCCAGGCGCTAGGTCTTACAAAGCGTGAATTCGCAAAGCGCGCTGGGATGGGTGAACAAACTTACGGTCCATTCGAGAACGCGGAACGCCCCTTAAGCCTTATAGCGGCCAAGAAAATCCGGAAGGCTCACGGCCTGACCCTGGAGTTCATGTATTTCGGGAAGATAGACGATCTGCCGCACAAGATCGCCACCAAGCTATGAGGCAGATCTTCTGTAAGATCGGCCCAGAAATCCAACGGCATCCCCGACTCATCGCGCGCTTTCTTGAGGAGAATGAGCGTTTCGTCCACTTCCACTTCCATCAGTCCGTTCCTCTAAAAATCGCGCATAAGAACATTTGCAGAACAAAGCGCTTCGCGCAATCCCCTGCATCTGTTGGTTTGTTCAATTACTCATCATGAAAAGGTGGCATCATGGGAGATCTGGAGAAGTTTCTGGCCTATGCAGGACTGGGTGCTGCGGGTGCAGTTCTTCTAGCTTTTTGAGCCTTAGCTGTTGGGGATATTAGGGCTCTTATCCAAGCGATCGATTTTCCGATGCGCTGGTTGTCGATCCCGGCCGTCGCTGGCGGTGTTATAGGCGGCGCGATAGCGGTCCTTCGTCAATAACCCAATCACCTCGAATCAATGAAAAGCCCCGCTTCGGCGGGGCTTTGTCATGCGTGACTATCGAATCATCCGCCAAATCAGTGGCTACGCATACTGCGCAGTTTTACAGTTGACACTACGCGGATTGCGCAGCTAGTCTGACCTCCATGGCATACGCCAATGGAGGCAATCATGCGCCAGTTTCCCAATACTCCGACTGAGGACCGCACGGACTTCCTGTGGTTCATGGTCGCTTTCATCCCAGTCTGCGTCTTGGTGGTTGTCATCGTCTGGTGGCTTTCTGCGCCGTCCGTGCAGCGTATGCTGGACGCGGCAGGCGAACTGAACGCCTGCGCCGGGCTGTCTGCCGGTGAGTGCGTCGCGATGGCGCAGGAGGGTCAGTGATGTCCCTCTCCGACGCTCTGCGCGCCCTGAACGAAGCGGCCTATGCCGCCGAGAAGGCCGCCCGCAAGTCCAACGACCCCCGCGCCGAGTCCCTGCGCGTCATCGCCTGGCAGACTGACGGGTTGGTTGACCAAGCCGTAGTTAAGGCGGGTGCGTGATGGCAACCATCCTCCCCCCCGTCATCCGCTTCTTCCCTCACATGGGCTTTCGCCCGGCCGTCCAGGTCGTTCAGCGCGATCAGTATGGGGACAAGCTGCTGTGGATCGTTGGCGACGACTCCCCGCTGGACGGCAAGGTTCCGGCTGAACTGGTCGGCTATGCCTGGGGCACGGTGCTGCCCGGCGAACCTGCGCCAGTCGTGCCGCAGATCACCGCCGCATCGCTGGCCGGTCCCGTTCCGGGGCTGACCTTCACCAGCATCACGCCGGGCGGCTTCCCCTTGTTCCCGCCGATCATCGACTGCTGCGACGGCAAGACGCCGCCCGGAACGGTCGTCGTGGTCGTGCCGCCCGTCGAGCAGCCCACGCCAGTCGGGATCCTCGCAGACAGCGGATCACTGCTGCTGGCTGCCATCGCCATCCTGTTCGCCCGCAAGGCCTGGGCGTCTCTCCCATCCACCAAAGGATTCTGACATGAACGCCATGACCGAGATTGCCGCCCCGGTGGCTGTCGAACCTGCCACGATCCGGGCCAATGCGGGCGATCTGCGCCGCGCCGTCGCCCAAGCGTCCACCGTCGTTCATCGGCGCAACACCATTCCGGTGCTGGGTTGCCTGCTGGTAAAGCCGGGCAAGGACAAGCTGGAGATCACAGGGACTGACCTGGACAGCCTGCTGACCATCGACTGCCCTGCCGAATGCGGGAAGAAGGCACAGGCCTTCGTCATCCAGGCTGACCTGTTGAAGCGGCTTCTGGCTGGTGCCGAGGCGGGCGAGACAGTGGAGATCGGAAGGGATGGCGATGTGCTGACCTTCAAGATTGGCCCTGCCACTGCCCATCTGCGGCAACTGCAGCCGGTCGAAGACTTCCCGGCGATGGCCGAGGCAAAGACGGCCGCCACTGCCATGCAGGTCAAGGCTTCGGCGCTGGTCAAGATCCTGACCAACTGCGCGCCTTGCATATCGACCGAGGAAACCCGCTACTACCTGAACGGCATCTATTTCCATGCCCGTGAGGGGATGCTGGCTGGGGTTTCGACGGACGGGCACCGGCTGTCGCTTTATCAGACCGACATTGCCTGGCCGGTTGATGGCCAGATCGTCCCTCGCACGGCTGCTGCTGTTCTGGCTCAACTGATGGGCAAAGCGGGCGACGCAGAGGTTGAGGTTACAAGCTGGGCCGACACGACGCGCCTTCACATCGCAGGGCAGGGCTGGTCGATCACCTTCAAGACCATCGACGGCACGTTCCCGGACTATACTCGTGTCATTCCGAAGCGCAGCCCGGATGCTGGCTATTTGGTCCTCTCGCCCGCCACGTTGCGGCGCGTCCCGCAGATATTCGAGCGCAGCTATCCCGCTGCACTGGATCTGCCGAACGCTACGCTGGCCGTCCGTGACCGCAGCCAAGGCTTGGATTTCGTTCTGCCGATCGAGGCCAAGGGCGCCTTCACCGTGGGCTTCAACGCCAACTACCTGCGGACCTTCACCCATGCGTTCGGGACCATCCGGCTGGAAGTGACCAGTCCAGGTGATGCGGCAACCGTCCTGTCCCAAGATCCGAATTGGCTGGGCGTGATCATGCCCATGCGCGTGTGAGGTCAGCCATGCCCAAGGATACCACCATGACGATCAGCGCCGGCGGCAAGTCTGTCACCATGAAGGAAGACGAGTTCTTCGCCGCAGCCAAGCGAATGGGCGACGCCGACCGCAAACGCCGGAAGGCGCCCCCCGTCAAGAACACCCCGGAGGATACCGCCGTGAGCGACCAAGCCTATTCCGTCGCAGCCGAAGAACTTCGCAGTTTCATCGAACGGGCCGAACAGATGGCTGCCGAGAAGAAGGATGCAGCCGAGCGCGAGAAGGAGATCTTCGCGGAAGCCAAGGCCCGCGGCTACTCGGTCAAGGTGATGAAAAAGGTCATCGCCATGCGTAAGCGGGATCGGGATGACGTGGCGGAGGAGGAGGCGATCTTGGAGCTTTACAAGTCCGCGCTTGGGATGGCCTGACGATGCGGACGTGTGAAGTTATAGGCTGCAGAGAGCCGGCCAAGAGCAGAGGTCTTTGCGGCACGCACTACCAACGCCGCCGACGGACAGGTGACGTGTCTTCACATGTTCCCGTCGGCATGGGAAAGAAACTCGCTTGGCTGATCGACAACTGCCAGCCAGGCCACGACGAGTGCGTCATATGGCCCTTTTCCCTTGGCCCGAATGGGTATGGGAACGTCTGCATCAACTACGAGCAGACCGGCGCTCACCGCGAGGCCTGCCGCATTGAGAACGGTAAACCTCCGTCGCCTGACCATGAAGCTGCGCACTCGTGCGGGAACCGGGCCTGCATCAACGGCCGCCATCTGCGCTGGGCAACGCCGGCCGAGAATGCCGCCGATCGCCTGATCCATGGAACCCACCGAGAAGGGGAACGTGCCGGTCAGGCCAAGCTGACCAATGAGCAGGCCGCACAGATCCGCGCCGACAATCGGAGGCAGCGCGAGATCGCGGCCGACTATGGCGTCACCCAGAAAGTCATCTGCCTCATCAAGTCGGGCAGATCCTACAAATCCCCGCCGAGGATTACTCCATGACCGCCGCACACATCGCCAGCCCGTCGCTGATCGAGCAGCTGCAACGCGCCCTTGTCACGATGGCCGAGGTTGTCGCGCGGGACATCCGCGCTCTGCCGATCTTCGAGCGGATCGACCGGGAACTGGCGGCCGCACAATCGACCGTCGCGCTGCGGGGCGAGGATGACCCGGTGGCCAAGGCGCGCGCCCTGGCCCGCCTGCGGAAGGAGGCAGGGGCGTGAATTGCCTAGCGCAACGTGCGGCCAGTCCCGGACTGCTGCAGTTGCTTTTCAAGTTGGGCGATCTGTCTCTTGAAGTCACCGATGTAAGCATCGGTAAGCTTCATGGCTTGCTCGAGGCCGGCGATACGCCCCGCATAGTCGTTCGACGTCTTGAGCAGCTGCTCAACCGTTGCCGTCAGCTTCTCTACTTGTTTGACAAGCTTGTCGTTATCCAACTGCCCTCTCCATGGATTAAGGTCGGTGAAGGTCAGCTTAACGACAATCCTCTCAATGGCGCAATCGGCTCTGCCACTTCCGGCAGCCGTGTCGAAGGATACCCATCATGACCCGTGACCCTGTTGCAGCCTTCGTGCTGCTGTTCCTGATCGCCCTTGTCGTGGCCTTCTGGTCCGGCGCGATCTACTTCCTCTGGTCCAGCATGGGCCTCTGGGGGAGGCTGTGATGGCCGACCGCCCCATTCTGTTCAGCGGCCCAATGGTCCGCGCCATCCTCGACGGCCGCAAGACGCAGACGCGGCGGGTGTTGAAGCCAGTGAGGGGCCTGACCCTTGGCGACCTCCAGGACGAAGGTGAGCGCGAGGGCAACACGATCCATTGCGCACGCCATCAGGTCCAGGAGCCGTCCTTCGCCCCCGGTGACCGCCTGTGGGTGCGCGAGACGTTCAGCTATGAATGTCTGGACGTTGATCGCGACGGCATTCTCCCGCCGTGGTATTGGGCTGACGGCAATCCTTCGAGCGGCGACTTCACTCGCCCGAAGCCCTCGATCCACATGCCCCGCTGGGCCAGCCGCCTGACCCTGATCGTCACCGATGTGCGCGTGCAGAGATTGCAGGACATCAGTGAAGCGGATGCCGTGGCCGAGGGCATCTATGAATGGGAACCGAGGGACGCCGACGGGATGCGTCACTTCGGCCTGCCTGAACTTGGGGTTAGCTGCCCCACCGCTGCCAGGGGTTTCATGTGGCTGTGGGACAGCCTCAATGAGGCACGCGGCTTCGGCTGGAACGCAAACCCTTGGGTGGTCGCCGTCACCTTTTCTGCCCATCAGCGCAACATCGATCAGATGGAGGCGGCATGACCGATCCGGCCAACATCATCGCCGCCGTCTGCGAGGAAATGAACGGCAACGGCTTCACCAGCAAGCCGCGCATCGTCGCCCGCGCAGGCTTCGACCTGTCCAAGTTCAAAGAACAGAAAAGCGATTTCGCAGGCGTGGAAACTGAATGGGTCGATCAGCGCGGCCCAGGCATGTGCGGCGATGATTTCCACGGAACGATTGCCGTTCCCATCGACGCCGATCGCTTCTTTGTCCTCGATTACGACACCTGAACCGCAAACGGTCATCCGACCAAGGAGAGGAAGACATGAAAACCATTGAGGAACTGACAGCCGGAAGCCGTGCCTGGTATTCGTCCAACGACGAGGAAGTCTGGTCGGGCGGGCCCTATGCCACGCGCGAAGAAGCCGAAGCGGAAGCCGAGGCCAACGAACACCGCATGATCTGCGAGGCCGAAAAGAAGCCAATCCAGGTTTCGTTGCAGTTCGACCGGGACACGTTCTTCGAGGCCGCCGAGGAAAGCCTATGGGACCAATGCAACGAGGACGGCGACCCGCTTCTGGATTTCACTCTTGAGGTCCAGAACGATCTGCAGAAGCGCGTCCGCGAGGCGATCGACGCTTGGCAGGTCGCGCATCAGCTTTCCCCGATGCCCTGGCGTTTCGAATACACCAGCGATCCCGAGATTGCCGCCTGGGCGAAGGCCGAACTTGCCGCGCTGGTTGATGCGAAGGCCGAGGAAGAGGTTGCGCGCAACAAGTTGAATGCATGCCATTCTTCGGAAGGATTTTAGGGGTCTTTCCGGACCCCATCGAGTCTGTCAGTGTGTCCTTGTATCACTCAAATAGAGGATGTGATGAGTAAATACGATGAGCTCCGGAAGGCTTTTTCGGCCAAGCAAGACGCTGAGCGCGAGTTTATGCGGGATAACGAGGCATTCGCCCATAAACTAGTTTTCGGCCTAAGGGACTATCTTGATGCGCCAAAGTCTTTTAGCGAACGAGATGGAGACACAACGTATTCACGAAACTATGTCGCCTTCTACGAGCGCGAACAGTACGGGGATAAATGGAAGCGGGTGGATCACCATCTTGACGCTATCGAACATCTTAATGATGGGACATTCAGCTTCCGCTTTGGTCTCGCGTTAGAGAGAGCCGAGGGATCCTATCCGAAGCACTTCTTCGTCTTCGATGCTAAGTGCAAACGACGCGGCAATACCGTCGAGGTTGTCATCGACGACAAGCACCGTATCGCATGCCACAAGATCGATGATTCTTGGCCGGACATCCATAATGCCTATGAACTCATCTTCAATCGATTGATGGAGGCGTTGCAAAAGAGGCCAGGAGCCGATCAGGGCCAGCCGTAAGGCTCATGCCCCCAGCGATCCGAGGCGGACGCTTTGACCTGTGCAAGCGCCGCCTCCATCGTGTCGGTCCATCCGCTGCGCGATGGCATGGTGATGACAGACCACCTCCAGCGCGGGCGTCCGGCGCCCTGGCTGCGATCCCAGATCACGCGCCCGACCACGAGGCCTTCACGCAGCACCACCCAGTCGTCCTGCGCATCGCGGTCATCAGGGAAGGTCAGCTTGCGGGTCCAGCGAGACATGCCGCCTAAAGCGCCACCTTCAACAACTGATCGCGCACGAACGCCAACCCGCCGCCTTCGCCATAGCGTTCCCGCTTGATCTGGTGGCCCAGAATGTCCATGCGGATCCGTTCATCGACGCCGGCGCGCAGAAGCCGATCCTCAAGCGAATGGCGCAGCCCGTAGAGGCTGTGTTCCGGCGTCTCGCGCAGCCCGTTTTCCTTGAGGAACTTGTTGACCGTGGCCGACAGGCTGGCGCTGTTCTTGGCATAGCGGGGGAAGCCGCCCTTGGCCTCCTTGAACGCTTCCAGGCTGACGCCGACCAGCGGGATTTCCCGGCGGGACTGCGCGTTCTTGATCGTGCGGTTCTCGTTGGGCCGGATGACGATGTGCGGGATCTCGGCATCGGTCTTGATGTCTTCGGGCATGAGGCCCGCGATCTCGGACGGCCGGGCCCCTGTGTTGACCATGCCGCGCAGGATCAGGCGGGCGTCCTTGTTGAGCCCGGCCAGGGCGCCTGGCGCCAACAGCTTGTCGCGGATCCAGGACTCCGAGAAGGGCAGGCGGCTTTCGTCATCATCGGCCCCTTCCTTCAACCGCAGCCCCTTGCTCTCGAATTGCAGCTTAAAGCCCTTGGATGCGGCAACCGGTCCCCAGAGGGCCAGCAGATGGGTGATGTCCTTGTTGGCCGATGACGCCTTAATCTCGCCCCGCTTGACGCGGCCGGTCAGGACGCGGCGAAACTCGAACATGTCTTCGGCCGTGACGTCGGCCAGGTTCTTGTCGCCAACGGCTTCAATGAAAGCCTCCGTGGCCTTGACCCGCGGGTTGCGGTGCTTGCGCAGCTGGTCGTCGTTCTTGCCGATCACCCGTTCTTCCGCGATCTTGTAGAAGTGATCGACGGCTTCGCTGACCTTGATCGCGGACGCCGATGGCAGGCCCAGGGCGGCATCGGCTTCGGCCATGTCGATCCGGCCCCGGCTGTCCTTGATGGAGGCGATGCGCTCCAGAAGGTCCTGCAGGGGCAGATTGGCGACGTCGGCGGCATCGAGGTAGCGATAGCCGCGCCGCTGGGCGAGGTTGCGGGCGGCGGCCAGCCGGGCATCGCCTTCGGTGTCCTTGCCGTCCAGCTTGGCTTCCCAGGCCTCAATCATCTGGTTCCAGACCTCGGGCGCCTTCCGGCGGGCCACGTCTTGGCTGTCCGTGAACAGGCAGACCTGCACGATCTGGCGAGGCTCGACCGGTGCATAGCGCGCGGGAACCCGTTTCCTGATATAATACTGGTCGTGTCCTGGGCGCAGGAACGGCACGATCTTTTTCATGACGGGGATATTCACGGCAATTTCCCTCTTGCACAAGTGCCCCTGTTGTGTCACTGATTGTGAACCTAGAAAAGCCAAAAATCGACTAATCGAGCGGCAACCTAGAGGTCAAAATGAAAAAACTATCAGTAATTGCTGGTAATTTTGGACATGGCAGGGGTTATGGTTTGAATCCCTCACTGTCCGCCA
>NZ_NWMQ01000002.1:0-354599 GCF_002901215.1 Paracoccus sp. SY | reverse complement strand
GCAGGCGCGGCATCGCCCGCGGCGAGCGAGGCATCCAGATCCGGCACGGCATCGCGCATCGCCTGGTTCAGGCAGCCCGCAAAGACATTGCCCAGGGCATAGGTCGGGAAATATCCGAACAGGCCCACCGCCCAATGCACGTCCTGCAAGACGCCATTCGCAGGCCGGTCCACCACCACGCCGAAATCGCGCAGGAAGCGGTCGTTCCAGGCCTCGACCAGATCGTCGGTGGACAGCTTGCCCGCGATCAGGTCGCGTTCCAGGTCGAAGCGCATCATGATGTGCAGGTTGTATTGCACCTCGTCGGCCTCGGTGCGGATGAAGCCGGTGGTGACGCGGTTCACGGTGGCATAGAAGGCATCCGCGTCGGTGATGTTCAGCCCGTCGAAGGCGTCCGACATGCGGTTGAACAGCCATCCCGCGAAGGCGCGGCCCCGGCCCATCTGGTTTTCATAGATGCGGCTCTGGCTTTCGTGGACGCCCATAGACACGCCCCGGCCCAGCGGCGTGAAGGCATAGTCGTCGTCGATGCCCAGTTCATAGGAGGAATGGCCGACCTCGTGGATGGTGGAATAGATGCAGTTGAAGGGATCGGTTTCCACCACCCGCGTCGTGATGCGGCTGTCCTGCCAGCGGCCGCTGCTGAAGGGATGGACGGCGATGTCCATCCGCCCGCGCGACCAGTCATAGCCGAAGGCCGTGGCGCAGATGCGGGCCAGCCGGATCTGGGTTTCCTGGGGGAAATGGCCCGCCAGCGGCTGGGGCTGCCTTTCGGCGCCCAGCACATCCTCGCGTAGCGCAACCAGACGCGGGCGCATGGTGTCGAACAGGGCCGCGATCTCGGCCCCCGTCATGCCCTGTTCGTAATCGTCCAAGAGCGCGTCATAGGGATCGCCGCCATCGGCCAGGGCGGCGGCCTCGTCCTGCTTCAGGACCAGGACCTGGTCCAGCGTGGGCAGGAAATCCTCGGGCGCGTCCTTGGCGCGTGCCTCGGCCCAGATGCCCTGGGACAGGGATGTCAGGCGCGCCAGTTCCTGCGCCAGCTTGGCGGGGATGCGGTTGGCGCGGCTGAAATCGCGCGCGATCAGTTCGACCGACCGGGCCTCGGCCTCGGTCCGGGGTTCGGCCACGTCCAGCCATTCGCCGATGCGCGGATCGGTGCGGCGTTCGTGCAGCACGGCCTCGATCGCGGCCATCTCCTCGGCCCGCTGCTCGACCGCGCCGCGCGGCATCACGGTTTCCTGGTCCCAGCCAAGCCGTTCGGCGATGGAGGACAGCGCCTCGGTCTGGCGCTGGAAGGCAAGCAGGTCGTTGATGGCCGTCATCGGATGGTCCCCCTGACCGAGGTTTCGTGCGGAAAGCGCGCATGGTGGCGCGCCCGGATGATCAGCGCGAACAGGACGACCGCGCCCAGCTGGTGCGTCAGCGCCAGTCCCAGGGGCGAGGCATGGATCACGTTCATGATCCCCAGGCCCACCTGCACCGCCACCGCCACGATCATCGCCGTGAAGGCGCCCCGCGTCACCGGATGGGGCGAACGCCGCGCGCGCAGCCAGACCACGACCGCGAAGATCGCCAGAAGATAGCCTGCCATGCGGTGGACGAATTGCACAAGGGCGGGATTTTCAAAGAAGTTGCGCCAGCCAAGCGCCGGATCCCAGATCAGCGCGGGGATCCATTCGCCGCCCATGGTGGGCCATCCGGTATAGGTGCGGCCAGCGTCGATGCCCGCGACAAGCGCGCCGATCAGGATCTGCACGAAGGCCAGGTGCATCAGGCCCGTGGACATGGAAAACAGCTTGGGTTCCCCCGCGCGGCGGGCGCGCAGTAGATCGGCCTCGGACCGGCCCAGCAGCAGGACATACCAGGTGATCAGGCCCAGGATCACGAAGGCCAGGCCCAGATGCGTCGCCAGCCGATAGGACGCCACGCGGGTCATCCCCTCGACCAGACCGGAACTGACCATCCACCAACCGATAGCCCCCTGCAGCCCGCCAAGCGCGCCCAGGCCTAGCAGGCGCGGCGCCCAGCCAGTGGGAATGCGCCGGGTCGCCAGGAAGAAGACGAAGCCCGCCGCCCAGACCAGCCCGATCAGCCGGCCCAGCAGGCGATGCGCCCATTCCCAAAGATAGATTTCCTTGAAGCCTGCCAGATCCATGTCCGGGTTGACCTGGGAATACTGGGGGATCTGCTTGTAGGCCTCGAATTCCGCCTGCCAGTCCGCCTCGTTCAGGGGCGGGATGGTGCCGGTGACGGGCGCCCATTCGGTGATGGACAGGCCCGATCCGGTCAGCCGCGTGGCGCCGCCAAGCACGATCATCGACAGCACCATCACGAACAGGATCATCAGCCAGAGGCGGATCGCGCGCCGTGCGCCGCGCGGGGCCGCGTCGATCATGCCGGTCGTGGTGACGGGGCGGCTGGTGGCGGTGGGGTCCGAAACTTCCTCGAAAACGGGGCGCTTGGCCATCGCTTGCTCCTTCAGGCGGACAGTAGGGGTGGGTCAGCGCCGGGTCAACTGCCGCAGCATCCCGTGCAGGATGCGCACGTCGCCGCGGGTCAGCGCCAGCCGCGCCCACATGTTGCGCAGGTTGAGCCGCATGGACGCGGCCTTGGTGTCGGGAAAGAAGAAGCCCGCCTCGGTCAGCCTTTCCTCGAAGTGATCGCCCAGCTTCTCGATCTCCAGCCGGTCGGCCAGGGCAATCGCCTCGGGCCGGGCATGGTGGGGCGAGGGTTCGGCGGGCAGGATGTCGCGCCCGTATTCATAGCCCATCAGCAGCACGGCCTGGGCCAGGTTCAGCGACGGGAAATCGGGGTTCACCGGCACCGTCACGATGGCATTGGCGCGCGCCACGTCGTCGTTTTCAAGCCCCGTGCGTTCCGGGCCGAAGATGATGGCGCAGCGGCCGGAATGGTTGCGCGCCATCTCCATCGCGGTGGCCGGGGTATGTACGGGCTTCGAGAGTTCGCGGCCCCGCGCGGTCGTGGCGAAGGCGAAGTCGATGCCCTCCATCGCCTCGGCCAGGGTCGGATAGATGCGGGCGCGGTCCAGCACCTGCCCTGCCGCGCCCGACGCCATGGCGACGGCGCGGGGGTTGGGCCAGCCGTCGCGGGGATCGACCAGACGCATCTCGGTCAGGCCGAAATTCAGCATGGCGCGGGCGGCGGCGCCGATATTCTCGCCCATCTGCGGGCGGACCAGGATGATGACGGGCAGGCGTTCGCTGTGCATGGGGGGCAGATAGTCCGTCTGGCGGCGGGCGGCAAGCTGCGCTATCTGCGACATAAAGGAGTTCCGCCATGTCTGACGCCACCCCCGACGCCCCGCAGCTTTACCTGATGACGCCCGCAGGCGCGCAAGCATCGACCCTGGGACCGCAACTGGCGGCGGTCATGGATGCCTTTCCTGTGGCATGCCTGCGGATCCGTGCCGGGGCCGAGGAGGACGAACTGGGCCGCCTTGCCGATCTTGCGCGCGAAATCGCACACGCCCGCGACGTGGCGGTGGTGATTGACGATCATGTGGCCCTGGCCCAGCGGCACGGCCTGGACGGGGTGCATCTGACCGACGGCGCGAAGGCCGTGCGCTATGCCCGCAAGGAGCTGGGCGCGGATGCCATCGTCGGCTGCTTCTGCGGCAATTCGCGCCACGAGGGCATGAACGCGGGCGAGGCCGGGGCGGATTACGTCAGCTTCGGCCCGGTGGGGCAGTCCGCGCTGTATCGGGGCGAGCCGGTCGAACTGGAACTGTTCCAGTGGTGGTCCGAGATGATCGAGGTTCCGGTCGTTGCCGAAGGCGCGATCACCCGCGAACTGCTGGAACAACTGTCCCCGGTCAGCGACTTCATCGCCATCGGACCCGAGATCTGGACGGCCGAGGATCCCGTGGCCGCCCTGACCGCGCTTTGGGGCTAGATGTCGAAGCGTTCGCGGGCGCCCGCGGCGAAGCGGCGCAGGATCAGCGGGTAAAGCTGGTGTTCGCGTTCCAGGACGCGCGCGGCCAGGGTCTCGGGCGTGTCGCCCGGCTTGATCGGGACGCGCGCCTGGCCCAGGATCGGGCCTGAATCCAGGTCGGTCGTGACTTCGTGAACCGTTGCGCCTGCCTCGGCATCGCCTGCTTCGATGGCGCGCTTGTGGGTATGGAGGCCGGGGTATTTGGGCAACAGAGAAGGATGGATGTTGATCATCCGGCCTTCGAAGCGGTCGATGAAGCCGGGCGTCAGGATGCGCATGAAGCCCGCAAGGCAGATGATGTCGGGCCGCGCGTCCAGCAGCGGTTCCAGCAGCGCGGCTTCAAAGGCGGCGCGGTCGCCCGGATAGGCGCGGTGATCCACGGCGGCGGTGGGCACGCCAAGGGCTGCGGCCTTTGCCAGGCCGGCGGCGTCGGGATCGTTCGAGGCGACCAGCACCGGCTGCGCCGGATGATCGCCCCCCTGCATGTCCTGAACCAGGCGGAGCATGTTCGAACCGCCGCCCGAAATCAGGATGGCGACGCGCTTCACGCAAGCGTTCCGCTGTAGCGCACGCCCTGCCCCGCCGTGACGCGGCCCAGGCGGTGGACCGTCTCGCCCTGTCCCGCCAGCAGGTCGGACAGCGCATCGGCCCGGTCGGCCGCGACCGACAGGATCATGCCGATGCCGCTGTTGAAGGTCTTGAGCATCTCGGCGCCCTCGATCCCGCCCGCCTCAGCCAGCCAGCGGAAAACCGGCGGCAGGGTCCAGGACGACAGGTCGATATCCGCACCCAGGTCTTTCGGCAGGACGCGGGGCAGGTTCTCGGTGATGCCGCCGCCGGTGACATGGGCCAGAGCATGGACGCCGCCCGCGCGGATCGCGGCGAGGGCGGGCTTGACGTAAAGCCGCGTGGGGGTCAGCAGGGATGTGCCCAGATCGCCCTCGCCAAAGGGCGAGGCCGCGTTCCAGCCAAGGCCCGCGCGTTCGGCTACCTTGCGGACCAGCGAATAGCCGTTGGAATGAACCCCGTCGGATGCAAGGCCCAGCAGCACGTCGCCTTCGACCACGCCCGCAGGCAAGGCCGTGCCGCGCTGCATGGCGCCCACGGCAAAGCCCGCCAGGTCGAAATCGCCATCGTGATACATGCCCGGCATCTCGGCCGTCTCGCCGCCGATCAGGGCGCAACCGGCCGCCTTGCAGCCGCGCGCGATGCTTTCGACGACGCGCGCGCCCTCATCGACCGACAGCTTGCCGGTGGCGAAATAATCCAGGAAGAACAAGGGCTCCGCGCCCTGGCAGACCAGATCGTTCACGCACATCGCGACCAGATCCTGGCCGATGCCGTCCAGATGCCCGGTGTCGATGGCGATGCGCAGCTTGGTGCCCACGCCATCCGTGGCCGCGACCAGAACCGGATCGTCGTAACCCGCCGCGCGCGGGTCGAACAGCGCGCCAAAGCCGCCCAGCGCATCCATCACGCCGGGACGCGCGGTCGCGGCGGCGGCGGGCTTGATGCGTTCGACAAGCGCATTGCCCGCGTCGATATCGACGCCCGCATCGCGATAGCTGATCCCGTTCTTGGTCATGGCGGCCCCCGGCTGAATGCTGCGCACCCGATAACGGAAGCCGCCAACCGGGGCAACGGTGATCGGTGCTTGACCCAATGCCGCCCTGCGATTAACCGGGACGGACGGCCGGGCCTGTAGCTCAATGGTTAGAGCAGGGCGCTCATAACGCCTTGGTTGGGGGTTCGAGTCCCTCCGGGCCTACCACAGCAAAATGCCCGCCGGGGTGAACCGACGGGCATTCGGGCTTCACGGAGCGGAAGCCGTCCGGGTGCCTCAGGCGTCCAGATGCTCGACCTTGGGGGCGGATTTCGCGATCTCGATCCGGCGGGGCTTCAGGGCCTCGGGGATCTCGCGGACCAGGTCGATATGCAGCATCCCGTCCACATGGCTGGCGCCATCGACGCGCACGTGATCGGCAAGGGTGAACTTGCGTTCGAACGCGCGGGTCGCGATGCCGCGGTGCAGATAGGTGCGGCCGTCGTCTTCCTCGGCCTTGCGGGCCGACACGATCACGGCGCCGTCACGAACCTCGACATTCAGGTCGTCGGCGGCAAAGCCGGCCACGGCGATGGAGATGCGATAGGCATCCTCGCCGGTCTTCTCGATATTGTAGGGCGGATAGGTCGGCGCGGACACGTCAGCCGACAGGGCGCGGTCCATCACGTCGGCCAGACGGTCGAAGCCGACCGAGGCACGATAGAGAGGGGTCAGGTCAAAGTTGCGCATGGTCACATCCTTCACAAGCGATGCAATAGTCTGTGCCCCCCGATCACCGGGCAGGCCATGAACCGGCGCCATCTGGCCGCCGGTAATGTCGATTTAGGAGCAGGAAAGGCCCTGTCAAGACCTCTACCCCGGCCTTTTCAACCAGCTGTGAACGGGGCTAGAACGGGCCATGGATCTGCTCTTGTCGCTGCCCGCCTCCATCTCTGCCGCCGACCTGTCGGCCATCGTCCTGCTGTTCGCCGTCTGGTTCGGCATCGGCTGGTTCACCGAAAGGCCCCCTGCGGGCAAGCCTTCCGTGTCGGTGCTGATGACGCGGTTCCGGCGCGAATGGATGGTGCATTTCATCACCCGCGACCCGCGCATCTTCGACGGCAACATCCTGGCCAGCCTGCGCGAAGGAACGGCCTTCTTCGCATCCGCCTGCATGATCGCCACGGGCGGGATCCTGGCGCTGATCGGCAATACCGACCAGTTGCAGGGCCTGGCCCGGGAACTTGCCCTGGAAGGCGGCGACATCCTGTGGGAACTGAAGCTGCTGGTGACGATGTTCTTCGTCGTCAACGCCTTCCTGAAGTTCGTCTGGGCGCATCGGCTGTTCGGATATTGCGCGATCATGATGGCGGCGGTTCCGAACGACCCGCTGGACCCGATGACGCGCGACCGCGCCATGCAGGCGGCGGATCTGAACATCACCGCCGCGCGCAGCTTCAACGCAGGGCTGCGCAGCGTCTATTTCGCGCTGGGATCGCTGGGATGGCTGGCCGGTCCCTGGGTGCTGATGCTGGGGACGGCCGTCGTGCTGTTCGTGACCTGGCGGCGGGAATTCGCCTCGACTTCGCGCCAAGTGATCATGCGCAGTCTGCCACCGCCCCGCTTGCCCGATCATGCCAGACTGCCAGCGTCAGCACCACCGCCCCCGCAGCCGTAAGCGCGATGCCCACATAGCCGCTGGAGGCCCAGCCCCAGCCCGCCGCCAGCGCAAGGCCCGCCAGGAACGGCCCCAGCGCATTAGCCGCGTTGAAGGCGGCATGGTTCATGGCGGCGGCCATGTTCTGTGCCCGGCCCGCGACATCCATCAGCCGAGTCTGCAGGGGGATCACCAGCCCCGCCCCCGCCGCGAGCAGGAAGGACGACAGAACCATCATCTGCCAGTTGCCGACCACAAAGGACGCAAAGCCCTGCGTCGCGGCCATGGCGGCCAGGCTGATATAGGCCGCGCGGACCTGGCCCAGGCGTTCGGTCAGGCGCCCCGCGACCCAGGTGCCCAGCGTGCCGCCGACGCCAAAGACGCCCAGCGCCAGCGGGATCGCATAGGCCGGCGCATCGGTCGTGGCGATCATCGCGGCGGTCAGGAAGGCATAGACGGCGAAGAACCCGCCGAAGCCGATCGCGCCCACGGCCAGCAGCCACAGGACGCGGGGGTTGCGCAGGGCCTGAAGCTCGTCCCAGGGTCGGGCATTGGGATTGCCGCCGACGCGGGGGGCGACCTTCAGGATCAGCCAGGCCGACAGCAGCGCGATGAAGCCCGGCAGCGCGAAACCCCAACGCCAGCCGATGCTCTGGCCCAGCCAGCCGGCCAGCGGAACGCCGACGATATTGGCGACGGTCAGCCCCATGATGACCTGCGCCGCGCCCCGCGCCCGATGTTCGCGCGGCAGGGCATCGGCGGCGTACAGCATCGCCACGCCCAGGAAACCGCCATGCGGCAGGCCCGCCAGAAAGCGCATCCCGGTCAGCACGGCCAGCCCCGGCAGGACGGCGGCGGCGATGTTCATCACCCCATAGAAGGCCATCAACGCGGCCAGATACCGCCTGCGCGGCAGTCGCGCCCCGATGATGGACGTCAGCGGCGCGCCGATCACCACGCCCAGGGCATAGGCGCTGATCACATGTCCCGCCTGCGGCTCGGAAATGCCAAGATCGCCCGCGAAATACGGCAGCAGCCCCATGGCCGCGAATTCCGATGTGCCGATGGCAAAGGCGCCAAGGGCCAATGCCAGAATGGCATAGCGAAGATTGCCGTGTTCAGTCATGCGCGCGTTCCTGTGGGAGATGCCTCAGCATCTTGCTGAATGCAGCAAATACAAGTGTGATGGCGCTAAACCTGCCTTGCAGGGAATGCAACGGTCAAAGATACCCGCGCCACAGCAGGATCCAGATCACCACCGACGCAAGAACCAGCAGGCCCAGCGCCACCGAGGCGGCGAAGCCGATCGCCCGTCCCTGCCACCGGGACAATTCGCCAAGCGGCTGCAGATGCAGGACCAGGGCCTGATGGATGCGCGACAGGCCCGCCAGATCCAGTTGCCGGGCGATCTTCGGCTGGGCGGACATCTCGTCGGCCTGGGCAAGGGCCAGCGCCTGCTTCCGCAACCGGCGCGGCAGCGCGCCGCCACGGCGGCGCAGCATCACCGACAAGGGCGGGCGTTCGCCCCGCCGGGCACCGCCGAAACGGGCGGCGATCAGGCGCGACACCTCGTCTGCCATGTCGCGGATATCGTCGGGGCCGGTTGCATTGCGGGTCATGGCGGCAGTCTAGACGCTCTGGCGGGGGGGCGCCAGACGATCTAGGGTCGCTGCATGATGCTGAATCACTCGATCATGGGCACGGATGGCGGCTTGCCCATCCTGATGGTCCACGGCCTGTTCGGGCAGGGCCGCAACCTGGGCGCCTTGGCCCGCCGGCTGGCCGATGCGCGGCGTGTCGTCACGGTGGACATGCGCAACCACGGCGACAGCTTTCACGACCCCGACCACAGCTATCCCGCGCTTGCCGACGATCTGGCGCGGCTGATCGCGGATCTGGGGGGACGTGTCGATCTGGTGGGGCATTCGATGGGTGGCAAGGCATCCATGGTGCTGGCGCTGACCCGGCCCGAACGGGTCCGCAAGCTGGTCGTCATGGACATCGCGCCAGTCGCCTATGGTCATTCGCAGTCGCATCTGATCGACGCGATGGAGTCGCTGGACCCTGAGGCTGTGGACCGCCGCAGCGCCGCCGACGCCGCCCTTGCCCGGCAGATCGACGATCCCGGCGTGCGGGCCTTCCTGCTGCAATCGCTGGACCTGAAATCCGATCCGAAGGCGTGGCGACTGAACCTGAAGGCCTTGCGCGACCAGATGGATGCGCTGACCGGCTGGCCGGACGACCTTCCGCAGGGCAGCTTCGAGGGACCTGTCCTGGAAATCGCGGGCGAACGGTCGGATTATGTGACCGACCCCGGCCAGGCTGCGTTGCGCGCGCATTTCCCGCAGGCGCGGGTCGTGCGCGTCAAGGGCGCGGGCCATTGGCTTCATGCCGACGCGCCCGAGGCGGTGGCACAGATCCTGATCACCTTCCTGGGCCAGGGCTGAGCGTTCCCCAGCAATCCAGATCGAAGGAAGCGACACCCGTATCGCGGGACACCACGCTTGTTCCACTGAAAGGGATGACCGTGCATCCCGTCGCCTGCTGCGCCGCCTGTTCCATCAGGGGGCGGATGATGGCGACGGATGGCCGCGCGACGAAATCCAGCCGCACGACCTCGGCCCGGTCGTCCTTGTGAAAGACGGCGAAATCCATGCCTTGCAGGCGGATGTCATGGCGGACCGACCCCATCATCCGCGGCGAGGGTGTCGCGCAGGCGCAAAGCAGAAGCAAAAGGACCAAGGCACGCATGGCGCCTTTCTGCCATGCGGGATGTTAAGACCGGGTTAACGCCCGGCCTGTTCCTCGAGCCGGTCGGCCAAGGATTCCGCGCGGGCCGCCAGTTCGGCCATGGCTTCCTTCAGATCCGCCGGAATGACCGGCACCTCGACCCGCGTGGGATTGGCTTGCAGGCGGTTCAGATGACGCTCGGCCTTTTCGGCACGCTCCTCCATCGTCGCCAGCCGGTCCGCCAGCATCAGCCCCGCCAGAAGCAGTAGGCGCGGTTCTGGCGTCCGGCCCGCCTGCGACAGGATATGCTGCGCTTCGGCGTCCAGAAGTCCGGCGGCCCGCTGCAGCAGGCGCTCCTCTCCGTCCTGGGCGGCGACACGGTATTCCTTGTGCCCGATGGTGAATTCGACCTCGGCCATTATCTGCCCCCCCCCTGCAAATCGTCTTCGGGAACCCCGCCCGCGTCCCCGGCGATTTCGGGCGTGGCGTCCGGCTTGGCGCCGTCTTCCGCCAGAAGCCGCTCGACCTCGGCCATCAAGGCGCCAAGCTGGGCGGCCTCGGCGGCGCGGGCGGCGCGCAGCGCCTCGATCTCGGCCTCCAGGGCGACGCTGACCGCCTCGACCGCATCGCTTTCCTTGGCGATCGCCTGGACCAGGGCACGGTTCGCCGCAGCCAGGTCGTCATTGGCCGCAGCCAGCCGCGCGGCCTGTTCCGCCAGATCACCGGCCTGCGCATCCGCCTGCCGCTGGTTCAGTTGCCCGGTCAGCGCGGCGATCTGCGCCTGGGCCGCGTCCAGTTCCGCCTGCAGATCGGCCCCCTGCCCGGCGGAAACGGATCCGCTTCGGTCCAGGAACTGGCCGATCCGATCCAGGGCCGCGCTGAGACGGCGTTCGCTGACAGAGATATCGCTCATCGGCGGTCCTTTCATGGCGTTCCTTGTTTTTGGCATCCCGACCCGCCCATGACAAGCCTGCCCGCTTGGCGCGCCGCGCCCCGCACCCTATAAGGCAAGCCGACGAAAGGACATGCCCATGCGCGAAGCCACCATCACCCGCACCACCGCCGAGACGCAGATCGAGGTCGCGTTGAACCTTGACGGCACGGGGGTCTATGACAACCAGACGGGGGTTGGCTTTTTCGATCACATGCTGGACCAGTTGTCGCGCCATTCGCTGATCGACCTGACGATCCGCGCCAAGGGCGACCTGCATGTGGACGACCACCACACGGTCGAGGACACGGGCATCGCCATCGGCCAGGCCCTGGTCCGCGCGCTTGGCGACAAGAAGGGCATCCGCCGCTATGGCAGCTTCCTGCTGGCGATGGACGATTCGTTGGTGCGCGCGGCGCTGGATCTGTCGGCGCGGCCCTTCCTGGTCTGGAACGTCGATTTCCCGACCGAGAAGATCGGCAGCTTCGACACCCAGCTTGTGCGCGAATTCTTCCAGGCCCTGTCCACCCATGGCGGGATCACGCTGCATGTGGACCGCATCCACGGCATCAACAGCCATCACATCGCCGAAGCGGCCTTCAAGGCCGTGGCCCGCGCGCTGCGCGAGGCGATCGAACCCGATCCGCGCATGGCGGGCGTTCTGCCCTCGACCAAGGGGGCGCTGTGATGCGGGTGGCACTGATCGACTATGACAGCGGGAACCTGCATTCGGCCGAAAAGGCCTTTCAGTTGATGGGCCGCGACGCGGGGGCCGAGATCGTCGTGACGGCGGATCCGCAGGTGGCCGCCCGCGCCGACAGGATCGTGCTGCCGGGCGACGGGGCATTCCCCGCCTGCCGCACGGCCCTGGGCGAAGTGGACGGCATGGCCGAGGCCCTGCGCGAGGCGGTTCTGGGCCGCGGCGTGCCCTTCATGGGCATCTGCGTGGGCATGCAGATGCTGGCCACCACGGGTCACGAATACCGCGAAACGCCCGGCCTGGACTGGATCGGCGGGCAGATCGACGCGATCGCCGCCCCCGGCCTGAAGGTGCCGCATATGGGCTGGAACGATCTGGTGATCGACTGTCCCCATCCGGTTCTGGAGGGGATCGGAACCGGCGATCACGCATATTTCGTCCACAGCTGGCAGTTCAAGGTCGCCGATCCCGCGCATCTGCTGGCGCATGTCGATTACGGCGGGCCGGTCACGGCCGTCGTCGGGCGCGACAATATCGTGGGCACGCAGTTTCATCCCGAGAAATCCCAAGCCGTCGGGCTGAGGCTGATCGCGAATTTCTTGCGCTGGAATCCCTGACGGCGGCAGCAGCCGTTAACAGTTCATTAACCATCGGACGATATGCCAGTGCGGACGGCTGCGTGTCCGGCGCCCCAGGCGGACAAGCCGGCGGGGCATTGGTGAATGGACTATCAGTTTACAGTATTGACCGTCAGTCAACCGATCACGACAAAAGCGTCCGGCGGCGAAGAGCAGGCTCCTTGGTCGAATATTTCGGGTGTCATCGGGCTTCCTGGCGCAACCTTGTCGTCGATTACCATCAGCGACGATGACAACAGTTTTCAGAGCGGCCGCTATAATCCCGACCCGACCGGTCAGACGCTGACAACTGCGGTGATCTTCGGCAATGATGCGCAGCCGACCCCGGCAGGAACGCAGATCTCGTTCCATCTTGCGTCAATCATCCGCAGCACGACGGTCAATCCCGACGGCACACGCGACGAGTTCCGCGCGCTGTTTCCCAGGCAGGTTGTTCCAGGTGCGACCGGTCCAGAGTTGGGTGGGCGCTATTCGGTGCTGTTGATGCCTGTTGCAAAACCGGACGGCAGTTTCCCGACCTTCAGCCTTGCCCGATCCTATACCTACAAGGAGCTTCACACTATCGGGCGCAGCAACGACGCGGTCGCCTATGCGCCGCCCGCCGCAGTGACATGTTTTGCACAAGGCACGCTGATCGCCACGGCGGAAGGTTCGCAAACCGTCGAGACGCTGAGCCCCGGCGACATGGTCCTGACCCAGGATCGGGGCCTTCAACCCTTGCGCTGGCAGGGCGGATCGCATGTGACGGCAGAAGGTCTGGAAGCCCGGCCCAACCTGCGCCCCATCCTGATCCGTGCCGGGGCGCTTGGGGCCGGTTGCCCTGACCGCGACCTGACCGTTTCGCCGCAGCACAGGATGCTGGTCCGGTCCCGCATCGCCCACCGGTTGTTCAAGGATGCCGAGATATTGGTGGCGGCCAAGCATCTGGTCGGCCTTCCGGGGATCGAGGTGACCATCCCGGTGCAAGGCGTGACCTATTTCCACCTTCTGTTTGATCGGCACGAGATTGTCATGTCGAACGGCGCCTGGTCCGAGAGCCTTTTCACGGGACCGCAGGCGATGAACACCGTCAGCGACGCCGCCCGCCGAGAAATCCTGACCCTGTTTCCCGAACTGGCGCAGAAGAGATCGCTCCATCCTGCCCGCCGACTGCTGTCCGGGCATGAAGCGCGGCAGCTTGCCGAGCGCCAGCGCCGAAACCTGGGCCGCAGGCATCTGGTCGAACCGCTGTAAGGAAGAACGCCCCCGTAGGCCGGGGGCAGTCTGTCTTATTTTACGGTGATGCGGCCATCCATGGCCGGCTGATAGGCGCCATCCTGCGCAGCCAGGTAATCGGCGACGACCTGCGCCAGATCAGGGCCGAAGTCATAGGCGTTCTGCGCGTTTGTCGCGAAGACGTCATATCCGTCGCCACCCGACCGCATGTAGTTATTCGACACGACGCCATAGGTCGCGGCTGGGTCGATGGGTTTCCATTCGCCATCCGCCATCACCATCACGTCGCTGATCCGGCTTCCCGGCTCGGCTGCGGGATCGACGGTGTATTTCAGCCCAGAAACCTGTGCGAACCGCCCGGCGCCCTCCTCGTATTGGCTGGCACCATTCTCCAGCGCGGCGACCACATCCGCCCCTGTCAACTGGAACGTCGCCAGCGTGTTCTGGAACGGCAGGACGGTGTAAACCTCGCCCATGGTAACGGGTCCCTGGTCGATCGAGGCCCGCAATCCGCCGCCATTGGCGATGGCAAGGGTGATCCCTTGGTCCTTCACCCGGTCCACCATCGCGTCGGCCACCAGGTTGCCCATCTCGCATTCCCTGACGCGGCAACTGGTGCGGTCTCCGTCGATGGGCGCTGCGGTTTCTGCCACGACCTGCTGGCGCAGTTCTTCGATGGGCGCAGCCATTTCCTTGACGCGCGCGGCGACGGCCTCGTCCTGGGGGACGGAATTGTCCAGAAGGATCGGCTGCCCTTCGGCCTTGGTCAGGGCACCGTCATCGTCGAAGGTCAGGGTCAGGTGCCCAAGATATTTCGAATAAGCATAGGCAGTTGCAATCGGAACCTCGGTCCCGTCAGGACCGGCGACCATGGTCGGATACGGGCCCTCGGCCCCTTCCATGTCGCCCAGAAGGGTATGCGAATGGCCGCCGATGATGGCATCAAGACCGGGCACCTGCCTGGCGAAATCCTGATCGCGCAGATAGCCGACATGGGTCAGGGCAATGATCTTGTTCACGCCCTGGTCCGTCAGTTCCTGCACATCGGCCTTGAGGATTTCAATGTCGTCCTGGAAGATCACGCTGGGACCGGGGGATGCAGTTTCCGGCGTATCCATGGCCAAGGCGGAAACGATGCCGATCTTTTCCCCGCCGATGTCCAGGGTCACGACATTCTCGACCTTGCCCTTCAGCACGTTGGACTGCGACAGGTCGAGGTTGCCGGACACGACCGGAAATTCCACCCCATCCGCCAGGACCGCAAGTCCTTCCGGGCCATCGTCGAATTCATGGTTGCCGACCGCCATCGCGTCATAGCCAATGGCAGTCATGAATTCGGCGACATCCTTGCCCTTGTAGGTCATGTAGAACAGCGAGCCTTGATACTGATCGCCCGCATCAAGCACGATGACATTGCCGCCTTCGGCCGTGATCCTGTCGCGCAGTTCCTTGACCTTGGCCGCAACCCGCGCGACGCCACCGAAACATTCCCCGGCCGCAGCGGTTTCCGCGTCGCAGGTGCTGTCGTATTCGTTGATCGCTTCGATGCGGCTGTGAAGGTCGTTGGTATGCAGGATATGCAGCACCGTTTCGGCCTGGGCCGCGCCCGCGAAAAGCGCCGCAGCCGAGACGGCGGACAGAAGGCGGAATGACATCGGTGATTCCTTTCGTTCCCATTGGATCGGATCGAAGGAAGATTGGCCCAGCCTGCAGAAAGGGTCAAACACGCGGATGTCCCCGCTTGACCAGGGGCGGGGTCAGGCGGCAAATGCGCCCATGATGATCTACAAGGTATTGCGGCCTGCCGAATGGGCCGATCTTCAGGCAGCGGGCACCTCGAAGGGGGCACCGGTCGATCTGGCTGACGGATTCGTGCATTTCTCGACTGC
The DNA here is from genome assembly GCF_002901215.1 of Paracoccus sp. SY. Taxonomy (NCBI): domain Bacteria; kingdom Pseudomonadati; phylum Pseudomonadota; class Alphaproteobacteria; order Rhodobacterales; family Paracoccaceae; genus Paracoccus; species Paracoccus sp. SY. Next base: position 339,342 of record NZ_NWMQ01000002.1, on the reverse strand, counting down.
GGCCCAGCTTGAAACCACCCTGAAAAGGCATTTCGCGGATGAAGGGGACCTGCTTCTTCTGGCTTGCGATGTGGCAGCCTTCGGGGACGATCTGCGATGGGAGCCGTCGCGCGGGGGCGATCTGTTCCCGCATCTTTATCGCCCCCTGAAAATGGGGGACATCGCGTGGTCACGGGTCATCTCGCGCAGCAAGGATGGCCACCAGACGGGACCACTGGAATGACGTTGGTGGAAAAACTTGGTTTGGCGGCCCTGCATCGGCTGGATCCAGAACGTGCGCACGACCTGTCGATCATGGCCTTGTCGGCAGGTCTGGTCCCCCTGACCGGATCGCCTGTCACGTCCGATCGGTTGCGGACCAGCCTGGCGGGTCTGGATTTGCCAAATCCCATCGGACTGGCGGCTGGCTATGACAAGAACGCGAAGGCTGTTGGCCCCCTGATGCGGGCGGGGTTCGGCTTTATCGAACTGGGCGCCGCCACGCCGCGTCCGCAGCCGGGCAACCCCAAGCCGCGCCTCTTCCGCCTGACGAAGGATCAGGCCATCATAAACCGCTTCGGCTTCAACAATGAAGGAGCGCAGGCCATCGCCCTGCGTCTGGCTGCAAGACCCCGGGGCATACCCGTCGGCCTGAACATCGGGGCGAACAAGGACAGCGCAGACCGCGCCGCCGACTTTGCAGCCGTGGTCAATATCGCCGGCGCGTCGGCAGACTTCCTGACGGTGAATGTTTCCTCGCCCAACACCGAAAAGCTGCGCGATCTTCAAGGGGCTGCGGCGCTTTCTGCCCTGCTGCAGGGAGTGCTGGAGGCGCGAGACAGGCTGTCATTGCGACGGCCGATCTTTCTGAAGATCGCCCCTGACCTGGCGGATGGGGAAATTGCCGACATCGCAACCGTCGCCATGGAAAGCGGCGTCAATGGCATCATAGCCACCAATACCACCTTGTCACGCGATGGTCTTGCCAGCCCCCAGTCCGGGCAGGCGGGGGGATTGTCGGGACGCCCGTTGTTCGAACGTTCGACTGTGGTTCTGGCAAAACTCTATCGCGCCACGGGTGGCGCAATTCCGATCATCGGGGTGGGCGGAATCTCATCAGTCGATGACGCTTGGGAGAAGATCCGGGCAGGTGCAACTGCGATCCAGATCTATTCCGCCCTGATCTACCAGGGGTTTTCCCTGGTCACGCAAATGGCCGAGGCTCTGGATATGCGACTGCGCAAGGAAAACATCACGCTGGCAGACCTGCGCGGCAGCGGCGCCGTCGCCTGGTCTCAAAGATAATCCTCGCCCAGACCCAACAGCTGATTCATGCTCTGCGATGGTTCAGGGCATCCCGCATCGCCAATGACGCGCGCCGGAACACCGGCGACCGTCTTGCAGCACGGCACCTCGTGCAAGACCACCGAACCTGCGGCAATACGCGAATGATGACCAACACGGATGTTGCCCAGGACCTTGGCGCCTGCCCCGATCATCACTCCGTCGCCGATCTTCGGATGACGGTCGCCATCTTCCTTGCCGGTGCCGCCAAGCGTGACGGAGTGCAGCATCGACACGTCGTTGCCGACCGTCGCCGTTTCACCGATGACAATCGAATGGGCATGGTCGATCATCACGCCCGTGCCGATGACGGCAGCAGGGTGAATGTCCACGCCAAAGCATTCCGAGCAGCGCATCTGCACGAAATAGGCCATGTCGATCCGACCCGTCTGCCACAGCCAATGCGCCATGCGATAGGCTTGCAACGCCTGGAACCCCTTGAAGAACAGGATGGGCTGCAACAACCGATGCGTGGCGGGATCACGATCGTAAACAGCCAGCAGATCCGCACGCGCCGCATCACCCAGTTCGGGCGAGGAACGATAGGCCTGGTCCGCGATCTCTCGCAGGATCTGTTCGCTCATCTCGCCGCTGGCCAGCTTGAGCGAGAACCGATAAGCCAGCGCAGCCTCAAGGCTGTTGTGATGCAGCAAACCCGCATGGATCAATGAGCCAAGCAGGGGCTCGTCCCGAACCGCTGCTCGCGCCTCGTCCCGCAGTTGCGCCCAGATCGCATCGCGATCCAGGCCCAGGTTCTTCTTGGTGCTGCTTTGCATGTTCATGTCACTGATCCGGGCGAATACTGACCCTTCTTAACGTGAACAGCGACCAAGGGAAAGAACGGCTCTCAGTCCGGCAACCGCAGTTCCATCCAGTGAACGGCCAGCCTGACCTTCCCGCCGGTGAACGACCCGCCTTCGCCAGTCATTAGCAGGTTGGCACTGATGTAATAGGTCATGGGCGCGCCAAGCATTCCGCGCGCCCATGAACCCGCCCCTTTTCCAAGGCCCTGGCCAAAGCGGTTGTTCGAATCCGCCGTGCCAAGACGCCAGGTCTGCAAGCTGCCGGTCAGGGGCTGGACAACTCTGGCGGCGGCGCCGATCACCATCGCACCTGCCGGAATGACAAGGCCCGTGTCGAAGGATGCACCCGCACCAACAGTCACCTCCTTCTCGGACATGCGGACGGCCAGACCGGAACCCAGCCTGCCAAAGGTTGCGCCGCCTACAAACCACCCTTGGCCGTCAAAGATCGCCTCGGCCCCTTGGTCGGCCACAAAGGCACGCATCCCTCGCGAGGGGGCCATGAAGACCCAACCACCATTGGTGCCAACCGCAATCCGCCCAGTCTGCCCGGCCCATGGGCCGGTGGCCCCTTGCGGGACGGCCCAGCACTGCCCGTCGATCACGGCTTCTGGGGGGATCAGGACCGAGGTGCTTTCCAAGACGGCGTTGGTCAGGCCATCCAGACGCATCAAGGCTTCGTTGACCGTCACATGCTTCTGGGCCTGGGCGGGTTGCAGCAGCGGCAACTGGAAACGCGTGGTTTCATTCGTCATTGAAAGTCCTCCTGACAAAGGGGCCGGGGCCGAACTGATCGGACAATTGCGCAACAGCGACGACAAAGGGGCCACCCTGCTGCGCGTTGTTCCAGACTTGCTCGGGCACGGTGTATTCCGGTGCGTTCACATCCGCTTCATGCAGCACACGACCGTCTTGCAGGATGCGGACACGATAGCGTTCGCTAACTTCACCCAATGGAATGTCGGCGCCATCCCAACCGTCGCCATCGACGCGGCTGCGACGGACCCATCCCAGCGTCCGGCCTTGGGCACGCAAGTGGCAAGGGGCATAGGGCCGCAGGCCGATCCCCCGCGCCTGTGTCGCACGGGTGCGATAACTGGGATCGTCGAAAGCTCTTCGGGCCGGCCCGATGCGCCAGAACCGTTCCTGCCCGCGGGCCGAAGGTGGCAATGCCACCTGTTGCGCCGCCCCATCCAGCAATACGACAACACTGCCTTTCGGCCAGACTTCCGGCATGATGCCATCGGTTCCCGCCTGGCCGCGCAGCCTGTCGCTGATCGCCCACAGGTCCTTGTCAACCGGAACAGCCTTGGAGAATTGGATGACTTCCCAGTTCTCCATCGATCCGTCACCGATCGCCAGGGCGTTCGCCCCTGCAAGCAGCGCCTTTTCTCCGACCGATCTCAGCGACGCGTCCTTCAGCCTGACCAGCAAGGGCGCACTGCGGTCGATCACGCCCGGACGCGCCCGAACAAGTGGCGTTTCCGTCCGCCCGATGAAGGCACGTCGGCTCAACGTCGTGTTCAGTTCGAACCCGCCTTCGCTCTCGATCGAAGAATAGGCCACGACCGATCCCGGCCATGGCTTCGCCGTTGCCGCAAGATAAGGCGCGTGCGGTTGCTCATCGCCCTTCAGCAACGGCAGATCCAAGAACAACGACCATACCGGCAGTGGCGGACTATAGCGTGTGGCAATCCTGTCGTCTTCGTTCGTGACGGCCGGACGATACACCCCAGGTTCGACCCGGACGGCGTCCACTGTGATGGCTCCTGCCCGTTCCACCCGATCAATGCGCCAGCGCTTCGGCTCACCCCGGCCATCATCCATGCGGATCACGTCGCCTGGTCCCAGGTCGGCGGCCGACGGGGGCAGAGCGAAGCGCGCCGTGTCCCGCGAAACGACCGCCTCTGCCAGCCACCGCTCGGCGATGGCCCGGCCTTCGGCGCGCGTCAGAGACATGGCGAATTCGCTGTCGCTGACCGAGTTGCCATCGGCATCCGCCAAGCTGACCTCGGTCGTGGCGGTCGTATAGCTTCCACCCGCCTCGACATGGGTCAGCCGCAAACGGCCCGACAGTTCCACCTGTGCCTGCCGGGTCGTCTCGAAGCCATTGACCTCGTCCCCAATGGCAAGATGCTCGTGACCCAGATGCCGCGTCACCTGACCGTCGCGCGGTACGAACCGCAGGCTCCCGTCGCGTTCAACTGTGTCCAGCCCATGCGCAAGCAAGATGGGCTGCAACGCCGCCCGCGATGTCTCGCCCCCGTTCACATGAAAGCCGCGCACGACCCCGGTGACGGTGCTGACGTCAAAGTTCGCCACGCCCGCCTCACGGCAGATATCGCCGATGACCGTGGACAGCATGATCGATCCGGCACGCCCGTTCAGCCAATGTCCACGCTGCCAGGCAGGACCATCGGACCAGAGATCCGTACGACCAGGAAAGGCCGGGTATGGCCGCGCATCCCAGCACCAGACATGCGCCCGGTCCAGATCGACCATCCGCCGCCCATCCTCCATGGCAGGATTGTTGGCCGGTTTAGACCAATAGGACGCGACTGCCTGGATGTACGCCGCCTGGATCGCATCATCACGCTGCCCGCTGGAGTAGAAGGGCAGCGTGCTTTCCGAACTCATGGCGTCCAGGAACTTGTTTGGCTGGTTGGTGGCCTTGTCAAGCGCCGCACAGCCGTATTCGGTGAACCAGATCGGCTTCGATCCGGGCACCCATCCTGTCGCCTGTCGCGACCGCACCCCGTTCGGCCGATCATAATGCAGGTTCTGCCACCAGCTTGCGAGGTCCTTGTACTTCCAGACCCAGGCCTCGTCATAGGCGCCATCGGTGATCGGCGTGCGCCGCTGCGCGTCACGGTCGGCATCGCTGGCATAATACCAGTCGTAGCCCTCGCCCCCGCAGACATTGGCCTCGAGGTATGCTGGATTTCCGACATGTCCCCATGAGGCATCCAGGTGATCTTCGCCATCGCGCCAGTCCGACAGGGGCATATAGTTGTCGATGCCGATGAAATCGATGTCGGGATGCGCCCACAGGGGATCCAGGTGGAAGAACAGCTCTCCCCCGCCCGGATGGTGGCCGAAGTACTCCGACCAGTCGGCAGCATAACCGATCTTGACCGAAGGACCCAGGATCCTCCTTACATCTTGGGCCAGACGGCACAGTTGCTGCACTGCCGGATAGCTGTTTCCCGGCCCACGGATCTGCGTCATTCCGATCATCTCGGAACCGATCAGGAATGCGTCGATGCCTCCTGCTGCCGCGCAGAGATGCGCATAGTGCAGGATGAAGCGGCGATACGACCATTCCTCGGGACCGCCATAGTTCACCCTGTCGCCGTCGCGCGAAAAATCATCGACGGCAGCCTTGCCGAAGAACGCCTCTACTTCGGCAACGGCAGCGGACGTGCCATCAACCGATCCCGGCCGACCCGGAGCTATGGATGTCGTGATCCGGCCCCGCCACGGCATGACCGGCTGTTCGTCGGCGCCATAGGGATCGGCAAGCTTGTTGCCGGCGATCTGCTCCATCAGGATGAAGGGATAGAAGACCGCCTTCCGTCCCGACGCTGCAATGGCCCGCAATCCTTCGATCACGGCCTGGTCCGCGGGCGTTCCGCCATAGATGGGCCGGTCGTTGACCCGGGCCACCGGCACTGCAGCATTGCGGCCAATTCCCCCAACCCGCCAAGGAAGTTCGTCGCCATCGATCTCACGCTGCTCTACCTTGGGCTGCACCGTGCACTGGCCGATGCGCAGGTCGCTGCCGAACCAGGATACGACCACCGATACCGATCCGACGTTTGGCAACTCTCGGTCAAGAATGTTCATCGAAACGGTGAAATCAGTGCCGCCCATCGGCGTGTTGACGTTCATCGAACGCAGTTCGCCCAGGCCCAGATCCTGATGGACCGGAGTCGTCGCCAGAGAGTACTCTCCCGTCCCGGGAATCAGCGCGACAGCCTTCACATCGCGACACAATCCGCTGCCGTCCTGTGCAGGCGACGTCACCTCGAAGCTTAGCTGAGGCATCCGATTGCCCCAGGCCTCCAGGGTCAAATCCTCCAGCACGACATAGGCAAGCCCGCGATAGGCAGGCGCCATATCGCCCTCATGCGCGGCAATCGCCGGGTCAGGTTGTTGGGTTTCATCGCCGTTGTAAACGCGCATGTTCAGATCGTCAGGCGAAATCTCCTCGCCATCCGCCCAGACCCGCCCGACCCCCAGAATACGTCCCTCGCACAGCGCAAGCGCGACTGACAGGCGATAACTGATCTGGGTGACCTTCGACTTCGGCGCACCCTTGCCGCCGCCCGCCTCCTCGGATCGCGCAATCTCCTCCAGGGGCGAAGCCCAGATGACATGGCCAGGCAAACGCATCTGCCCCCAAATCCGCGGAATTGGGGCACCCTCGCCTGCTGTCTGAAGGCGCAACCGGTCGATGCGGCCGGTTTCGACCGCCTTAGATCCGTTGCCCAGCAACCGCTGATCGATGACCCGGCCGACCGTCGCGCCGACTGCGCGGCCAATGACGGCGCCCGACAGGCCAAGAACCGCACCGCCGAAGCTTCCGCCAATCGACGCTCCTACGGCGGACAGCATGATGGTCGCCATGATGGCCTCCTAAGTCTGGAATTCAGGGAAAGTGGAACCGGGCAGCGATCCGGCTTTGCCAGGGCGTCGTCAACGGACTGTCGATGACACCATGCGCGTTATAGGCATGTATGAAGCGCGGCGCCTGGCCGGCAGCGGACAGGATGCCCAGATGCTTGGCAACCGCACCTGGACGCATTCGGAACAGCAAGACCTCTCCGGGCTCCATCGGCGTTTGGCGATCAATCGGCATCAAATGGCACAACGCGGCGGTCATCAGAACCTCTTGCCCGCCGCCCTCACCCCAATCGGCGGTATAGGGTGGGGGTGTCTCTGGTTCGGTCCCATGACGTTCACGCCATATGCCCCGGATCAGGCCCAGACAGTCGCAAGCGACGCCCTTGACACTCGCCTGATGCTGATAGGGCGTACCGATCCAGGCCCGCGCCATTCTCACGATATCGTCTGACATGGTCATCGACCCGCCTGCGGAGCCATGATCCAATCTTCCGAAGGAAGATGAGGAAAGCCGCGAAAGTTCATAAAATTGTTGAATTTCTGGCGGCATGTCACTGCTCTCTTGTCGCAGCCTGCCGTCACTCGGACCCGATCCCCTGCAACCGGCGCAATACCCAGACCCTGCCACAGTTCGATCTCTCGGACGCCGTTCGAAAAGGCCGTGTCGTTCTTGATCGTGCCCCGAAGTCCCTCTGCCTTGCCTGTCAGAACCAGAAGGCTGCCCCGCTCGAACCACCCTGCTTCATAGGCTGGAAACCCTGCAAAACGCAGGATATGCCCGTCCCTGATGTCGGCGATTGAAGCCTCGATCATGAAGGTTTCGTTGGTCAGGCTCAGCCTGCAGCGCCCGTCCCCAAGGCGTGCCGAACAGCGTGGATGAAACACCCGTCCGCGCGCGGCGTTCAAAGGTTCGGACAAACCGCGCAGTTCCGCGCGAAAGGCGCCTTGGGATCGCACGATCTCTCCCAGGCTGCCTGCGAAGACCAGCCGCCGGGCAGATACGTTTGTCCAATCCACCTCCCACATCTTGACGACCGCGCCGTCCCATCGTCCTGCCAGTACGTCCTTTTCCGTGATGGCGTCGTCGGACAGCGCGCCTTCAGCTTCGGAGTTGTCAACCGAAAGGCCCGTCGCTTGCACCAGGGCACGCGCCGACATGCCGTGGTCCGGGCGGAACTGGATGCCGTCGAACTTCAGCCCTGCATCGTGATCGGTAAACCCCAGGACCATCCCGTCGGCACGCTGCACCATCCAGGCGCGCGCGATCGTGGTCGTCGTCATACCCGCACCTCGATCACCGGAATGGCGGGCATTTCGCCCGCCTGAAAGGACGCGACGGACACGGCGATCCGATCCGTATCGAATCGCACCGGCACGTCGAACTCGAAACCCGCGGTTACAGCGGCTCCCGGTTCCGGTGGATCGGCGAAGGCGATCAGGCCCGTCTCATGATCGACGACATAATGCGTGCCCGGGAACACTTCGTTTCCGCCGATCCCTGCCTTCACCGTATCCTTCACCGGCTTGGTGATCGGCCTTGCATAGCGGCCTGGACCCGAGGAATAGGTCTTGGTCAACTGAAAGACCGTCGTCATCCCATCCCCTGATGCGATTTTCTGATCGTCGAAGGACGGCGCCTGCGAAGGAAGGCAGCTTTTGTAATCCGACCAATCCTTCCATCGAAAGCCGTGCAACTGACCCGCCCGAGCCTCGAAGAACGCGACCAAGGCAGACAAGTCGTCCAGGGACCGCAGACCCATCCCCGCGTCATAGCGGCGGCGTGCATGTGCCCAGGGGGTGTTGCGTTCCTCGAACCCGCTGGCCAGTGCCACGATCTCGGTCCGACGCTCGGGCCCGCCAATGGAGCCGAACGACAGGTTGGCCGGAAATCTTACCTCGTGAAATGCCATCTTGGTCCCTGTCTCAGCTGTTGCGTTCGCCGCGCGCAAGCACGCGGCCAAGCTGTGCGGCAATCTGCGACTGGCTGCGCTGGAAACCCGCCACGTCGGGGGTGGTCACGTTCACCGTGACATTCATGGGACGCGAGCCGCCTCCGGCGGCCGCGACGCCAAGCCTGCCATCGGCACCCCGCCGCAGGGGCATGATCGCCTCGGGCCCCGCTTCGCCCATCAGGCCGGTTGCCCCACGCATGGGAAAATGCGTCGGCTGGCTGACGACCCCGCCCTTGGCAAAGGGCATCACCCGGCCTTGGACAAAGGCCCCGCCATTGGCGAAAGGCGTTGCGCCCGACAGCATTCCACCAATGCCTTGCGCGAGGGAACCGGCCAGGGCATTCTCGACCGGCTTCATCGCCATCGAGAAGACGGTGTCCGCAATCGACCGCCCGATGCCCTTCAGCGCGTCCGTCAGCTTCTCACCGTCAAAGATCAGGCCATCGAAAGCCCGGCGCAGCCCGCCCTCGATCCCCGAACTCAGCGACCCTACTTCGCGCGCGGTCACGGTCACGGACTGCCGCAAGCGGTCAAGCTCCGCCTCGAAGGCGGCGGTCATGCGGCTGGTCTGGCTGAACCCTTCATCCAGTTGATCCAGCGTTGAACTGAACCCGTCCTTGTTGGCCATAGATCCTTGCCCTTATCCAGATGTTTCCCTTGGCCGATCGGGATAGCGCGCGGCCAGTTCCGCCAGCCTGTCCCGCGTCATGGCGGGCGATCCCGCCTCGATCCCCAGCATCAGCGCCAGTTCGGCGGGCGTGAGTGCCCAGAACTGGTCAGGGCGCAGCCCCAACCCTCGGATGCCGGCCCTCATCAGACCGGGCCAGTCCAAGCCCCCACTCATGAAAGGGTCCGGAACGCCCGCGCCAGAAGCTCGGCGGCCGCCCGGCCGGCTGCGACCGGCCCGCCGCCGATCTCGACTGTCAGCAGATCCGCCGCGGTCCCGCGCCAGCCGCCTCCGCGCAGACCCGCCACCAGCACGGCCAGCACGTCGCGGCTGCTGAAACGGCCCTGCTCGAACCGCCCGGCAATCGCCATCAGGCTGTCGGCGCCCAGCTCGTGCTCCAGTTCAGCCAACGCGCCCAGCGTCAGCCGGGCGGCATGGGCGGTGCCGTCCAGCACCACCTCGACCTCTCCGCGCAACGGATTCGCCATCACAGCGCCACGAAGGTCAGCGCGCCAGCGGATGCCATCGTCACCTCATAGGTGGCCTCGCCGTTGTAGCTTCCGGCATATTCCAGCGCCGTGATCTGGAATGGCCCTTCGACCGTGCCGAAATCGGGGATCACGACCTGGAAGCGGGGCACCTCTCCGTCGAAGAAGATCTGGCGTGCACGCCCATCGGTGTTGGCGTCGCGAAACACGCCCGACCCGGAAATCGACGCGTTGCGCACGCCCGCCCCGCCCAGCAACTCGCGCCAGCCGCCTTCGCTTTCCAGACTGGTCACATCGATCGTCTCGGCATTGAAAGACAGGCGAGAGGCGCGAAGACCTGCAATGGTCTCGAACGCGCCGTCACCCGTCATGTCCATCTTGATCAGCAGATCACGTCCATTCTGTGCCGCCATGGCTTATCTCCTCAGCCAAGATCTATCCGCGCGCGAAAGGTCAGATCGACCCGCCGCGCGGCACCGTTTTCCACCCGCCGCGCCTTGGCGCGCAGGAACCACAGGGCGGTCAGCCGCCCCTTGCTCAGCGTCAGGGGCGCCTGGTCCAGCGCCTCGGCCACAGCGGCGGCGGCCGCCTTGACCGCGGCGAAACCCCCGCCCTGCCCGGCACCCGAAAGCACGGACACGACAAAGTCGTGCCGCGATCCCGCCGCAGTCATGTCGCCGGCATCCACCACATCTTCTGGGCCAAGCGAGACAAAGACACCCGCAGGCGCCTCGACCGGCATCGCGTCGAAGATCGCGTCTCCGACCATGTCGTTCAGGGCGGGATCTGCGCGCAGGTGCTGATAAACCGCCCCTTGCAGGGCGATGCTTGCCGCAAAGCTCATGTCTGCTTCTCCTCTCGGGCAAAACAGGTCAGAGACTGGCCAGCCGGGTCGCGTTCCGCCACGGCCTCGATGACGAATATCCGCTGGCCCATCCGAAGCCGCTGGCCTGCGACCGGACGGCGCGGGTCCCCGGCCCTGGCGCCCCGAACGGTGATCCGCCAGGACACGACGCTTTCGGGACCCACCTCGGCCCCGCGCTCTCGTCCCGCCTGCGACTTCATCTCGGCCCACAGCGAACCGACCGGCTGCCAGACGGTGCGATAGCCGCCCATTCCATCGTCCTGCCGGGCAGATCCTTCCAAAGCCAACCGCACATTCAGCTTGGGCGTGCTCATCGGCGTGCCTCTCGGCTGCCGCGTCCTGCCAGGGTCCGAACCTGCCTCCAGCGTTCGATCAAGGCGCTGACGCCGAATGGCATCGCACCTTTTGCGCCCGATTGGCCCCTATCCTCGTAATACTGCGCCGCCAGCATGATCACGGCCTGCGCCAGATCGGCGGGAACCTGCGACCAGGTCTCGCCGAAGCCGGCCCAGAAGGTCACATTCACCAAGCCCCTCCGCGGCACATGCGGCAGGATCACCCCGGCAGGCAGGATCATCGGGCGCTGCCCATGCGGCAGCAGCCGCCAATTATCTGCCGGAATCTCGGTGACGGTGCCCATGCCGTCATCGATCTCGATCCTTTCGACCGAGATCACAGGGGCCAGGGGAAGGGTCTGCCCCAGCCGGTCGCGCCAGTCGTCCAGTTGCATCCGAAAGCGCCGTGTCAGCAGGACCTTGCCCGTGCGCGCCTCGATCGTGGCGATCGCCGCACGCAGAAAGCCTGCCAAGGCCATGTCCTCGGCATTGTCCTGCGCAATCTCGAACCCCGTTCCAAGCCGCAAATGCTCGCGCAGCGCCGCGACAGGCAGCGCCTCGGCCGCCGGCGCCGTTTCCTCGATCAGCATCATCTCGCGAACCTCCCGTCTTGCTGTCCGCTCGTCATCCACCGGGACAAGGCCCGCTGGGGGCCTTGTCGTCGCATCAGATCGGGAAAGACCGCGCCCGCGCGCCAGCCATCAGCACGCGCGGACAGTTGCAAAGCCAGGATGGCCACCGACCCGTGCGCGGTCTTTCCCTCACCTGTTCCCGCGATCCGGGATCAGGCGAACTGCAGCAGCTTGACGGCCCGGAAGTCGGTCACGCCGCCGCCCACGCGCTTGGTCGCATAGAACAGCACATGGGGCTTGGCGCTGAACGGATCGCGCAGGACGCGCAGGTCGGGACGCTCGACGATGGTATAGGCGGCGCGGAAATCGCCAAAGGCAATGGCCAGCGCGTCGATGCCGATGTCGGGCATGTCCTCGCTGATCAGGACCGGATAGCCCAGCAGTTGCGGCGTCTGCCCGGCCGCCAGCGCATCCGTCCACAGGAAGCGGCCATCGGCATCCTTCATCTTGCGAATGACCGCTGCCGTTTTCGAGTTCATGACGAAGCTGGCATTGACCCGGTATTCCGCGCCCAGGGCATAGATCAGGTCGATCAGCGCATCGGCCGGGGCAGCCGCGTTGAACCCGCCTGCGGTGCCAGTCTCGACCACGCCGATCTTGTTGGTGCCCGCTGCGGCGTTCAGCGCGGTCGGATAGGTCAGGATACCCTTCGGCTTCGCAACCCCGTCGCCAGTGATGAAGGCAGCGGCTTCGGACCGCGCGAACTTGTCGGCAATACGTTCGGCCAGCCATGCCTCGACGTCGAAGGCGGCGTCGTCCAGCAAACGCTGGCTGGCCTTGGGCATGGCCGACAGCTCGTGCAGCGGGATCGAGATGCGCTCGATCTGGCCGGGCGCCGTCTCGGCTGCGGCAGCCTCGGTGGCCCAACCCGCGCCCATCTCGTTCTTCTCGACCAGCACTTCATAGCTGGCGGATTCGATGGCCACGACATTGGCCAGCCTGCGCAGCGACGCGCCGGAACGCAGCACGTTCTGGACCGTCTCGGCGACTTGCGGGGCGGCCAGGAAGCCGCCGTCGCTGGCGACCGTCAGGCCCTTTTCCTCGATGACCAGACCGCGCAGGCCGTCATCGTCGCCGCTGCGCAGATAGGCGTTGAACGCCTTCTGGTGGGGCACCTCGACCTCGGCGGTTGCGGACAGAGGGGTGCGGCCACGGATGGCGGTCTTGCGATCAAGCATGTTCATACGCTCTTCCTGTGCAGTGAATTTCTTCTGAATGTCGTCACGAAAGCCCTTGAGTTCGCTGACGAACCCCATCATGGCCCCCTTCAGGTCGGCGGCCGTGCCGCCACCTTCCGCGGCTTTCACCTCGGTCATGGTCTGTCTCCTCATCGCGATGATCGGGGCCGACCCGCCCCTGTTTTCGGACCGCCGCAGCGGCCCAAACCCCTGGGGTGCGTGCCTCGCACGCACCGCAATCTCAAACCCGCAAGGCTTCCGCCGCTGCCGTGAACAGCGCTGCCACTTCTCGCAGGTCGTCCGCCTCCTTGCGGCCCACCTTGGCCTCGGGCAGCATCGGGAAGGTCACAAGCGACACCTCCCACAACTCGACCTCGGCCAGGACGCGGCGGCCCTGCTTGTCCCGTTCCGCACGGATCGTACGATAGCCGATGGACAGCCCGTCGATCGCCCCTGCCTGGATCAGCGCCGCGGCCTCGCGCGCCTGCGCCACTTCGGGCAAAAGGCGGCCCTTGACCCACAGGCCCTTCTCGTCTTCGCGGATCTCGTCCCAGACGCCAATGGGCTTGGCGGGGTCGTGCTGCCACAGCATCCGCACCTTGTCGCCCTTGGCCGCCAGCCGCGCCAGCGACGCCTGGAACGCCCCGGGCGCCACCGCGTCGCCGCCCTGGTCGGTCAGGCCGAACAGGCTGGCATAGCCCTCGATCACCTGGCCGTCGGACAGAACCGGCGCACCGCCCGCGAATTTCACCTCAAGTCCCGGAACCATCCGTCACCCTCCTTTCGGCGCGAATTCCAAAATTCCCTGCACCGCCTGCGTCAGGATCACGGCCACGACGCCATAGACGGTCATCCACAGCCGCCGCTCCAGCCCCTCGATCAGCGCCTCGATCCGCTCCAGCCGCTTCTCCATGGTGCCGAACTGCAGCGCCATGATCCTCTCCTGGGCCTCGAACCGCTGGTCATGCCAGCCGAAGCTGTCCTTGACGAAACGCGACCCTTCCATCGGGTCACGCCCCGGCCAGCGGCGGCAGGCCCAGAAGCGCCCGCTTTTCCGCATCGGTCAGGAAGGTGGCGGCCCCGATCCGCGCCCATTGCTGGTCGCGTTCCTCGGCCAGGGCGGGGATGCGGTCGGGGTCGGGGCGCAGATCGACCTCGGCGCCCTGATGCTCGGACAGCCACCAGGCAACCGATGCCGCGACTCGCGTGGCCAGCGGCAGCACCGTCAGGCGATAGAAGGCCCGGTGCGCCTCGGCGTAATTGGCATAGGTCGCGTCGCCGGGGATCCCCAGCAGCATCGGCGGCACGCCGAAGGCCAGCGCGATCTCTCGCGCCGCTGATAGCTTGGTTTCGTGGAACTCCATGTCGCTGGGACTGAAGCCCATGGGCTTCCAGTCCAGACCCCCTTCCAGCAGCATGGGACGCCCCGCATTGCGCGCGCCCTGGTGGTTCGTCTCGATCTCACCGACCAGGCGATCATATTGCTCGGGCGACAGAACCCCCTGCCCGTCCACCCCCTTGTAGACGATGGCCCCACTGGGTCGCGCCGCGTTGTCCAGCAGCGCCTTGGACCAGGCCGATGCGCTGTTGTGAACGTCCAGCGCCACCGCCGCCGCCTGCATGGGCGACAACCCGTAATGGTCGTCCTGCGGGTGGAAGGACTTGATGTGGCAGATCGGATCGGGACTGCCCGTCATGTCGAACCGGTGCTTGCGCCCTCCGACGGCATAATCATAGGCGACGGGCCAGCCGTCCGCGCCGGGCACGATGCTCATCCGGTCCGACCGCAGGACGTGCAACTCCTCGGGCAACCCTTGGGCACCCAGGCCCGCCGCCTCGACGTAACCGTTCCCCGACAGCAGCATCTGCCCGAACAGCGCCTCGAACAGTTCCGCCCGGCCCTGCCCCGGATTGGGGCGCCGCAGCAGATCCAGCACCGGATGGATGTCGTAGCGCCGCTCGCGATCCTCGCAGACCAGCGGCACCGCCGCCGCCGCCTCTGCGATCAGCTTGACGCAGCGAAAGCCCACCGGGTTGCCGACAAAGCCACCCCGCGTCAGGCTGACCGTGTCGCGCGACGACCAGACTGCCCGGCCCGAACCGCTGGCAAGGGCCACGACACGGCCGGTCGCACTGGCCTTTCTTTTTGGCGGAGGAGCCTGCTTCTCCTCCCGCGTAAACAACCGAAACGCCATCCTTTGCCTCCATGCCAACGAGAAAGGGCCGCCTTTCGGCAGCCCTTTCATCCTGGTCCAAATATCCTCTGGGGGTCCGGGGGGCGAAGCGCCCCCGGCCTTGTCACAACCGCCGCATCTGCGGCCGCCGCCAGCTTGCCCCCGGCTCGATCACCAACTCGTGGATCGCCCAGACCAGCGCATCCAGCCGATCCGGGCTGCCCCGGCCTTCAAAGCCGCGCACCGTCATCTGGCACATCTGGTCCTCCAGCGCGCCCAGGCCGCGCAGGTGCTTGACCCGCCCCTGCTCGTAAAGCGCCGCCACAGGCTCGGCCCGCAGCCCCTTGCCCCGCCCTGCCCGCAAGGCACGGAACGGGACCAGGGGATCCACCTGCCGGATCACGCTTTCCACCAGGTCGCCTCCCTGGTTCACCTCGGCCACCAGACGCTCGGCGCCATGGCGGTCCATCGCGGCGATGGCGGCGCGCGCCCAATCCAGCGGCCCGCCCTTCACCGTCGCGTCCTCCAGCACATAGGCGGTCCAGCTGCCCGGCTCGCCCTCGGCCACGACGCCCGCGACCACGATGCCGCATTCGTCGCTGGCCTTGCCCGCCGTCACCGCCGGATCGACGGCGACGACGACACGCGACAGCTTCGGCGCGCGTTCCACCCGCGCGCCTTCCAGCATCGCCGTGGTCCACAGCGCGCCTTCCACATCGTCCAGCAGCACGCCATCCAGTTCCTGCCGCCCCAGCCGCGTCCCGCCATAGCGCGACGCGACCTCGGCCAGGAAGCTTTCCGCCAGATAGGCACGGTTCGCATCCGTCGGCGCATGGGTTGTGACCGTGGACGCATTGCCCAGGATCCGCTTCAGCACCCCCACGTTGCGCGGCGTCGTGGTGACCACCTGTTGCGGATGATCCCCCAGGCGCAGCGCGAATTGCAGCATGTCCCAGACATCCTCGGACTTCTTCCACTTGGCAAGCTCATCCGCCCAGGCCGCGTCGAATTGCGGCCCGCGCAGCGCCTCGGGCTCATGCGCGGAATAAACCGTGGCAGTGGCGCCATTGGCCCAGACCAGCCGCCTGCGCCCGGCTTCCCAGACGGGGCGGCGGTCGGGGGGCGAACAGGCCAGGATCCCGCTTTCGCCGAACACCATCACCTCGCGCACCTGGTCGAAGGTTTCGCCCACCAACGCCACGCGGTGACAGCGCCCCGGTGCGGCGGCGGTCGGACCCTCGACCATCCGCCGCACCCATTCGGACCCGGCGCGGGTCTTGCCCGCGCCCCGCCCGCCCATGATCACCCAGGTCTTCCAGTCGCCCTCGGGGGGCAACTGATGATCCAGGGCCCAGAACTCGAACATCCAGGGCAGCGCCATCAGCGCGTTTTCCGACAGCCCGCCCAGGAATTCGTCAACGTCCTCCGGCGCGGCGGAGGCAAGCCAGGCGGCGCCCGATCTCATCTCGTGCCTGGTCAAGGTCAAGGCTTCCGCCCCCGACCCCTCCGGCGATATCCTTGCGTAGCTTGTCAACCCTGTTCCTTTCCGCCATCAGAAGACCGACCGCCTCGCGGACGACCTTCGCGGTTTGCATGGCTTCCTTCAGCTCGGCGGGATCGACGGCCCCGCTTTGCCGGGCCTCCAACGCGGCCTCGTGACGTTTCAAATCCTTGACATACGACCAGAACAACCCTTCTGCGACGGCGATGGCCTCGTTCGGGTCCACCTCCGGCGCAGCACTCGCACCAGGCTTCACGTCCGTCCGGGCAGGGCTTGCCCCGGCCGCAAACGGTCCTTCGGGATCAACGACCCCGCGCCATTTCATATCGTTCATGCAAACTGTCCCGCCTCGTGTCCTGTCCGCACGAGCCGAAAACTGAAAAAGCGGCCCTAGAGGTCGCCCCCCGGCCGCTTGCCCACTTTTCCCAGCATGTAAATGTTCTACCCCAGGGCGTTCGGTAAGTCAATCGCTAAACCGGTGCGCGCACGGTCAACCAGGAATTAGCAAAACCGAACAAAGGGTTGACCCCCTGCAACACCCTGCGCAACACCCTTGGATGTTGCCGGGCAACGCCTGCCGGAAACCACTCCGACAGGGCGCGGGATTCGCCTGTCAGACGTCCTTGGTCCCCTTGGACGTGCTGCCCTTCGCCTCGGTCGCGGCGGCGATGGCATTGGCGGCCTCGTCCTGCATCTTCTGGGCAAAGCCCACCATCTGCGCGGCGTAGGCTTCGGCCCATTCGGGGAAATGCCCGGACTTCATCGCGGCAGCACGCATTTCCTCGCCCTTTTCGCGCATCTTCTGGAACTGCTCCTCCCAGGCGGTCTGCATCGTCTGCCACTGGTTGCGGACGTTTTCGCCGGCTTCCTCGAAATAGCCCCGGAACTGCCGGTTCATCTCGTCCTGGCGCTGCATGGCCGTTTCCTGCCACTTGCGGGCGCTGGCCATCATCTCGTCGTTGCGGCTGTTCATCTCGTCCTGCCATTCGGCCACGCGCTTTTCATAGGTGCGGGCATTTTCGGCCAGGGTCGAGAACATGTCGGACAGTTTCATGGCGCATCCTCCTGCCAGGGCGGCGCCCGGCGCGGTTCGCGCCATTGGAAAAGCCCGCCCCTTGACCGCAATGCTGCGGCGCAGGGCGGGCTTTGTCAAACCCTTTGAACGGCTTGGGCCGTGTCAGCCGTCGCCCTGGACGGGACTGGTCGCATCCGCGCCACGCTGCCGCTCGATCTCGCGCCAGCGCGCCACGGCGGCATTGTGTTCCTCAAGCGTGCGCGAAAACGCGTGCCCGCCCGATCCGTCCGCCACGAAGAACAGATAGTCCGTGCTGTCGGGGTTCAACGCCGCCCGGATCGCCTCGCGGCCCGGATTGGCGATCGGGGTGGGCGGCAGGCCATCCACGCGATAGGTGTTGTATGGCGTCGTTGCCGCCAGTTCGGACCGCCTCAGGCCTCGGTCCAGAATCCCTTCCCCGCCCGTGATGCCATAGATCACCGTGGGGTCGGTCTCCAGCCGCATCCCCTGCTCCAGCCGGTTGACGAAGACGCTGGCCACCTGGGGTCGTTCCTCGGGCACCCCCGTCTCCTTCTCCACGATGGATGCCATGATCAGCGCCTCCTCGGGCGTCCGATAGGGCAGGCCAAAGGGCCGCGCCTCCCATTCCGCCGCCAGGATGGCCGACTGCCGCCGGGCCATTTCGGCCAGCAGGGCAGACCGATCGCTGCCCTTCTCGACCTCATAGGTATCGGGGGCAAGGCTTCCCTCGGCCGGGATGTCCTCGACCTCGCCGGTCAGGAAAGCCGCGGCCTTCAGCGCCTCGACCACCTGCCAGCTGGTCACGCCCTCGGCCATGGTCACGCGCAGCCGCGCCCCGGGCCTGTCCGCAGCCGCCAGGATCGCCTGCGGGGCTTCCTCGGTCGCGGGGTTGTAACGCGCCATCTCCTCGAAGGCGCCGGTGTCCGGGTTCATGTCGCGCAACAGCACGGTGTTTTCCCGAACGCCCACCCGCACCACGACCTCGGTCCCGCAGGTCGAGGGCCCGCCCGTGGTGATCACATCGACGATCTGCGCCATGCTGGCATGGGGCGGCACCAGATAGCTGCCGAATTTCAGATCGCGCGCGCGGTCCAGATAATCCGTCCCGGCCCGGAAGACATAGGAATTGCTGATCGCGCCCTGTTCCACAAGCTGCTGGCTGACCGCGTTCAGGCTTGCCCCCGGCGCCACCTGCACGCATTGCGCGACAGCACTTGGCCCCGGCCCGCTGAACTGGTGCTTGCCCCAGGCCACCGCCGCGGCCGCGGCGATCAGCAGCACGATCAGCAGCGTCAGGAAGTTCGAGGCGATGTTGCGCCAGATCATCCCCGGACCGCCCCCAGGACCAGCGAGGCGTTCGTGCCGCCAAAGCCGAAGCTGTTGGACAGCGCCACATCGACCTTGCGCCGCACGGCCGCATTGGCCGCCAGATCCAGCTTCGGCTCGACCGCGGGGTTGTCCAGGTTGATCGTCGGCGGGCAAATCCCGTCGCGGATCGCCAGCACGCAGAAGATCGCCTCGACAGCGCCCGCCGCGCCCAGCAGGTGGCCGATGCTCGACTTCGTGGACGACATCACCACGTTCGGCGCGTGATCGCCCAGCAGGCGCTCCACCGCGCCAAGCTCGATCGTGTCGGCCATGGTGCTGGTGCCATGCGCGTTGATGTAGTCAACCGCCGAAGGCTCCAGCCCCGCATTCTTCAGCGCGTTGCGCATCGCGCGGAAGCCGCCATCGCCATCCTCGCTGGGCGCGGTGATGTGATAGGCATCGCCCGACAGGCCATAGCCCAGAATTTCAGCGTAAATCTTCGCCCCGCGCGCCTTGGCGTGTTCGTATTCCTCCAGCACCAGGCAGCCGGCGCCCTCGCCCATGACAAAGCCGTCCCGGTCCACGTCATAGGGGCGGCTGGCCGACTGCGGATCGTTGTCGCGCTTGGTGGACAGCGCCTTGCAGGCGTTGAAGCCCGCGATGCCGATCTCGCTGATGGGGCTTTCGGCGCCGCCCGCGACCATCACGTCGGCATCGCCCAGCATGATCAGCCGCGCCGCGTCCCCGATGGCGTGCGCCCCGGTGGAACAGGCGGTCACGACCGCATGGTTCGGCCCCTTGAAGCCGAAGCGGATCGACACCTGCCCCGACACCAGGTTGATCAGCGCGCCGGGAATGAAGAAGGGCGACACCCGCTTCGGCCCGCGTTCCTTGATCAGCACCGCCGTTTCCGCGATTGAGGTCAGCCCGCCGATCCCCGATCCGATCATCACGCCGGTCCGCTCGCGGTCCTCCTCGGTCTGCGGCTCCCAGCCCGAATCCTTCACCGCCTGCTCGGCCGCGGCCATGCCGTACAGGATGAAGTCATCGACCTTGCGCCGGTCCTTCGGCTCCATCCAGTCGTCGGGGTTGAAGCTGCCGTCGCTGCCGTCGCCGAAGGGGATCTCGCAGGCGTATTTCGTCACCACGTCCTTGGAATCAAAGCGCGTGATCGGCCCCGCGCCGGACTGCCCGGCCAGCAGCCGTTCCCATGTCGCCTCGACGCCGCAGGCCAGCGGCGTGACCATGCCCAATCCGGTGACAACAACCCTGCGCATCCGCAATGTCCTTCAAACTGCAAATCTGTCGCAGACCTGATACACGCGCCGGCAGAACCGCGCAACGCCGGGGCTGCCGACCAGCGGCACTTTGCATTGGACCTCAAATATCCTCGGGGGGTCCGGGGGGCGAAGCGCCCCCGGCTTTCGCGGGACGCAAACTCAGATCAGACCCTCGGCCCTGAAATCCGCCCGCAGATCGCGCTCGGGCCGCGGCCCCACATGCCCGATCGCCTCGGCCGCGGCGATGCAGCCCATCCGCCCCGCCACCGCCAGCGGCGCACCCGTTGCCAGCCCATAGATCAGCCCCGCCGCGAACTGGTCCCCCGCCCCGGTCGCATCCACCGGCACGACGCGGTGGACCGGCGCGCTCACCCGTTCCCCGTCGCGGATCAGGATCGCATCTTCGCCCGACCGCGTGCAGATCACCGTCCCGCAATCGGCCTGGGCCAGCCGCAGGGCCTCCTCCAGATCCGTGACCTGGTAAAGCGAGGTCCATTCATGGACATTGCCGATGACGTAATCCATCGGCCCCGCCACCAGGCGGCGGAAATCCTCGCGATGGCGGTCCACGCAGAACGGGTCCGACAGCGCGATCCCCGCCTGCCCGCCCGCCTCGTGGCAGGACTTCGCGGCCTTCAGGAACGCCTCCTTCCCCTTGGGCTTGTCGAACAGGTATCCTTCAAGGAACAGCCATCCAGCCCCTTGAAAAACGAATGGATTCACGTCGTCCGGCCCCAGTTCGGCGGAAATCCCCAGATAGGTGTTCATCGACCGTTCGCCATCCGGCGTGACCAGGATGATGCTCCGCGATGTCGGCAACTGCTCGCCCGCGACCGGCGGGTTGACGAAGACCGTCCCCGCCGCCTCGGTCTGCTCGGCATAGGACAGGCCCAGCGGATCGTCCGCCACCCGCCCGATAAAGGCCGTCCGCAGCCCCAGCATCCCGATCCCCGCCAGCGTGTTGGCGACCGACCCGCCCGGCACCAGCTTCGACTGCGCGCGCCCCGGCCCGTGATCGTCCGCCTGCGCGGCCATCAGGTATTCCGACCGCTCGCGCTCGATCAGCTGCATGATGCCCTTCCGCACCCCCAGCGCCGCCAGCCGGTCCTCGGCCACGGGCGAGATCACGTCCATCACCGCATTGCCGATGCCGATCACATAGGGGGTGGTCATGCGGTCTTCTCCTCGTATGGGCACAGGTCGTAGATGGGGCAGACCGCGCAACGCGGGCGCCGGGCCTGGCAGATGTATCGGCCATGCAGGATCAGCCAGTGATGGGCATTGTCCTGGAAGCGGGCGGGCACGTTGTCCTCGATGGCGCGCTCGACCTCGTCCACGTCGCGGCCGGGGGCGATGCGGGTGCGGTTGCCCACCCGGAAGATATGCGTATCGACCGCCTGCGCAGGATGGCCGAAGGCGCTGTTCAGGACCACGTTCGCGGTCTTGCGCCCCACGCCGGGCAGGCGCATCAGGGCGGCACGGCTGTCGGGAACCTCGCCGCCGAATTCCTCGACCAGGATGCGGGACAGGGCGATGACGTTCTTGGCCTTCTGGCGGAACAGGCCGATCGTCTTGATATGCTCGGTCACGCCCTCAAGGCCCAGGTCCAGCATCTTCTGCGGCGTGTCGGCGATGGCGAACAGCCCGCGCGTAGCCTTGTTCACGCCCACATCGGTCGCCTGGGCCGACAAGGCGACGGCCACGACCAGCGTGAAGGGGTTGGAAAACTCCAGCTCGGTCACCGGCTGCGGATTGGCGCTTGCCAGGCGCGAAAAGATCGCGACCTGCTGGGCAAAGGGCAAGGGAGGGGCAAGGCGGCGGGGCTGGACCATGGCCCGACGCTTTTGACCGGCCCGGGACAGCAATGCAAGCCCGGCCTGCAAGGGCGGGTTTTTCCGCCACTCCAACGCCTTCCACGCAGCCGTGACTTCCCTTTCGCCCGGAACTGGGCCAGCTTCGCGCACGTTTGACGGCAGATGCGAATTTGCCGCATGTTCACGTCGCAAGACCATGAAAGGAACTCCCATGAACCTTCGCGTCACCTCTCTCCTCGCCGCCGGGGGCCTTGTGGCACTTGGCGCCTGCGCCCCCATGGACGGCACCGGCACGGGCACCAGCGGCATGAGCCGCACGCAGCAAGGCGCACTTGCCGGCGCCGCCGTGGGGGCCGTCCTGGGCGCGACCCGCGACGACGACAGCAACAACGAAGGCCGCGACGCGGCGCGCGGCGCGATCGTCGGCGGCATCGCCGGGGCCGTCGCGGGCAACATCCTCGACCGCCAGGCGCAGGCGCTGCAGCAGTCGCTGTCGAACCCGAACATCCAGGTCATCAACCGCGGCTCCTACCTGCAGGTCGTAATGCCCGAAGGGATCCTGTTCGCCACCGGCTCGGCCGCCGTGTCGGGCGCCGCGCAGAACGACCTTTATGCCGTCGCGCGCAACCTGAACCAGTATCCCAACAGCCGGGTCGAGGTCGTGGGCCACACCGACAACACCGGCAGCGCGGCGCTGAATGCCGACCTGTCGCAGCGCCGCGCCCAGTCCGTCGCGGGCATCCTGTCCGCAGCGGGCGTGTCGCCGCAGCGCCTGATCGCCAGCGGGGCAGGCTTCAGCCAGCCCATCGCCTCCAACGACACCGCCGCCGGCCGCGCGCAGAACCGCCGGGTCGAGATCCTGATCCGCCCGACCCGCTGACCGTCAGCCGCACGAAACGCGCAGGCAAAGCAAAACCCCCGGTCTTTCGACCGGGGGTTTTTCGCAATTGCTGTTCCTGCGATCTCAGTTCAACCGGCGCGCCACGTCGTCGATGGCTTCGTCGATCCCTGCGGACCGCTGTCCTGCGCCGACCTGCTGCGCCAGCAGGCTGGACGCCGCGGCGATCGCCGCCTGCACCGCGCGGTCGCGCACGGCACGCACAGCATCGGCCTCGGCACTGGCGATCTGATCCTCGGCCGCCTTCAGGCGCCGTTCGATCGAGGATTTCAGGTCGGCCTTGGCCTTGGCGGCCTGGGCCTCGGCCTCGCGCTTGGCATTGGCGACGATCTGGTCGGCCTGACCCGCCACTTCGCGCTGCCGGCGTTCATAGCTGGCATAGATTTCCTGCGCTTCCTCGCGAAGGCGCTTGGCCTCGTCCAGGTCGCGGCGGATGCCGGCGGCGCGGCTGTCCAGCAGCGCCCCGATCCGCGAGGGAACCTTGAAGTAAAGCAGCACCCCGACAAAAGCCAGGAATGAGACCAGGACGATGAAGTCCGTGTTCCGCAGCGAGAAGAACGGACCCGTCGCGGCAAAGGCCGGTCCGGCGCTCAGCCCGGTGGCGGCAATGACGGCAAGTTTCTTCATTGCAGGGCCCCTTTCATGCGGCTGTCCACAGCCTGATCGACAGCGGCCTGATCGACCGTCCCGCCAAAGCTGCGCACCAGTTCGGCGGCAACGTCGCGGGCGACCTCTCGCGCATCGACATCGGCGGAATCGCGGATCTCGCGGATGCGCTTTTCCGACTCCGCGCCGCGCGCCGAAATCTCGGCATCGGCATGGGCGATGGCGGCATCCAGTTCCTTCTGGATTTCCGCACGGTTCGCGGCGACGATCTTGTTCGCCTCGGCCCGGGCATCGGCAAGCGCCTTATCATAGGCGGCCTCGGCTTCCTTGGCCTTCAGCTTGAATTCCTCGGCGGCCATCAGGTCGCCGGTCATGGCGCCCTGGCGGTCCGACAGGACGGCGCCGATGCGCGGCAGCGCGATCTTGGCGACGACCCAGTAAAGAACGACCATGGCGACGACCAGCCAGAAGATCTGGTTCGCAAAGGTCGAGAGATCCAACTGGGGCAGGCCCGTTGTCGTCTCGGTCTCTCCATGCGCGACGGAGGACGCCACGCTTTCGGTATGTTCGGCCGCGGTGGTGGCGGCCTCTTGCAACAGGCTGATCATGTCCTACCCCTTGGCCCTGACAGTCACGAAGGGGCGGAGCCGAAGCCCCACCCCGCCGCAAGGATGGCGCAGGATCAGACCGCGAACATCAGCAGAAGCGCGACGAGGAACGAGAAGATCCCCAGGGCTTCGGCAAAGGCCATGCCGATGAACAGCGTGGCGGTCTGGCCGGCGGCGGCCGACGGGTTGCGGAGCGCGCCCGACAGGAAGTTGCCGGCGACGTTGCCCACACCGATGGCGGCCCCGCCCATGCCGATGGCGGTCAGGCCGACGCCGATGTACTGGCCCAGTTCTCCGATATTGCCTTCCATGATGATGCTCCTTGCGGTTGGAAGTGGTGGATTGGGTTGATGACCTGTGCGTCCGGCGTCAGTGCGACGGATGCAGCGCGTCCTTCAGATAGACGCAGGTCAGGATGGTGAAGACATAGGCCTGGATGAAGGCCACCAGGATTTCGAAGGCATACATGCCCACGACCGCGATGATGGAAATCGGGGCCACGGCTGCGATGGCTGCGAAACCGGCAAAGACCTTGATCACGGCATGGCCGGCGATCATGTTGCCTGCAAGTCGGATGGAATGGCTGACGGGGCGCACGAAATAGCTGATCACCTCGATCACGGCCAGAACCGGGCGGATCGCCAAGGGGGCCGAGCGGACCCAGAACAGGTCCAGGAAATGCGCGCCGTTCTTGATGAAGCCGATAGCCGTCACCGACAGGAACACCGCCAGCGCCAGCACGCCCGTCACCGCGATATGCGAGGTGACCGTGAAGGCCAGGGGCAGCAGGCCCAGGAAGTTCGCGAACAACACGAACATGAATAGCGTCATGATATAGGGAAAGTACTTCAGCCCGTCCTTGCCCGCGATGTCGCCGACCATCTTGTGCACGAGGCCATAGGACAGTTCCGCGATCGACTGGGTGCGGGTCGGCACGATGCCGCGGCCGCGCGTGCCCAGCACCAGCAGCGCCAGCGTGGCCAGGATGATGGCGAACAGCCACAGCGTCACGTTGCTGGGCGTGTACCAGTGGACCGGGCCGTCGCCGAACAGCGGGCGGACGATGAACTGGTCCATCGGGTGGAAAGACAGGCCGGTTGCCTCGCCATGCGCTTCGGTCGCCACGATCAATCCCTCTCGTCGGTCCCCGGCGGCTTGCCGGAATTGCTGCCAAGCTCGGCCGCCGTGCGCATCATCACCTTGATGCCGGCCACGAAGCCGAGAAGTATGAACAGGATCAGCATGACCGGCAAAGTGCCGAACACGTAATCCAACCCGTATCCGATCCCGGCGCCCAGCATGATGCCCGCGACGATTTCGGTGACCATGCGCCAGGCGACATGCGCCTTGTCATAGCCCGCCATCGGCATGTTCGCCTCTGGCTTCCGGGTCAGGCGGGACAGCCGGTCTTCCAGGTCGCGCAGACGGGCGGCATCCGCTTCCCTGTCCACATCGCTCCGGGGGTCTTCGGCCATCTGTCATGCCCCGTTCTTCGTTGCGGCGCTGTCTAGGGGGGATCGCCGCCCGAGTCAAGCAAGTGACTTGATCATGCAAGTATCTGGCAAACAAAGGTTTTGCTTGATCGGCCTGCCGAAGGACCGGCCCTTGGCCCCTGCCCCGGCCGCAGAACGTTCAACCGCGCAGTTGACCATTCCCGCCATTCCGCGCCATGAGATGGGCATGGACACCCCCTCGCCCGACCCGCTGGACCTGATCTTCGCGGCCCTGGCCGATCCCACGCGGCGGCGGGTGCTGTCGATGCTGCTGGAGGACGACATGGCCGTCAGCGACGTCGCGGCGCCCTTCGACATGAGTCTGGCCGCGATTTCCAAGCACCTGTCGGTCCTTGCGGCGGCGGGCCTGATCCGGCAGGAGCGGCGGGGCCGGATCACCTGGTGCAAGCTGGACCCCGAGGGGATGCGCGCGGCATCCGTCTGGATGGGCGGCTTCGGGCAGTTCGATCCTGTTGACCTGGACGATTTCGAACGCTTTCTGGAAGCCGAGATGCAAAGCTGGACCCGCGAATGACCGACCCCCAGGATCAGGCCCAGGATCGGGTCCAGTATCCGGCGCGCCCCGACATCCTGTGCATCGGCGCGATGCTGTGGGACGTGATCGGCCGCGCGCCGCGCCGCATGGCGCCGGGCGCCGATGTGCCGGGCCGCATCCGCCACATCCCCGGCGGGGTGGCGCTGAACGTGGCGGTCGCGCTGGCCCGCTGGGGCCTGCGCCCCGCCGTGCTGTCCGCCGTCGGCCGCGACCCGGAAGGCGAGGTCCTGGTGACCGAAGCCCGGCGGCTGGGCGTCGTCACCGATCATCTGGCCCGCGACACCGGCCTGCCCACCGACACCTATATGGGCATCGAGGACAGCGAGGGGCTGATCGCCGCCATCGCCGATGTCCACAGCCTTGAAGATGCGGGCACCGCGATCCTGGCGGCCCTGGACGGCGCGCTGTCCGGCTGGACCGCGCCGGTCGTCCTGGACGGGAACCTGACCGAGGATCTGCTGGCCGCCATCGCCCGCGACCCCCGCCTGGCCGCCGCCGACCTGCGCGTGGTGCCCGCCAGCCCCGGCAAGGCCGAACGGCTGGAACCGCTGATCGCCGCCCGGCGCGGCTGCTTCTACCTGAACCGCCTGGAAGCCGAGATCCTGGCCGGGCGTGCCTGCCCCGATGCCGCGACCGCCGCGCAGGGCGTGGTGGCGCGCGGCGCGGCCCGCGTGCTGGTCACGGACGGACCCCGCCCGGTGGCCGAGGCCATGGCGGGCGCGCCCACCCTGACCTTCGCCCCGCCACCTGTCACCGTGGCCCGCGTCACCGGCGCGGGCGACTGCTTCCTGGCGGCACATCTTGCCGCCGAACTGAACCACCAGCCGCGCGACGCGGCCCTGCGCCAGGCGGTGGATGCCGCCGCCGCGCATGTTTCCGGAAAGGACGTTCCATGAGTGCCCCCCTGACCTTTTCGCCCGAAGTCGAAGACGCGCTTGCGGCGGGCCGCCCGGTCGTCGCGCTTGAATCGACGATCATCACCCACGGGATGCCCTATCCCCAGAACCTGGAAATGGCGCGACAGGTCGAACAGGTGATCCGCGACAACGGCGCGACCCCCGCCACCATCGCCGTGATGGGCGGGCAAATCCATGTCGGGCTGACCGACGATGCGCTGGAAGCCCTGGCACAGACGCCCTCGGACCAGGCCATGAAGCTGTCGCGCGCCGACCTGGCCGTCTGCCTGGCAAATGGCCGCACGGGGGCCACCACGGTCGCGGCCACCATGATCTGCGCGCATCTGGCGGGCATCCGGGTCTTTGCCACCGGCGGCATCGGCGGCGTGCATCGCGGGGCGGAAAGCAGCTTCGACATCTCGGCCGACCTGCAGGAACTGGCGCAGACCCCGGTGACGGTCGTGGCCGCCGGGGCCAAGGCGATCCTGGACCTGTCCAAGACATGGGAGGTGCTGGAAACCCTGGGCGTTCCCGTGATCGCCTTTGGCCAGGACGAACTGCCCGCCTTCTGGTCGCGGTCCAGCGGCATCAAGGCGCCCCTGCGCATGGACAGCGCGGACCAGATCGCCGCCGCGGCCGCCATGCGCGCACGCCTGGGCCTGAAGGGCGGCCAGCTTGTCGCCAACCCGATCCCCCGCGAATCCGAGATCACCGCCGACGTGATCGGCCCCTTCATCGAACAGGCCCTGTCCGAAGCCCAGGACCGGCACATCGCCGCAAAGGAGGTCACGCCCTTCCTGCTGCAGCGCATCTTCGAACTGACCGATGGCCGTTCGCTGGCCTCCAACATCGAACTGGTCCTGAACAACGCCCGCCTTGCGGCGCAGATCGCCATCGCGATGACCCGTTGACCGCGTCGCCCGTCCTGCCTTATGGGTGCGTCAGTGCGCGGCTGGCGGAATTGGTAGACGCAGTTGGTTTAGGTCCAACCGCTTCGGCGTGGGGGTTCGAGTCCCTCGCCGCGCACCAGCGGATGCGGCACCTTGCCGCACCCTGCCGCGGGGTCACGATCCTGCGTCCACAACCCTGCCCTCCTTGACTTTTGCCTGCCTGAAAAGCAAAGGTGGTCATGTACCTATCTCATTTCATGACAGGCAGCAGGAGGGGTCTCATGAATATCGACCTTTCGCGCCGCGGCTTCCTACGGCTTGCGGGTGCGGGGGTTGCGGCGACATCGCTCGGGGCAATGGGCTTCGGCGAGGCCGAGGCGGCGGAACAGGCGCATGTGCGCGCCTTCAAGCTGGCCACGACCACGGAAACACGCAACACCTGTCCCTATTGCTCGGTCGCCTGCGGGATCATCATGTATTCCAAGGGCGATGTGAA
Source organism: Paracoccus sp. SY (assembly GCF_002901215.1). Classification (NCBI taxonomy): domain Bacteria; kingdom Pseudomonadati; phylum Pseudomonadota; class Alphaproteobacteria; order Rhodobacterales; family Paracoccaceae; genus Paracoccus; species Paracoccus sp. SY. Next base: position 310,917 of record NZ_NWMQ01000002.1, on the reverse strand, counting down.
AGCCGGCGAAACCGCCGAGCTTCTGCATATCGAAGGCGACGCGGACCACCCGACGAACCGCGGCACGCTGTGCCCCAAGGGCGCCGCGCTGAAGGATTTCGTCAAGGCGCCGACGCGCCTGACCAAGCCGCGCTATCGCGCCGCCGGCGCCAGCGAATTCCAGGACATCACCTGGGACGAGGCCCTGGACAAGATCGCCCGCGCGATGAAGGACGACCGCGACGCCAACTTCATCCAGACGAACGAGGCCGGCGTGCCGGTCAACCGCTGGACGACGACCGGCTTCCTGGCGGCATCGGCAACCACAAACGAAACCGCATGGCTGACCTACAAGACGGTCCGGTCCATGGGGATCGTCGGATTCGATAACCAGGCGCGCGTCTGACACGGCCCCACGGTGTCCAGTTTGGGCCCGACATTTGGCCGTGGAGCGATGACCAACTCCTGGACCGACATCAAGAATACCGACCTCGTCATTGTCATGGGCGGCAATGCCGCCGAAGCGCATCCCTGCGGCTTCAAATGGGTGACCGAGGCCAAGCACCATCGCGGCGCCAAGCTGATCGTGGTCGATCCGCGCTATAACCGCACGGCCTCCGTGTCGGATTATTATGCGCCGATCCGTCCGGGCAGCGACATCGTGTTCCTGATGGGCATGATCCGCTGGATGATCGAGAACGACAAGGTTCAGTGGGATTACGTCCGCAACTACACCAACGCCTCCTTCCTGGTGAAGGACGAGTTCGGCTGGTCCGACGGGCTTTTCACCGGCTATGACGAGGAAAAGCGCGACTATGACAAGTCGTCCTGGGACTACAAGATGGGCGAGGACGGCTTTGTCCAGACCGATCCCACGCTGCAGGACCCGCGCTGCGTCTGGAACCTGCTGAAAGCCCATGTGGACGCCTACACGCCCGAGATGGTGGAACGCGTCTGCGGCACGCCCAAGGACAAGTTCCTGCACATCGCCGAGATGATCGGCGAATGCTCGTCCCCGACCAAGACCATGACCTCGATGTATGCGCTTGGCTGGACGCAGCATTCCAAGGGTGCGCAGAACATCCGCGGCATGGCGATGCTGCAGCTGATCCTGGGCAATATCGGCGTCCGGGGTGGGGGCATGAACGCGCTGCGCGGCCATTCCAACATCCAGGGCCTGACCGATATCGGTCTGATGTCGAACCTGATCCCGGGATACCTCAACATCCCGACGGAAAAGGAAGCGGACTGGGCGACCTACATGTCCACCCGCGGCTTCAAGCCGATCGTGCCGAACCAGATCAGCTATTGGCAGAACTATCCCAAGTTCATGGTCAGCTTCATGAAGGCCATGTGGGGCGATGCCGCCACGCAGGAAAACGACTGGGCCTATCACTATCTGCCGAAGCTCGACGTGCCAGCCTATGACGGCATGCGCATGTTCGAGCTGATGAACAACGGCAAGGTGAACCTGTATTTCTGCCAGGGCTTCAACCCGATCCTGTCCTTCCCGAACCGCGGCAAGATGACCGAGGCGTTTTCCAAGCTGAAGATGCTGGTGGTCATGGACCCGCTGACGACGGAAACCTCGCATTTCTGGCAGAACCACGGGATCCACAACGACGTGGACAGCGCGGCGATCCAGACCGAGGTGCTGGAACTGCCCACCACCTGCTTCGCCGAGGATGAAGGCGCCCTGGTGAACTCGGGGCGGTGGCTGCAATGGCACTGGCCGGGGGCGACCCCGCCGGGCGAGGCCAAGCACGACACCTGGATCATGGCGCAGATCTTCCTGCGCGTGAAGAAGCTTTATCAGGACGAAGGCGGGGTCTTCCCCGACCCGATCCTGAACCTGACCTGGGATTATCGCGACCCGAACGATCCCAAGGCAGACGAGCTTGCGCGCGAGATGAACGGCCGCGCCCTTGCAACCGTCTATGACGCCGCCGATCCCACCAAGGTCGTGGCCGAGGCCGGGCAGCAACTGTCCAGCTTCGGGCATTACCGCGACGACGGCTCGACCATGGGCGGCTGCTGGATCTATGCCGGCAGCTGGACCGAGGCCGGGAACATGATGGCGCGGCGGGACAACACCGATCCCGACGACACCGGCGCCTTCCTGAACTGGGCCTTCGCATGGCCTGCGAACCGCCGGATCCTGTACAACGCGGCCTCTTGCGATCCGCAGGGCAAGCCGTGGGATCCGTCGCGCAAGATCATCGAATGGACCGGCGAGAAATGGGAAGGCTATGACGTGCCCGACATGCCGATCACGGCCAAGCCGGGCGAGGTCCGCCCCTTCATCATGAACCCGGAAGGTGCGTCGCGCCTGTTCACCCGGGGCATGATGCGGGACGGTCCCTTCCCCACCCATATGGAGCCGTTCGAGGCCCCCATCGCCAACGTGTTCAACCCCAAGATGCGGGGCAACCCGGTGGCGCGGGTCTTCGAAAGCACCGCCGACCAGTTTGCCGAGATCGGGGATCCCGAATTCCCCTTCGTGGCGACCTCCTATCGCCTGACCGAGCATTTCCACTATTGGACCAAGCACAACCCGGTGAACGCCGCGTTGCAGCCCGAGTTCTTCGTGGAGATCAGCGAGGAACTGGCGGCCGAGCGCGGCATCGCGCGCGGCGGACGGGTGCGCGTCTGGTCCAAGCGGGGTGAGGTCTGGGCCAAGGCTGTGGTGACCAAGCGGCTGCGGCCGATGCAGATCGACGGCAAGACCGTCCATGTGATCGGCATTCCGCTGCACTGGGGCTTCGTGGGGGCCGCCAAGAAGGGTTTCGGGCCGAACAGCCTGACGTCCCAGGTGGGCGACGCCAACGTGGAAACGCCTGAATTCAAGGCCTTCATGGTCAATATCGAACCTTCGGCAGAGGAGCCGGTGGCATGAGCGAAACCGCGCCCCAACCCAAGACCGCGGCCTCGAACCCCCCGGTTCAGCCGATCGCGTCGAACCTGCTGCCGTCCGACGTGGTCCGAATTTCGGCCACGCCGAACGTGCCGCAGCCCACGCGGCAACTGGAAAAGGTCGCCAAGCTGATCGACGTCAGCAAGTGCATCGGCTGCAAGGCCTGCCAGTCCGCCTGCATCGAGTGGAACGACACCAAGCCCGAGGTCGAGACCAACGTGGGGGTTTACGAAAACCCCCACGACCTGACGCCGAACATGTTCACCCTGATGCGCTTCACGGAATGGGTGAACCCGGAAACCGACAACCTGGAATGGCTGATCCGCAAGGACGGCTGCATGCATTGCGAGGATCCGGGCTGCCTCAAGGCCTGCCCGGCGCCCGGCGCCATCGTGCAGTATTCCAACGGCATCGTCGATTTCATCCACGAGAACTGCATCGGTTGCGGATACTGCGTGACCGGCTGCCCCTTCGACATCCCGCGCATCAGCAAGGTCGATCACAAGAGCTATAAATGCACCCTGTGTTCCGACCGCGTGGCCGTGGGCCAGGGTCCGGCCTGCGCCAAGGCTTGCCCCACGCAGGCCATCGTCTTCGGCACCAAGGAAGACATGATCGCGCACGCCAACGAACGGGTCGAGGATCTGAAGTCGCGCGGCTATGAAAACGCCGGGATCTATGATCCGGCGGGGGTCGGCGGCACGCATGTCTTCTATGTGCTGCATCACGCCGACAAGCCGTCGATCTATGAAAAGCTGCCGGACGATCCCCGCATCTCGCCGGTGGTCGAAGGCTGGAAGGGCGTGACCAAGACCGCCGGTCTGGCCGTCATGGGCGTGGCAGCCGTCGGCGCCGCGATCCACGGCATCTTCGCCCGCGCCAACAAGGTGGACGAGCACGAGGAGAAAGAGGCCGAGAAGCTGGTCAGCTCCGGCGGTTCGGATGACAGGGGGGCTGTCTGAATGGCGCGTCCCGTTTATTCCGAACCGGGCGACCGGATCGAATCGACCCGCCCGGTGACGGTCAGCCGTTACCGGGGCTTCATCCGGGCCAATCACTGGGTCACGGCGATCTCGCTGATCCTGCTCTTGCTGTCGGGCCTCGCGTTCTTCCACCCGTCGCTCTACTTCCTGACCGGCCTTTTCGGCGGGGGGCAAAGCGCACGGTGGCTGCATCCGATCATCGGCGTGGTGCTGTTCGTCAGCTTCATGGTCATGTTCATCCAGCTGTGGCGGCTGAACCTGCCCACGCCGGACGACCGGAAATGGCTTTCCCAGATCGGCGACGTGGTGAAGGGGAACGAGGAGAACCTGCCCGAGCTTGGCAAGTACAATGCCGGGCAGAAGTTCATCTTCTGGGGCATGACGCTGCTGATCGTGGTGCTGATCGTGTCCGGCATCATGATCTGGGAACAGTTCTTCGGCGACCTGGTGTCGATCCCGACGCGCCGCTGGGCCGTGCTGACCCATGCGCTTGCGGCGGTGGCGATTATCCTGGTCTTCATCCTGCACGTCTATGCGGCCTTCTGGACACGCGGCACGCTGCGGGCCATGACGCGGGGCACCGTGACCGGGGGCTGGGCCTATCGCCACCACCGCAAGTGGCTGCGCGAGCTGGCTGGACGCCGCCAGAACGGCCCGGCAGAATAACGCAAAGGCAAGTGGCCGGACATGAGACCGTCCGGCCCGGAGAGACGATGAACAACAGTCTGAAACCCGACCCTTCGGTCATTGGCGGCGTCCCTGTGGCGCCGCTGGCCTTTCTGCCCGATGCCGCCGCTGTCTTCGACAAGCGGGCCGGGCGCTTCGCCTTTCTGGCGGATCACGGCGGCAACCTGGGGCCCTATATGCGCTTTCTGGCCGACCTGACCGCTTTGCAGGCGCGCCTTGCGCGCGAGTTGCCTGCAGTGACGCCCATTCCCTCGGACCGCGTGGAACTGGCCCGCGCCAGCCGGATGCCCCCCATCGACCGCATGGCGCTTGCCACGGACGAAGGGATGCATGCCACGCTGGACCGCTTCCTGGCCGAGGCCGCGACCCTTGAGATGCCGGAACAGGCCCGCCTTTCGCTGTCCGCCGTGACGGCGTCGGGGATCGCCGACCGGCATTGGCTGCTAGAAAACATCCTGTCCGACCGCATCCCCCACGACAGCGCGGCCCCGCACCTGTTCGTCGGCGCGGCGGTGCAACTGCACCTGGCGCGGCTGGCGGGAACGCTTGACGCGACGAAGCTGGTCAAGATCAGGACCGGCACCTGCCCCACCTGCGGCGGCAAGCCCGCCACGTCATCGGTGATGGGCACGGCGGGCATCGAAAGCACGCGCTATGCCACCTGCGGCTGCTGCGCGACGCAGTGGAACGAGGTGCGCGTCGTCTGCCTTTGCTGCGGATCGAACGCCGCGATCAGCTATCGCAGCGCCGAAACGGACGAGGCGACGGTCAAGGCCGAGGTTTGCGGCGACTGCAAGGGCTGGGTCAAGATCCTGTATCAGGTCAAGAACGCGAGCCTCGATCCCATCGCCGACGACGTGTCCAGCCTGGGCCTGGACATGCTGATGAAGGACACCGACTTCCGGCGCGGCGGCTTCAACCCCTTCATCGCGGGATACTGATGACGGGGTTCCGGGCCCTGCCCTCGGTCGATCAGTTCCTGTTGTCCCCGATGGGCCGGACGCTGATCGACGGCCACGGCCGCACGGCGGTGACGGCGGGGCTGCGGGTCCGGCTTGACGCCGCCCGCGCCGCGATCCGCGACGGCGCCGATGGCGATGCCGAGGCCGCGCGCCTGCCGCATCTGCTGGCCGCCGACCTGGCCGCCGCCGCGCAGTCGGACCTGCGGCCGATGCTGAACCTGACCGGCACCGTCCTGCACACCAATCTGGGTCGCGCGATCCTGGCGGACGAGGCCATCGCGGCCGCAAGCGCAGCCATGGCCGCGCCCCTGGCCCTGGAATTCGACCTGGGCAGTGGCGGACGCGGGCAGCGTGACGACCATCTGCGCGGGCTTCTGTGCGAGCTGTCGGGGGCCGAGGATGCGACCGTCGTCAACAACAATGCCGCCGCCGTCCTGATCGCGCTGAACACCTTCGGCCAAGGACGGCAGGCCATCGTGTCGCGCGGGGAACTGATCGAGATCGGCGGCGCCTTCCGGATGCCCGACATCATGGCCCGCGCTGGAGCGCATCTGGTCGAGGTGGGCACCACCAACCGCACCCACCCTCGCGATTATCAGGATGCGATCACGCCGGACACGGGCCTGATCCTCAAGGTCCATACCTCCAACTATCGCATCGAGGGCTTCACGGCCGAGGTGCCGGCCCCGCACCTCGCGCAGATCGCGGGCAAGGCCGGGGTGGTGCTGCTCAATGACCTGGGCGCGGGGTCGCTGGTCGATCTGGCCGCCTGGGGGCTGCGCCGCGAACCCACCGTGGCCGAGGCCGTGGCCGAAGGCGCGGATCTGGTTACCTTTTCCGGCGACAAGCTGCTAGGCGGGCCGCAGGCGGGTTTCATCGTCGGGCGGCGCGACCTGATCGCGCAGATCAACAGGAACCCGCTGAAACGCGCCGTCCGCCTGGACAAGATCCGCATCGCAGCGTTGGAGGCGACGCTGCGGCTGTACCGCGACCCGGATCGGCTGGCCGAACGCCTGCCCACGCTGCGATACCTGTCGCGCCCGCAGGCCGACATCGCAGCCCAGGCCGCCCAGCTTGCCCCGCAGGTGGCCGCGCTGCTGCCCGGTTACACCGTCACGACGACCGATTGCGCCAGCCAGATCGGATCGGGGGCGCTGCCCACCGATACCATCCCCTCGGCCGGGCTGCGGATCACGGGTGCGGGGGGCGATGCGCCCGACCGGCTGGCCGCGCGGTTGCGCACCCTGCCCCGCCCGGTCATCGGCCATATCCGCGACGGCGCCTTGATCCTGGACCTGCGCTGCCTGGATCGGGACGAGGATCTGCTGGGGGCCTTGTCGGCATGATCGTCGGCACGGCAGGGCATATCGACCACGGCAAGACGGCGCTTGTGAAGGCACTGACCGGCGCGGATACCGACCGCCTGGCCGAGGAGAAGGCGCGCGGCATCACCATCGACCTGGGCTTTGCCTATGCCGACCTGGGTGGCGGCACCATCACCGGCTTTGTCGATGTGCCGGGCCATGAACGGCTGATCCACACCATGCTGGCAGGCGCGGGCGGCATCGACATGGCGCTGCTGGTGGTGGCCGCCGATGACGGCGTGATGCCGCAGACGCGGGAACATGTGGCGATCCTGGACCTTCTGGGCATCGGGCGCGGCATCGTGGCGCTGACCAAGGCCGACCTGGCGGACGATGCGCGCCGCGCCGAAGCCGCGGCCGAAATCCGCGACGCCTTGGCAGGGACCGCCCTGGCCGATGCGCCGATCCTGCCCGTGTCGTCCCTGACCGGCGAGGGGATCGACGCCCTGCGCGCATCCCTGATCGCCGCCGAGACCGCGACGGCCGCCCGCCATGTCGATGGCCCGATGCGCCTGGCCGTGGATCGCAGCTTTACCCTGTCCGGCGCGGGCACGGTGGTCACGGGCACCATGCTGACCGGGCGCGTCGCGGTCGGCGATCAGGTCATCGTCAGCCCGCGCGGCCTGCCCGCCCGCATCCGCGCCATCCACGCGCAGAACCGCCCGGCGACCGAAGGCCTTGCGGGACAGCGATGCGCGCTGAACCTGGCAGGCGAGGCGATCAGCAAGGACGCCATCCATCGGGGCGATGTGGTGCTGTCGCCCGCGCTGCACGCGCCGACCGACCGGATCGACGCTTGGCTGACGGTGCTGCCGTCCGAACCGAAGCCCATCGGCACCTGGTTCCCCGCCCGCCTGCACAGCCATGCGGTCGAAACCGGCGCGCGCATCGTGCCCCTGGGCGATCCGATCCAGCCCGGCCAGGGCGGCCCGGTGCAGATCGTCCTGGACCGGCCCATTGCTGCGGCGGTGCATGACCGCTTCATCCTGCGCGACGTGTCGGCCAGCCGGACCATCGGCGGCGGGGGCTTCCTGGACCTGCGCGCCCCCGCACGCAAGCGCCGCACGCCCGAACGGCTGGCGCTGCTGGACGCCGCCCGCGCCGAGGATCCGGCGGCGGCCCTTGCCGCGATGCTGGCCGTGGCGCCGGTCGATCTGCCGGCCTTTGCCCGCGACCGCAGCCTGTCGCCCGCCGGTCTGGCCGATGCGTTGCGCCGCGCGGATGGGGCGACCATCGGCGACCTGGCCCTTGGCCGGCCGGTGCTGGACGCGCTGCAAGCCCAGTTGACGGACACCCTGACGCAGTTCCACGAAGGCAACCCCGATCTGGCGGGACTGGGCCGCGAACGCCTGCGCCTGCAACTGCAACCGCGCCTGCCGAAGGACGCCTTCCTGGCCTTCCTGCGGGCCGAGGCTGATGTGGGCCGCGCGGTCCTGGACGGCGCCTTCGTCCGCCTGCCCGGCCACGAGGTCCGCCTGACGCCCGAGGACGAGGCCCTGTGGGACCGCATCGCGCCCGCCCTTGCGGGCGAGACCCGCTTTCGCCCGCCGCGCGTGCGCGACTTCGCGACCGAATTCGGCATCGACGAAAAGGACGTGCGTCGCGTCCTGCGCCTGACGCAGAAACTGGGCCGCACCGACCAGATCGCGCATGACCATTTCTTCGCCCGCGAGGTGACCCGAGAGATGGTGGCGATCATCCTGGACGTGGCCGCGCAGTCGCCCGACGGCTGGTTCACCGCGCCCGCCTTTCGCGACCGGGTGCAGAACGGCCGCAAGGTCGCCATCGAGATCCTCGACTTCTTCGACCGCCTTGGCCTGACCTTGCGCCGAGGCGATTTACGTCGCATCAATCCCCATCGCGCCGACCTGTTCGGCGACATTGGAAGGGAATCGTCCCCGGTGGGGCGGCCGGACTTCAAATCCGCTAGTTAACCCCAACAATTTCAACGGCCTTTGCTGCGAGAAATGCGCGGACAAAGCCGGAACGAACCCGGAATGTTGCGAAGCCAGAGCATCGGATTTTCAATCCGTCGCCGCCCCCGCAACATCAGCCACTTGGCCCCCGGCAGAGCGTCAAACCGCGCCCGGTGGGTCAATGGGTTGGACGGAAGTTGTCAAACCGATGGAGGTGATGTGATGGCGCAGTTATGGGTCGCTTTCAGCTTTGCTATGTGGGGCGCTTTAGGCGGCGCCATATTTGTGACGCACACCGATCTGACAGCATATCAGTGCGTTCCTAAAGGGGATGAAACCCATGAATACTGATGCGCGCGGCTATCCTATCCTGCCGCCGTCCAATCCGGCGACTATGGCCGAGATCATCCGCCGCCAATGCGAGGCGCACGACCTGCCCGCCCCCGGTGGGTCAATGGGTTGCGTGGGATTTGTCAAACCGATGGAGGGATGCTGATGGCTGAACCCCTGGAAAGATGCCCCGCCTGCAATGGTCGGGGCGAAACCCGCTGCGACTGCTGGCCCGGTGACTGCTACTGCGGCTTCGGAGACGAAACCTGCGAGGAATGCATGGGGTCCGGGGTTATTCATCCAGACGACGATTACTGGCCGGAGGATGAAGATTACGACGCCCTACCGCCCGCCCCCACCACAGGAGCCGATCAATGACTGACGCGCTGGAACGGCTGATAGAAGCGGTGAAGGCTGGCAGCTACGTCCCCTTCTTGGGGATGGACAACGATCATGTCTGTGCTTTTGAGCAACGCGATATCGATCTAGTGCAGCAGGCTTGCAGGGACGACATGAACGCCGCCCTGTTTCTAAAGGGCATCCTCCTTCCCGATCACGACTGGGGCCGGGCACCGGGCGGGCAGATGTGGGTGCAACGCTCCCCTGCCGCTCCTGTGTGGTCCGGTGACGGCTATCCCCCGGCGCGGGGGCTGCTGCTGGCGATACTGCGGGCCAAATTGGCCGAAAATCACCCGCGTCAGGAAACGAGCGATTGAAAACGTCTACCGAGAGGAAATGACATGCTGACAGCAGCGGAAAAGAAATGGCTGGCCTGCCTTCAGGAAGTCTTGGACGCCTGCCCTAGCAAGCGCCTCGGCTTCTACACGATAGGCGACCAGACCGTGGAAGTTTATGACAAGCGCCGTGATGCGAAAATCGACGCTGTGCTAGAAAGCAGGGGTGCTTCTGATTTCGGCCCTGCCGTTAGCAAGTGCAAGGCGCATCTAGGGTCGATCAGCTTCCCCTCGCAGGTTCATTCCACAGCGGCATAATGGGCAGCCTACAATTTCACCCCACGCGATAAAACGGCCGTTTGACGGTCATGTCAGCGAAACGGCGGATCGTTAACAGGTCGGGCGGGTCATGTTACCGGAGCCAGCCGGGTCCGACGCCCCAAGCAGCCAGCGACTTGACGACCGCCGCTTGATACGCCCAGAGGATCAGCCAGGGGTTCATGCCGGGGTCCAATCAGCCGCATCCCATTGCCGATAGAACATGCGGCCGTCCTCCCAGCGGAAGAAGCCGGGTTCCTGCACCTTCGGCCCCAGCACCTCGTAGAGCGTGATCGCCTCCCCTTCATGCAAGCTGACGATCCGATGCACATGGTCGTGCGGGATTTCCACCACGTCGCCGGGCCGGTGGTCTCGCAGTTCGATCCGGCCGTCAGGGTGCAGGACTTCCTCCTGATAGCCGCCATGCAGGATGTAGCTGCGGCAACTGAAAGGGTGCGAGTGGTGCGGCCCATGATCCGGCCCAACGAACCGATGCAGCACAAGCGCATTGCCCGTGCTGCCCGGTCCTAGATGCCACTTCATCATTAGGTCCGACATGCGTTCCGGCGTGATGTTCAGCATCAGCGGCAAACCCCATCCAGTGTCTCGATCAGCACCAGCCCTGCCCGCTGCGACTGCGGCCCGCCATCAGCCACCAAGGCACCAGCCAAGGCGGTTCGTGCCTGATCGGTCGCGGGGCAGATCGGATCAGCGGTCGGCGCGGTCGCGCAGGCGGTCAGCAACGGCAGCATCAGACATGCCATCCACTTCATTTCGCACCTCATCGGCTTTGCGTTGTTCGGGGCTGCGTTGGTCCACCAGACGAGCGACGATGCCCGCAATGGCTAGGGCGGTCGTGATCCACGGCAGCCAGGGCAGCGGGATCAGCAGCTTGATTTCGTCAGGCACCGCTTCCCACGCAGCCGGAAGGGCCGCAATAAACAGCAGGATCTGAATGGAATACATGCGCAGAGCGCTGCGCCATTGGGGGATCAGCTTCATCAGCGCAGTCCTATGAAGGCGGCAACAGCCGCGATTGCAGCGACGACAACGGCGATCACGCCGCCGCCAGCAGGGGCGGCCCGTGCGGGGGCTGGGGTGGGCTTGGGAGCGGGGCGAGGGCTTTCCTGGGCAGGGGTCAGGAACAGCGCCCGTTCGGCCGTGCGCCGCTTGGTCAGGCCATTCAGAACTTTGCCACCAGCCATGTTCCAGACCAGGAACTGATCGGCCGCGCCCGCATAGTCCCGCGCGTTCAGCTTGCGCAGCAGCGTGGACTTCCGCAGGTTGCCCGGCCCAAGGTTGAACGTGAAGCTGACCAGGGCGTCGAACTGGTTCTGGTTCAGCGGCACGGTGACGGCATCCAGCACATACCGCTCGAACTTGCGCAGATCGTTGCGCAGGATCTCAGTCGCGCCCGCCTCGGTGATCCGCATCCCCTTGGTGACGGGCGGCGATCCCGCAGCGGAGGTGTGGCCGTATCCGATAGTCGGCACAGCCCAGCCGTGCGCCGGATCCGGGTAGGCTTCCAGACGCAAGCCTTCATGCGCCTTTATTAGGGCAATGCCCTTTTCAGATGTTTGCATGATGATGCCTATGAGGTTGGGTCAGTAGCCGGGATCGGGATGACGCCTGCCGGTGATCGGGGGTGGGTCATACTGGATCGGGCCGCGCAGCATGGCGCAGATGACGTAGGTGTCGTGGATGCGGCCGCAGTGCCGATCTTCGCAGAAGGTGGCGTTCATACGCCGGGCGAAGGCCGTGCGCGGGCGGCAGTCAGGCAAGGCCCAGACGATGGAACACACAGGACGATACTGGCCCGTCAGCAAGAAGCCTGCGCAGCTACTAACGTGCCAGTGGATCATCGCTTGGCCCCGTCGATCTGTGCCCGCAGCAGTTCGGTGACAAGCGACCGGAGGTCACGCGATACCTCGCGGATGTCGCCTCGCATATCGCCGCTCATTTCGGTGTTCTGGTCCAAGGCTTCCGCAGCCGCCTCTAATGCGATGATCAGCTTGGCGATGCCTTTCAGAAGATCCCGCGCGACAGCCTCATCCATCACAGTCCGCTCAATCTGGGAATGCAGGTTGCTAATCGCCTGCTTGACCTCATGGGGTGCAGGCGGGCGTTCCAGGGGAGGCTTGCCGTCACCTTTGAAAAACCCCCTCAGATATCCAAAGACGATGCCGATGAGGATAATCAGGGCGCCCATGCCCTGGCCGAAGTAGTTCAGGTGTTCAATGCTTTGCATGTCGTGCCGCCCGCCAGATCTTAACTTCACGGCCACAATCTTGAGCGGCCGAATACAAAGCGGCACCGCAGAACCCGACCGCGAGAAAGCCGTAGGTCAATACGCCTGTTCCCCAAGGGTTGGCTGGCAGAAGGCTCAAGGCCATCGCCAAGAATGCATTAGCGTTCAGGAATAGTGCGACCAGCCGCGCAAAAGGGGTCCAAGGCGCCATGCCGTTGATGTGCAGCGAGTAGCAATGCAGCGCCCCGATGCAGGCATACACAATGCCCCATGTGGTCTCATCAAAGATCGCCAATGCCCCGATGAAGCTGGCGCTTGTCATGGACATCATCGGCAGGGCAAGCATCACGCCGAACCAGATCGTGTATATGGATATCAGCCACTCCAGCTTGCGACTGGCATAGTGGGTGAACCACGGAAAGCGACTGAGCATATTCTGCCTATCATGCTGTTCTGGATCACGGTTCGCGCCGCGATTGATTAACCGCGCGCATATTCCCCGAGACTCACGCCGCCGTGATGCGGATCATTCCGGCAGCCGCGCATGGGGCCGGGTGATTCGATTTTCAGGGGTGGATTATGGGTATCAAGGCATTATGCGCGGCGGCTGCCGTGGTCGCGGGGGTGGGATCGGCAGAGGCGGCGACGGTGGATCACGTCAAGCTGACGCTCACAGCGGAGTATATCTGCGAAGCAGGGGAATGTGATGAACCCGCGCCGAGTGTCGCAAAGTTCATGGGTATCCCGGTGGGACAGTCAGTCTATGGCGATCTTCATATTGGCGACAAGGACGCCGATCTGTTTCAACGGATCGTGTTTTTCTCAAAAGGTACCGTCAATAACCTCGGATACTTCCGCGATGATTACTCAGATGGCCGCTACAGCGAACGCTCCAGCATCGAAGGACTGTATGCCTACCTCATCAACTGGAACGGCTTAGTGGGATCCCTTTGGTATAGGGATGATGATTATCCTTGGTCGCTCGATGTCTCAGGGACGATTGAACTAGCCCCCGTACCACTGCCCGCCACCGCTGCTCTGTTGCCGATGGGGTTGGGCGCCCTCGCGCTGATGCGAAGGCGCCGCCGTTCTTAATTCGCCAGCGGCTCTATCGCCCCACGGGACGCCTGCGCAGGCCGAATGTTGCCCAGCAGATCGTCATAGGCCACCAGCCCCGTCGCGGATCCGATTGCCGGGGATGTGACCGTCGCGCCCGACTGCCCTGCCCTGAGCGGCCGGAAATACGAGTAAGGAGCTGGGGGGTTCTGACCGAAGGACGTGTCCATGGTTAGCTTGTCCCCAAGCTGGCTGGAAACATGGTTTTTCCAACGATAGCCCAGATACCGTGCAGTAAATGGAAGGCGGGCCATGTTGATGGGTCCGTCACCCGTGAAGCCTCCTGCATAATTCGGGCAATGCGCCACTAGATTGCTAATTTGCACATCATTGATGCCGAGCCTCACGCGGGAAGGCTCGAATTCAGGAGAATTAGAGCCGTTTCTCCTAATCTGCGTATCGTCACACTCGTTGACGATTGTGCCATTGTAAATCTTGATCGGCTCCTCAAAATTCTGTGCCGAGACTTTCGGCAAGTCGCCTTCAGGTATGCCGATATCCACACTGGCACTGTAAGGATTACTCCCAGTTCCGACATTGGTTCTATGTGTAATGAAGTTCCTCAAAGTCAGCGCAGAGGACACAATGTTGAAGCTTCTCATTGATCGAGCAGACGCCAGATCATAGATCTTGTCTATAACGGTGTTGCATGGCTCGTATTGGAACGTCGAGCTAGGGGTATTAGGACCATTATTGTATGCCGTGCCCTCGGCCATGACGCGAGAAAAGAACCCGCGAGTGCGTCGGTCATTCCTCTGGTCCCTGATACAGGGCTGCTCAGCAGGAACTCCGTATGCAGGTGGCGCCCAGCTATTCCTGGACATGGGGTCGAAGCAATCGACGTAAATATAGCCCACGCTTTCGATGCGGAGAGGCCCATGGCGGTTGCCTCTATCATCCATGAGCTTTCCATTGCCGCCCTGAAGGGCGTTCACATGCTGTGTGAAACGACAGCCTAGAAAGCCTGCATATGAGTTAAATGTTGGGTCCGTGAGGTCACGGTTGGGACCATCGACATAAGATCCGTAATCCTCCCAGTTTGTAGCAGCAATTTCAGAGGCGACAGCGGTGATATTTTGAGAGCCGCCGACAAAGACAGTCTGCCAAAGACCATCGCCTTCGCAGTTATGAACAGTGACGTGGCCGCTCTCACATGCGACGCCTTTTCTCCCATTAGTGCCTGGATAAGTCGGATCAATGGTCTCAGTAGTACTATCCCAACCTCCAATGAAGCGAAGCCCCGAAATAGACACCCCGCTCGTCAGCACACCGCTGTAGCAGCGGAATACAGGAGAACCCGATCTGTTATGGATGATAGCCTTACCAGCGGCGTGTGCGGATACATGAAGGTTGCGGTATTTGTCCCCAATATAGGGACTGGTGAGGCAGTCGAACTCATCGCCCGAGCGGAACACTAGACGAGTGAGCGCCCCGTTTGCCTTCAGAGCCTGCAATCTGGCGATGGCATCATCAAAGGTGGTCGTCCGGTTCGACACGTCATGCGCTGGCATTCCCGTCCAGTTGCTGCTGGACGAACAGACAACGGTCGTCGCGGCAGGCACGACAACATTTGGATCGCGGACCACAACATCAACGAAGGCCGCTGCGCTCTTGCGGCTGGACGGCTCATAGACCGTTACAATGGCGCGATACTCACCGGGCTTCGTGAAGCAATGCGCTGGGAACGGCCCATAAGCGACGTTCTTGTTGCGCCATTCCGGCAGCATATTGACCGGCGTGGTATAATCTCCGGGATCGCCAAAGGTCCAAGTGTAGTGCAAATCGTGCATGGTCGGATCATAGACTGATCCGTCCGTGGGCTTTTGGGCGTCAAAGCCGGAAACGTCGGCAAAGAAGACCATGCCCTCAGGCGCCAAGTCCTGCTGGCCGCGACGGACGCTGATCGTAGCGGTTGCCCCGCCCGTGCCCCCGCCTGCGCTGCCGCCCCACAACACCGTCTGGTTGATGGTGATCGCTCCAACGGATGCCGTCAGGAGTGCGGTCGTGCCTGCCGGAACAGGTCGGAATGTTGCTTCGGTCATGGGTTATTCTCCCGCTGCGATGGCAATGAATGCGGATTGAGCGTTGCTGGCACCGCCCGCCGATCCACGGGTTTGGGTCGCGACTGTCAGTTCGCCTGTTTCGGGAATGAAGCCTTCCGCTGCCGAGATGTATCTGTTCGTCCCGCCCGTGGGGTCGATGTCGTAAGCCTCGGTCACGCCGGTCCATTCCACATTGGGGGTAGAAGGGCGGGCGTGGAAGGCCAGCACCTCATGGCCAGCAGTTGCCCCGGTAAGGACCGCGCTAACCTGACTTGTGCCTGCGTCGGTTCCACCCCCGTTCTGGGCGGAAATCGTGTTGCCCACCCCGCGCCGGTAATCGATGAAACGAAACGTGGTGTTCGCACTTGTTGTCAGGGTGATATCGGCAGTCGTCCCTAGCGGCACTTTTGCGTGGTAGAGGCGCAGGCGGGTGTTGGGGCTGGTCGCTATGCTTGACTGTTCGCGGACCAGCGTCGGCGTGATCGTCTGTCCACCCGCAACGATGGTGACACCCGTCACCGTCGGCCCGTTCGCGCCAATCTGCCCGCCGCAGACCAGAATATCCCGATCAGCGTGAGCCGTGCCGATGTCCACGGTCCACGTCGAGGTGTTGGCCGTGGTGGCTTGGAAGCGATAGGGCGCTCCCGCTACGGCTGCGTAAGGCTCAAACACCTGCGCGGCCGGATTGGCGATGCCGGTCGTGGTATAGACCGTCGATCCGTTCAGGTCCGTCGCCGTCACGCGACAGGTCGTAGTCGTGCCTGCATCAGCAGCAACGCGGGTGTAGGTTTCGCCGGTCGCGCCTGTGATGTTCGTGCTACCGCGCCGCCATTGATAGGTATAGCTGATGTCGCCCGCGCTTGCCTCGTTGATCCACGGGCCTGGGTTGCTGACCGTGAAGACCTCGCCGTCCAGGCTGATGGTCGGCTCGATGTGAACCACCGGCCCAGCCTCGATGGCGTTCCGGGTCGTCGTGGTCGTTTCACCGTCCCAGCCAATCGTGACGTTGGTCGTTCCCGGCACCAGGTCGTTGATGTCAACGGCCCAGCCACCCGCGCCTTTGTCTGTGAACTTGACCGCATATTCGACCGTGGACAGAACCCACCGCCGCGTCAGGCCATCATCATCCGTGACAAGGACGGAAACCACATCGCCGGTCGCAAGGGCCGTGGATGTCGTCGCGTTCTCGCCGTTGATCTGCAACTGAGCGGACAGGACGACGCCCGCCACGCTCGTATAGTTGGCGGTGTTCGTGGCGGCAGCGATGTTCGGGATGGCTGCCGGGGTCTGGCCTGCGTAGAGCCGTGCCGTGGTCGGCTCAGAGACTGCCGTGATGGCCGCCGCCGCAACTTCAAGCGTCTCAGTGATGGTCACATCAGGGGCACCCCCGTTGCTGATGACCCACGTTGCCGAATAGGTGCTGGCAGTGGCCTTGACCGCATCCGGGATTTCTCCGTTCTCGTCTAGTTCGGCCAGGATGTTCGTCCCGTTCCGCGTGAGTGCGGTCAGGGTGGTGGTTGGCTCGGGATAACCTGCCGTTACGTTCGGCTCCACCAAGGAGACCTTACCGTCCGACAGTTGCAGAGAGCCACCCGATGCAGCCGGGGCCACCGCCGGAACGGTGGCAATCACCCACTCAAACGGCGCATAGCCCGGTTCGGTCGCGTTGATGGTCAGGTCGCCCGATGCAGGGGCAGTGCCGGTGCGGGTGAAGCCGGTTCCCGTCAAGCCGGGTGCCGTATCGGGATCGACGCTGAACGTCACGCTGAACGACTGGCCCGCAGCCGGGGGGTTGGGCGACAGAGTAGCGGTTATGGTCTGAAGGTTCGACGCTGCCAGCGTCACCCCGGCAGACGTGCCAGTTGCGGTGCCTTGGCTGTTGGTCCACACGTCGCGCGTGGTGATGACGTCATCCGCAGCAAAGCCGGTGGTGTCCAAGCTGTTCGCGGTCTGGCCCGAGAGGATGGTCCCGTTCCGCAGCCATTGCGTTGCGCGGGTCGGCGTGGGAACGCCGGTTGCCGTGCCAGCCGTGCGAGTGAGGATGCTGCCAACGGGCGTGTTGCCGCTGATGGACGGGGGCGTCTGCACGGAGGGGGCTTCCTGAGCGACAGCGCCCGTAACAGCCGTTTTGGGGTCGCTGGGTGGGCCATCTCCCATGGCATTCGCAGCGAATAGGACGACCGATACCTCCGCGCCGGGCAAACCCGCTGCCACAGCCCTTTGGCCGACGCCGGTGCCGCCCAGGGTCTGGGGTGTCCCATCACCTGCCTGCCACTTGATGGCGTTGATCGGGCTGCCGCCATCCTCGGGCAGATCCAGGATGTTGATCAGGACTTCGCCAGGATTTGCCCCTGTGGCGATCTCCCAATCATCTTCCGCAAACTGCGCCGGAATGGTCGGCTGAACCGGCAAGGGGCTGATCGTCGCGCTGACAGAGATTGTCGGCAGCGGAGGTGCGGTGACAGACAGGGACAGCGTACCGGGCGCAGTTGGGGTGTATTCCCCGTTGATGATCTGGCCGGTGACGTTGATACCATTGAGCCGCAGGATGGCCGTAGGCGTAGCGCCCGTGAAGATGCCAGGAAACACCGAAACAGCCTCGCCCACGAAGGCCGTAGCAGGCGACAAGGACGGGGGCGCAACGATCACCGGAGAGGACGATGCTCCGGTCATAGCAGACACAAGGTCGCCTATTCCCTCGATCTGCCAAGGATCCGGAACCTCCGCCAAGCGATTGGCCATGCCGGACAGTTCAGTGACGACCAGGTGAGGGCCGTTGAGTTGGACAAGCCTCATAGCGTGACCCCTTGAATGACCGGGAAATCGACGTTGGCGAGTTGCGGGAATAGCGTTGTCACGCCGCCATGGATCGCCATTGCGTCCAGTTCGCCCTTGCCGATCTTCCATCCGCTGGTTTCCGACCGGAGGAGGATGGCGCGGTTGGCCTGATCGACAGTTGTGGTGAAGCTGTACGTTGACCCCCCTACCTTGACCTTGGCCGCCGTCTCAGAGATCGGCACCATCAGCGCCCACTCCTCCGGGGTGAATTGCAGTGCCAGCAGGACCGTGGCCCCGCGCTTGATGCCGTGAGCCATGCTCAATCCTCGCTGATGGGGCGCAGCGTGAGATGCTGGCCGGTAGGGATGTCTGCCAGAGACGTTCCGCGCCAGACCCAGACGGTGAGCGCGGTTCCATCGTGAGACAGGGTGACGGTCAGGCCCTCGGGTGCTTCTGCGTCCCAATCGGCATTTGATGTCAGGACGCGATAGACGCCGGCACCGACCCGATGCGCGAGGGCTGCCCCATCTGCCAAGCGCACGTCTTGGCTGGGCCAGCCTTCGTTCACAGCATAGGACTGTCCGGTTGTCAGATCAGACAGAAGCGCAGCCTCGCGGTCGAAGCAGGCCTGGACATGGGCGCGGATGGCGTCGGCTACAGTCAGCACCTGATCCGCCGTCAGAGTGACGAACACACCATCGCTGCCCTTCCAGGCCACGGAATAGGCAGCGTCACGCATTGCAGCCAGGGCTGCACCCGTGATCCTGGCTTGCGACTGATCGTCAGTGCCGACAGGGATGCCTGCGACATAAATGCCAGTGCTGATCGCAGCATCGCGGCGAGCGCGAATGGCTTCACGCGCCATTGCATCGCGAGTTGCGGCCCGGGCCTCAAGGGTAACAGCCTTTGTCCAATCGATCATGCTTGCGGCTCCTCGATTGCAGGGGTGGTGTCGAAGGGCGGCAGCTCAACCGGTCCGTCCTCGGTGATCGTCAAATGCTCAGGGAAGCGCGTCTCGTGCGGCGCCGTGGTGCCGTGCGGTAGGATCAGCGTCATGCAGACATGCCCGTTCTCGCGGGTCACGTCCGACGCCAACCAAGGGCAGTCCACGGCATCACGGGGAAGCACATCGCCCTCGGCCAAGGGGCCGAAGTCGTATTCCATGCCGTCAATGGTCAGCACATCCCCGACCGCAGACATGACAAACGGCGCAGCGCAAAGCTGCGGAGACAGAATGATTTTCATGGGTGTTCCTAGAACCAGCGGCCGATGGCGATTGTGTCCGCGACCCGCGTGTTGGGCAGCGATTGCCCAGAGATCAGGGAAACGCTGGCCGATGTGGCTCCATTCGGCCTGCATTTAGCAAAGATGCCTCCACCGAAGCGCACACTCGCATCGGCATAGGGCGCACCAAGGAAACTGGACGGGAAGTTCCATACAGTTTCGGTGGATATGTAGAGGCTGCCCCAAGCAGCCGCTGGATCAGGGAGGTTAGTCAGGACGTGTGTACAAACCTGAGTGCCATCGCCGAAGCGGACATATTCGCCGTTGGCGTTGATCCCGCGCTCTGTTTGGCGATCCAGCACCCAGTAGGTGCCGTCATAAGTAGCCACAGTATCTGCGTCTGTGAGGATATACCCTGAGGGCAAAGGCGCCCCGGTGATCGTTCGGCACTGCCGCGCGCCCAGCCCATCCAGATTGATCGTCGCCGCGCCAGTATTGGCTGCAGTTGCCCGAAACCGAACTTGCGTGCCTCGTAGCAGCGAGACATAGCCAGCCGTAAGCACAATGGCATTGGCCGTTCCGCTATACGTTGCCCAACCCTTGGATGAGATGAACGGTAGTTCGGCATTGAACTGGCTGACGAAGGTCGGAAACCAGCCGAAGAACGCATCGGCTCGCTGTTCCAGAAAAGCGGGATCGCCGGTATTCGGTGGCGTGGGCGGGGGAGTGATTGCCATGCAAAAAAAGCCCGCGCAAGGCGGGTTCCCTACTTCGATGGTGAAAGTGTCAGGTCAGGCTTTCGGCCTGGATGGTGCCGAAGGATCGGCCTGCGTCGAGCGTCAGATCATAGTCCCGCATCACGCCTGCGACGGTGGTCCCAAACGGGTCTTCGCCATCGACGGCATAGAACACGCAGACCTTTGACGTGACGCGCTCAATTATTTCCTGCACCCGCGCGGCGGCGGTTGTGGGGATGGAAAATTGGAAGTTGACGGTCTTGGTGACAGGCCGAGGAACCAGGAATACTCCGCCCCATTCATCACGATCCTTCTTGGAATAGTCCACGATACCCAAACGGGAACCGGTAAGCGTCGTGCCTACTGCAATATCATTACCAAGGAAGATTTCTCCGACTTGGGCGGCGGCACCTGCATTGATGGTGATCTCGACTGTGCCGCCAGACGGAAGCTTGAGGCCCGTTAGCACGAGATCCGGTTTGAAGGTGAATGGGTTGTAGATGTATTCCCAAAAGGTCGCGGCGGGCTGACGGGACGCAAGCTGGATCGTCCGGTCATAAATCACATTTGGGCCAGGCGTTATGATGCGAACCCGGACCGATGTGCCATTCAATCCGAAGAAGCACAGGGCATTGAGTGTGCGTGGTAGGGCAATGGAATAAGTGATCGTCGCGCCGCCCGTTGCCCCCTCCCCAAGCCGTTGATCGAAGGGCCGGAACCTGTTTGTTGCTCCGCGCCGCACCCACCATTGCGATAGGGTGTCCGCGCCCGGGTTATGGCCAGTGTTGCTGGCCTGCACACTCTCCCAGATGCCGTTGTCGAAGATCACCCGCGCGCCGTTGGCATACGTCGTACCGACATTCCACGCGGGCAGGCTTTCAACTGGCACGTTGGAAGCAGTGACCATGGCTGGGGTGACGGTGATCGGCTCAATTATCCTCATATCAGATCTTCCGTGGCGGCAGGTGGTTGCGCGTGGTCATCAGGAGATCTCCGTGATGATGCCACCCGCTACGGTGATGGTCTTTCCGTCCGCAGTCGTGAATGTGCCGGTTTTGCCGCCGACATTATTCGCAACGAACTGCTGCGCCCTCACTGTCCTCCACGACCTGGTGTCTATGCCAAGGTCTGAAGCGAAATCATCGTTCGGGTAAAACGCAGTGGCCGTCATCAAGTAGTCAGTAGCCGTGCCCGTGCTTGAAAACGTATAAGCGCCACTGACAGGATCAAACCTGATGAACCCGGAAACAGCATTCGCTGCATTCATAAGCTGGATGGAACAGAAGCCGTCTGACCCAGGAGCGATCTGATGTGCGCCATAGCTTTGCGCACCCACATCGAAAATCCGGTTGGTGTCCTTCTGGATGACCCGCGACCGGAACGCCGCATAGCCCGTCAAGGGAACTTTCGCTGCCTGATAGGTGTAGATCGGACCGCCCCGGATCGCGAAGTTAGCCGGTGCGTCGAACACATTGGGCGAAGTCTGTCTGCGGCCCGCGACTGAAATCGGCGTGCTGCGCAGTTCCACCGGGAAAGACCCCTGCACGGCAAGACAGCTATTTCGGGACGCCACCTGATAAAGCGAAATGCTGGATGCGCTTAGCCCCTGTCCCGCCCGCTCCGTGATGAAGCGAATATAGCTGTCCGAACCAGCCCCTTCGAACAGCATATCAAGGTTGATCTTATCCATCGGGTCTTGCCCGGTGCCGAAAACCACATCCATGGCAGGACCGCCAAAGGCAACGATGTAACAGGTCGTGAAGTTGTGGTCGCGGCCCCGGCCAAAGACCACCGTTGCGCCATCCTGCGCGCCGTAAAGGTTGTATGCCTGACCTGCATAGGTGGGCCAACCCGTGGAGTTGATGTCAACGACCACGGTCGTTCCGGTGACAGACAAGACGGAGCCGGTAACGCCATAGGCATCCGGGTTGTAGGTGTCGGACGCAAAGACCACCTTTTGCCCAACCGTGAAGGGCGCGGCAAAGGCGGCGTTGAAGGTGGTTGTGGTACCCCTGGTGAGGGACGTTCCTGATATGGAGTTGCCCTGCGGAAGATAGCGCCAGTCGCAATTGAGATAGACGTTGCAAATGTAGCTGGTCTCCCCCGTCATCGGGGGCATGTAGTCGGACTGCATCCGCATCGGCCGGACGCCACGATAGGCGAAATCATCCGTCCCGACATGGAACGCCGCCGCCCCGTTGGGGTCGTTGTTCCAGAACCCGCAATGCAGATAGGTCGTGACTTCCTGCCCATAGGCCCAGAAGCCGACGATGGAGAACCACCCCCGCGTCATGACGTGGGACATGGTTTGGTTGGCGCTGAAGGCGTGTTCGTTCCCGCTCACCGCGCCAACAGCGCGGGCGTTCTGAATTCCTACTGACGGGCGGTTGTTCTTGTCACCATAGACGATGAGATTGTGCATCTCGCCGCCGCGCGAACCCACCATGTCCAGAACGGGCTTGCCGGTGCAGTGGCCGAGAATGGTCCCGTTCTTGATCGCCCATCCCCAGGTGGAAAGGCCCGTCGCATTCAGACTGAGGGTCGTCTTATATGTGCGTCCGCACAGGTCGAAATCGACAGGGCCGACGCCATCTGTGACGCTCTCGACCATTGATCTATATGCCGCCAGTGCCGCATTGATCGCGGCCCCGTCATCAGTCACGCCGTCGCCTACTGCCCCGAAGTGCATGGGCGTGAAATCCCCGGCAGGCGACCAACCGCCCCCAAGGCACGGCCCGCCCGACTGGTGGACCCACTCGACCAGATAGCCCGAGACCACGGCAGAAATGCGGGTTTGTGATGCAAGCTTAGGTGCTGCCAAGGCAGCGTCGTAGCCGGAAAAGGGGACAGATGCAGCACGAGCATCGTCTGCTTTCGCTGCGACTTCACCCACAGCCGCACCCATGGCCGCAGCCAAGGCGCGGGTGTTGGCGTCAAGGGCAAATTCAGCCATTTCGTGCCGCCTCAAAGATGGCAACATAGTCGGTATCAACACCCTCGCCCGAGCCTGAGCCAGGGGTGTTGACGACAATGCCAGCGACTGCGTTCTGGTCGGGGTCGATCTTCACGCCGACCGCATCGACCCGTTTCAGGGTCTTTTCCGTCTGCACGACGCTTTCAGCGGTGCGCCTGGCATGGGCACGCAGTTCTGACATTTCCGACCTCATGGATTTCAGTTCCGCCACGACCTCGCGGTTGTCGAGCATCGCCTTGGTTTCGCGGGGGCTGTAGATGCGGGACGGCGCGACCAGTTCGAGGTCTTTCTCCCCAACATAGGCAGGCCCGCCGCGATGGGTGCCGCCTGTGGCAAAGGCGGGGAAGTTCTGGCCCTTGATCCAGTCCTGCCAGCCTATCGTGCCCATGGCATCGCGGAAGGTGCGCACACCCCCGAGCGGACCCCGGATGGTGTAGGAGTAGCCGTTGCCTTCTGATCCGCCGAGGCCGTAACCGCCGACCAGCTTGTAATCAGCCAGCGTGTAGGTCTGGGGCTTGACCGGAGCGGGCGTTACGGGCGGTGCTGGCTTCGGCGCAACTGGCGGCTTGTTGATGACCTCATTGGCCTTCTTCACGGCGTCCTGCTGGCGCTTCGTCTCCGCCGCAATGGCCGCGCGCAGATCCACCAGGGCGCCGCGCAGCGTGCCCATAGCACCCTGCAAGCCTTCCGCCCCTGTGATCTTCGCAATGCCCGACACAGTGGCGCTGACGTTCGCCTGAACCTTCGTGCCCTTGAGACCCTCGTTGAAGCCCGCCACGATGGTCCCGGCATCATTGGCCCGCAGCGCGATCTTGGCATCCAAGCCTCCAAGCTGACCCAGCAGCTTCGTGATGCCTTCTTTGGTCAGAGCATTCCCGGCCGCAATGTGATCCCGCGCGGCTGTCAGTAGGTCCAGCTGCTGCTGTTGCAGTTCCGCGACCTTCTCCAAGGCCGTGGCAGTGGTGTCGGTCTTGGTCGCTACCTTACCCAGAGCGGCAGCAACGCGGGCCTGCGCCAGTGCGGCATCCACGCGGCTGCGGGCTGTATCCTGCACGCTGCCTAGGTAGGTCTGCGCCGCGCCGGGAAGGGCCTGTGCTGCCTCCACGTTGCCACTCATGGCCTGCCCGAGGGTGCGCTGATAGACGGCGCGGTTGTAGGCCAAAGCCTGCTGCGGGCTGAACAGGGCGCTTGCCGTGCCGCGCAGCTTGTCCAGATATTCACGGATGCTGGTGCCAGCCTTGCGCCAGTCAGCCGCAGCGGCAGCGTTCCACTTGATCGCGTTGCTCAGCTTGTCGATGACGCTCTCCAGGGCGGTCGTCACCCGACCTTGCAGCTTCTCCATCTCCTTCGTGAAGCTGCCGATCTGCGGCAGGATCAGGTCAAAGGCATCAGCCATGCCAATCATGGCGGCATAGGTCTTGCGGCCCTTCTCCGTGGTCAGATCCAGCGATGCGATGATGGCGCGGTATTCATTGCGGGTCTTGGGCATGGCGATCCCGAGGTCAGCCATGGCCTTCGCGGTCTGCCGGGTCGTGGTCGCCAGACGTTCGGCATCGCTGTAGAATGCCTCGTAGAACCGCTGCGTGGCCTGTGCCATGGCATCCAGCCCCCCGAAGGCATCCGCGATCATGGAGGCAGCATCAGCGCCCGACAGGCCCGCTGCGCGGAAGCGGTGGCCCAGCGTGTCCATGATACCGTTGACTGTCACCAGCGACTGCGAGAGGCGCAGCAGGGCATCGGAGGCCCCTTCCCCGTCCTTGCGCATCCGGTTCAGGCCGGGAACCATGCCCGCGAAGTCGTCGCCCAAGCCCGCGATGGCTTCCTGCACCGCCTTGAGGGCATCATCCTCGCTCATGCCCTTTGTGCTGACCTTCATCTCATGGGCGAAGTTGCGGAAGGTGGCAGAGCCGAAGCCCAGCACCTTTGCGGCTTCCATCACGCCAGCCTGCAAAGTGCCCACGACGCGGCTGATGGCATCGCTGGTTTCCCGGTCGGCTTCGTCGTAGCTGGTGCGGGTCTTTTTCGAGAGTCCCCAGAACCGCTTGGTCTCGGTCTTGCGGAATTCCTCGACCAGCGTATCCATGCCCTTCACCGTCACGCGGATCCCGGCATCCAGTTCCTTGGTCTTCTTCTTGAAGAACGAGAACACAGCAGCGACAGCCGCCACCGGCAGGGCAATCGCACCGATGGCGGACCCGAGACCCGCAAGCCCCGCAGTCGCGCCCTTGAGCATGAAACCGGTATAGGTCGCAGCACTGCCCAGACCGCCCATGGCAGCCGACAGGAAGCCCGATGCGCCGGACAGGATGCCGCCACCGAGGGCGCCCAAGCCGCTCATAGCCCCGCCCAGGACGCCGCCTGCGCCGCCGATGCCGGGAACGCCAGGGACGGACCCCGCCGCTGCGCCAGCGACACCGCCGCCGCTCACACCCATCCCCACGACAATGCGGTTCTTCCACGCCGTCGCGATCATTTCGGCAAGCCACTTCTTGAACATGCCCATGACGTTCGACAGCGTGCCCTTGAAGCCGTCCAGCAGGCCGTTGGACATGATGTCCACGAACTCGCCCGCGAGGGGGAGGCTATCCGCCAGTTCGACGTTCAGGCGCTTCTGGGCTTCGGCCATTTCGTCCTTGGACAAGCGGCCGGTAAGCTGGGCCAACTCGCCCATCTTCCGGCGATACTTGTTCATCGGGTCGAGCATGTCGCGCCACCGCTCTGCACCCTTGTCGAGTTCCTTGGTCAGGCGTTCGGCTTCCTTGGCGGCATCGCTGGCGCCCTTCTTGCCCGCCTTTCCGGCCTTACCGGCTGCGGCTGCCAGCTTGGCATATGCCTTGTCAGCGTCACTGGCTTTGATTTCCATTGTCGCTGTGACGCGGGCACCTTCCGCTACGGCATCGGTGGAACGCTTGATATCCTGTAGCGCCGCCGTGCTGCCGCTGCGGATCGCCGCATAAGCAGCCGTGCCGCTTTCCTCCAACAATTTATATTCAGCGATGGCACCGGCTCGGGCGACAGGATCACCAACGGTCTCCAAGTTGATGCGTGCGATGTTCTGGGCGGTGCGCTGCGCTGTCTGGATACCTGCGATCACCGCGCTCAGTTGTCCCATTGCCAAGCCCAAGTTCTGGGCAAGCTTCATGGCCTCCAGCGCGGCTTCGCTGAGAATAGGCGGAATGCCAAAGGATGCTGCGGAAATGGCGGCAGCACTATCCGCGCTGCTGTCCATCGTGCCGCTCAATTCCAAGCCTAGTTGCGCAGCTTGGGCCATTTGGCGCGCGGTCGCTGCCAATTCAGGAGGGATCGTCGCACCTGCCGCTTGGGCATCGCGCAGAACACGCACAAAGTCCGCTGCTGCGACAGCCTGATCCCTCACGCCCTTAGCGTTTTGCAGGCGCTGCAAGGCGGCATTCAGACTTTCTGCTTGACCAACCGTCAGGCCATACTCGCTGCGGAGTTTTGCCATGGCATCCTTGAAGATCGAGATACCTTCTGGACGTAGGATGCCGTTCATCAGCGTGGCAGAATAAGCGACCTTTTGAACCTGTTCGTTCAGTCCTTCCAGTTGTGCAGATGCTGCGCTGACGGCGCCGGACATAGACTGCGCAAGATCCAGTTGCGCCAGATCCGCCATAACCTCGTAGAGGCGGCGCGCTGCTTCCGTGTTGATGCCGAATTGGGCGGCCAGTTCAGCCGTAGGACGCGCGGCGCCCTCCGAAGCTGCTTTATACCTGCTCATTGCATCCGATAGATCGCTGACGGCATCTTCTGCCGCATTCGATGCTTCCGCCGCATTCATGAACATCGGAAGGATTGCGGCCCCGACAGCTATTGCTGTGCCCATCCATGGAATAATTGTTCCAAGCGATCCGCCGAGCATGGCGAATGCGCCTGCCACTTGAGGGGCCTGTTGAGCAACAGCCCGGAACCACCCGATCATGGGGGCAGATACGAAGACGTCTTGAAGCTGGAAGCCGATCTGGTTGGCGACCATGCCGAATTTGCTGGTTGCATCCCCAGCCTTTTGAGCCGCTGGCGCAATGGCCTCGGTCGCAGGTGCCAAAGACAGCATCTGCGCCTCAGCCATCTTCATCACGCGGGCATGTTCGGCTTCGGTGATGATCTTGGCCTTGAGCGCGGCATCTGCCGTCTCGATTGCCGCCTCATAACGCTTGCTGCTGGCATAGATAGGATCGAGACTGGCGCGCAGAGACTGGTAGTTGCTGGTCGCCATGGCGACAGCTTGCGCCTGCTGGCGCTGCGCCTGTTCTGCCTGTTCCGCCGCCGTGGCGACGCCCAAGTATCGGCTGCGGGCGATCTCCAAGACTTGATTGGCTTGCTCTTGGTTGGCCGCGCCAGACGCCACCATAGACGCTAGTTCGCCCTGCACTTCTGCGAACCGCTGCGACGCTGCATACGCTGGATCAATCGCGCGTCGCAGATCGTCAAAGGTCCGTGCGCTCTTGGTCGTCTCCTGCTGCGCCCGGCTCATCGATCCAGTGACCGCACGCTCAACAGCCTGCATGGTCTTGTCGAGGTTGCCCATGACGCCGCCAAGCGAAGCCATAGCCTTTTCAATGGACTTCATGTCCACAGTGAGTTTGCCTTCGACGCGGCCCCCAGTTCGGGCCAGCGAGTCTAACGCATTCTCTCCCTGCTTCAGGCTGGATGCGTCGGCGATGAGAACCAGTTTCGCTGCTGTGGTCACTGGCGCCTCCTTGGCAGAACACGAAAATCCCCGCAGAATGCTGCGAGGATTGGAGAGGATTAGAGAATGACGGTTTATCGTCAGCGCCTGAGCGCTCTGGGCTGGTTTGGCGCCCTGCTTTTCATTGCTGGCCCTGCCGTAATCGGATGGCAGCTTACCGAAGTCTTGACCTTTTCCGGGTATGGTGAGCCGGAAAAGGTAGGCCTGTTTTTAGCAAGCTTAATGCCGGCCTTGGGTGCTGTCCTGCTGCTGATCGGACGGGAATACTATGACGCCACCGACCAGGTAGCCAAAGAGCAGGATGCTTCTACAGCTCCGCCGAATGCTCCCCGTGAGCGGCAGGTGCGCCGCTACTAACCTCTCCCTACACCAGAATAGCAGAACGCCTCCTCAGGGGGCGCCTGTACTAAGCCTTGGCGAATGAAGACATTTAGGCCTCGCATTTTCTTCAAGAAAAACGCCATCTTCCTCCAAGCAACTGATGCATGGAGGAAGTATGGCGTGGTTTGATGTTTTAGGTGCCGCCGCAATGTTGACAGCCATCGGGGTCGCTGCGGTGGAATGGAATGTGCGGAATTCCGAGCCGTCGCTTGAGGCTAAGGCAGTCGCAGTTGCAGTTATTGCCTCTAAAGGCTGTTCGGTTCGGCCTGCCGTTCTTAGGCGAGCAATTGGCTACTCTCTCAGCCATCCGCACGAACTTCCGCCTTGGCGGCTAGCACGCGCTATTATGATGGACGCCCCTACTGGCGCAGAGGCTAGCGACTCTGTTTTCGCACAGATGGTCGTCGATGGGATGCGATGCTACATTGCCGAAGAGGCGTTGAGATAGCAGAACGCCCCTGAAGGGGCGCTCACACAAGCCTTAGTTGGCCATCATTTCTTCGCAGATCTTCCGGACGGCGGAGCCACATATCCTGCAAGAGCGGCTGTCAGATACTCATCCCGCATTACAGACGGCTTCTTCTTTCTTGGTGCTGCGTTAAAAGATTTCGCAATTCTTTCAGCATGTTTGATGAAGTTTTTCGAGGGCTTTCGCTGACTCTTTCTCACCGCGATATCGAAGTCTGCAAGAACGCCTGTGCCGCCCAGTTTAAGATCTGCGCCACTGATCCAAGCACCGAAGACATCACCTGTGCCAAGGGGGATGGCCGGTAGCGCAAGATCGGCATGTTCAGTCGCGATGAATTCCAAGAGTGCCTCAGGCGTGTCCACAATATGATCAGGAATAGGAGCATCTTCGAAGAATGCACCCAGGTCAGCGCCCTCTTCGACCAAGAGGTCAAACTGCGTTCCTGTGACTGGCATCGTCTTCATTGCACATCCTTTCCCTAACTGGAAAAAGCCCGATACGCGGCGCGTTCACCAGCATTCGCGTCATGACAAGATATGATGCGGAAGCGGCGAATCCCACCACTATCCACTTTAATAGTGAAAATCACCTTCCACACGTTGTCTTGATGTCCTGACAACTTGTTCACTGGGGGATGCGGTTCCCCGATGAACATTTCCCTGCGCTCATTAGGTGATACTTTTGCTGCGCGTCGTAAAGACGTCTTGCGAAATAAGGACTTAGCCTGCGCGAAGCTAATGCCGTGTTTGCCGATGTTCTCCTGCTCCTTGGCAGAGTCCCATTCAAATGGTCCGTCAACAACTCTAGGCAAATGACAAATCCCGCAAGGTTTTGTCTATAAAGCAAAAGGATGTTGATTCTCCAAGATGATTGTCATTGACAAGGGCGATCACCCGCCCCTGCCACGACCTGAGGGCCGGTTTCGTTATGCTGCGATCAGCACACGGGCTTCGTCCCGGAACTGCTCCCGCCATTCGTCGGACAGCCCGAACAACCCATAATCGGTGCTTGCCAGGATCATCAGGGCTACATCGGTGATCTTGAGCTTCGGGGCTGCCCGCATCTGGTTTTCGACCTCGATCTTGCGATCTGTCGCGTCACCATGTTCGTCCTCGTCGTCGCTTTCGGCGTAGATGCGGCGCTCTTCCGCGTCCAGAACCAGCCAGCGATCAAAGAGGGCTTCGAGCGGCGTTCGGGTTTCGGCCTCAGTTGCACCGGCAGCTTCTGCACCGGCAATGTAGGCACCGCCGACAGCCGCCATAAGGCAGGCTGCGGGGGATGCCGCGAGAAGGCGCCGACGCGAAACGGTGTTTCCTTGGATTGCAGCGGACATGCCGCTATATTCGGCCTGAGCCATGATCTGATCTCCCATTGATCAGGTTGATGGTTAGGCCGCGTGGGAAGTTGATCCCTTCTCGCGCGGCCGTTTAGTCAGACTACGGCGTTCCGCATGAAGGGTCCGCCTTGGTTCTTGAAAGCAGCCATCAAGTCCTCAAACGACAGCGGCCAGTTATCGGCCATGAAGCGTCCGGCATTGATGCTGTATTCCTGGAACGCAGGACCACCATCGGGCCATGCACCGTCTTCGCTATCGGAATGTCCGCTCAGGTCATCTATCGACCCCATCAGTCCTTGAGCCATGGCGTGGCACATGATGATGGAGACTTTTCCGCCATTCCGCGTAGTAGCCACGGCAGATGGCCCTTTGCTGAACCGCTTTGTCCGCTCGACGATCTCTTTCGCCGCTGGCTTCGGCAAGAACGCACGGGCAAGCTCATATGCGTCTACCCACGGAAAATCCGGTTCGTCATGGGGCGGCGTGAAAATAGACACCTGCTTGCCGTTGATAGTTGCTTCACCAAGCTTCTCGGCACGCTTCACGCGGCACCGCCTTTCAGATCGGCCCGCAACCGCTCCACAATGCTGTGCGGCCACCGAAGTTGCCGCTTCGGTGCGCCCCTGTCGTGATCTGGGCGTACATCGACCATCACCGCCCCAGCGGCCCTGCCTTGTTCGGTCGGCTCGTAAGCAATCTTGCCTTTCCTGTCACGGAAGGCAGTCTGATAACCGTAACCAGTTAGAAGCAGGTTGATCGCCTGACCTGAACGGCCATCAAGTTCAGCGCCGATGTCGGAAGGGCAAAGAAGGGCCTCGCTGTCCGGGGCAGGCAAGGCCGTCATGCCCATCTGCTCCATCGGATCGACGCCGGTCAGGGCTTTCGTTCCCCTGCTAGCGTAGATCGCGAGTTGAGAACCTTCGAAGCCAGCCAACTTGCCGAACTTAACCAGTTCTTTCATCGTGAGGCGAACCTCCCGTGAGTCTGACTTGGCAATCCTCTTGGCGACAGGTGCCATCAGCTCAACCGCAAAGTAGCGGTCGATCATTTCGCCCTGGACCTCCCAAGCGCGATCATCGTTCATCGGCTTGACCAGTTTTAGGTAGCCGCGCTTGGTCAGCAGGATGGTATCGCCACCCCCACGAGCGGGAAAGACCCCGGGGAAACCCCGACGCAAAACGTCGAGCTTCTCCGTGATGAAATCCTCTCCTTCGATGAACCGATCTCGGTTGTCCCGAAAGTTGCGCCCTGCAGTTCCCTCCGCCCGCTGATGGACTTCATCCACCATAGCGAAGGTGATCACAGGATCGCCCTTGTAGATGATCTTATGGACCTCTGTTCCGACAATTTGCACCGCCGGTAGGTTGGTGATATTCTGCATCGCAGTCATTGTGGCAGTTCCTTTGCCATGATGGTTAGACAGCGCCGCGCTCGAACGCGGCGTTTTCGTTCCCGGCAGCGGGGGCCTCACCGGCAAGTTTGCCCCCCGCTGCCTCTCCCACGACACTCTCAAGCGCCGTCAGGATTTCCTGTGTCATGGTCCGGCGATTGATCGCCGCCCGCGCTTTGATTGCTTCTCGCCAACCGTCAGGCAGCCGAAGCATGAACTTGTCGCTTTCCCTGCTTGTCATGTCCTTCTTTCGCTATGGCACCGCGCCATGCCACCATATGGCACCGTGCCACGCATGGCGTCAAGAATAAATTTAAGGCACGGTGCCAGCAATTCGGAGAATCGCTATGGCAGCCCCTACTACCCGCGAAAGCGACAAGTTCATCGTCCGCCTCCCTGACGGGATGCGCGACCGTATCAAGGCTGCCGCAGAGGCGAACAATCGCAGCATGAATGCCGAGATCATTGCGACGTTGGAAAGCGCGTATCCGGCACCCCATGCAATGAACGTTTTTGAGCGAGGAGTAGAAGCCTTCTTTCTGGATTTCGGATGGAGTGTAGAAAGCGGCATGGACATCCAGCGCCAAGGCATCGACATGATTGCATTCAAAGGACCGATAGCCGTTTCGGTTGACTGCAAAATGTCTCTCTCCCAGCTAACAGTCGAGCACGTGGAAAGAGTAAGTAGGGCAAAAAAGCGGTTTGGCTCTAACGCTGGAGTCATTGTGGGTGCCGGAGAGGTAACGGACGAGAAGGTCGTCGCGAGCGCCAAGGAACTTAAGGTTCTGATCCTGGACATTGACAAGTCACCAGCATTCCCTGCGCTGCTTGAGCGTCTAAAACCCTTTGCCGAGGACACCTTCCTTGAACCCGACGAACAGTAAGTGCTTACAACCTCCGGCCCGCTGTCGCCCTGACCGCTGCCTGGGCCGTCGCTAGCTCGGCCGCAACTGCCGCGAACAGTTCTTGCTTCCCGGCGTCACCAGTTGCCCGGTACTCTGCGATCAGGCGGTCAAACAGACCGATCGTGTCATTATGCTGGTGTAGCATTCCACGAAGGAGATTTTGCGTGTCGTTGTTCATGTCACTCGACTGTCCACACTGCATGGTGTCGCACTCTCCATTCTACATCCACAAGATAGTCGTCACCAGCACCACCCCTTCTCGATCTGATCGAGATCGCAGTTCAACTTATACCTTCGACGCTTCAGGGGTGTGTGGACCATGCGGACGCATGGTCGTTGCCGGTTTTAAAGGTCGTTGTTTAGCGCCGCCCGCACTTGAGAAATCGGCAGGCGATCTGTCAGGCACAGCCAAGTTTCAAGGACATCACGCAGACCTTGAAATTGTTTTTCAAGCACCATCGCCAGCCAAACCGTCAGCGCCTGAGCATCTACCTCCGCCTATTCTCAGGGCCTACCTCGATGCAGAAAAGGCATACTCTCAGGGCATCTGGAACCTTGCTGCTGGGGGTTATCGAAAGGCAGTAGATCGGGCTGTCACGCCGCTTCTAAGTGAAGAGGCTAAAGGCAAGATGCTTGGTCCCAAGATCGGGATGTTGGAAAAGACCAACCTGCTGCCGCCAGCTATGCTCGACTGGATCCGGATAGTTAAAAACGACGGCAACTTTGCCCTTCATGACGACGATCATGATTTTGACAGCCGCGAAGAGATCGAGCCAGCACGTGAGTTCGCGTTCACGCTGCTGACCTACCTTTACACGCTCCCTGAGAAAGTCCGCAGAGCGCAGGGATTGCCTAAAGAAGAAGGAAGCACCCCATGACCGATCTGCCGATCATCCCTCACACGCGTGTCGAACCGGACCCCCAAGGCTTCATCGCACGGCCTGTTGATGACACCCCCGAAGGTCATACGCTTTTCCAGCAGTCCATCCTGGAATTCTCTCGCACTCAAACGGACTGGGCGATGTTCCATTCTCAAGCTGGCCCTTATGAGGCCTGGGATAGAGTGATCTTCGCCCGACATGAGTAGCCGACGTCTCTGCCTGCATTGAGCTTCACCCTCGAAAGGTCCTCCTCATGACAACTTCCGAAGAATTTTTAGCAGATGAATGCGCCTTGATCAAAAACTTCAACCCTAAGTTCAGGCAAGAGTTCGCAGCCGTTAAGCGGTGCTGGCTGCCAGGCTTGGGTAAGCTGCAGGTCTCCGAAATGGAACGTGCTTTGAGGAAGGAGTTATCGTGTTCAAACCTCACGATTTCTTCCCTCCCTCCAGACTGGGAGTATGTCGCTCACGATCCAGATGACGATCATGCGCCCACGTTAGAAGAAATTGCAGCTGCGCGGAGCGCACATAGATCTAACCGAGAAGGCTGAATTGTCGCCCCATTTCATCGCCAGCTAATTAATTGCACCGGAAAAGCAGTCACAGCCCCGCCGACTAGGACGAAGGAAGCGATCCCCACCCCTCCCGCAGCCTGCCTGCGAGACTGGCCAACTCCTTCGACCGCAGTCGGGGCTTCTTGTACTCCAAAACCTCTCGCCACACCTTCGCCAAGTGTTCACCTTGCGGATGCAGCTGGCAAATCAGGTTGAGAGCGCGGTTCACATCGTCATAGCCCCGCAAGTCCTCGTACAGGGTTTCTTCTGCAGCCCTGTCCAGACGATCCAGCGCAGCGGTGATCAGGTCATCGGTCCTCAGTGTCACCCCGCCGTCCATCTATTCCCTCGATAGCAGAACACAATGAAAACATATCAATTGTCGTACAACAAACAAGCTGCACGTGAGGTTTGACCCTCCGGCCGCCACCCGCCGAATGTCCTGTAACAGGGCTGTTACACGGCACTGAGCAGGCCCTGCTCAATCCCCTGAAGCATACAGCAGGGCGATATCGCGGTGGTGAAGTTCGCACGCTCCCTGCTCAGAACGAACCACGGCTGCTGTCGGCTCCAGTATAACAACACATCCGCTTTTGAAGCTGTAATGCCTGTCACCATTCGCCAGCGTCATTTGGACTGGCACCTCATCCATTGGACGGTCTGACGCTTCGGGCGGAGGCGCGGTCTTCAATGCTGGTTCACAGGCTGCCAACCCCATGACCGCAACGAGTAGAACAGATAGCTTAGTCATGAGCGCTCTCCCGGTACTATCGAGCGTCAACGCGACCACCTGAAGAGAAGATGCATAGACGGAATACTTCGGGATGTTCCTGCTAGACTCGCGACCCTGCCTAGGGGCGTGATGGGCGGGAACGACTCAGGGGAATGGGATGGAAGAAGTTGAACGCTTCGATTGCGAGGATGACGAAGGCAATGTTTATACGGTCGTTGTCCGCCAGCGGCAGGTAACATATAGGCCGCTTGGCAGGCCTTCTGAGACAAGTGGCGGGGCCATCGATTACGTCCTTGACGATGGCTTAGACGTTACTCCGCTCGACGGGTCTGAAGGTCAGGCCTTCAAGATCCTTCTGGGCGACAAGGTCATCCGCAGGATCTGATCCGTCGAAGCTGACGCGTTCCCAGCACACGGCGTGAGTTCCGTCCGGCGAGACAAGGTGCTTCCGACAAACCAGTAGCATCCCGTGGCTGATCTTGAAGGTCCAGGCTGACCGGGGCAGCATCCGATGCTCCGCCTCGTCTTTAGGCGGAGCGAATACTTGATGCAAAGCGTCCAGCGTAGCGTTCATGACGTTGTAGGCTTCGTCGGCCGTGATGTTGTCGAGGTGGACCGTTGCGACAGTCTTGCCCGTCATGATGCTTTCGATCCTGCCGCCACCCACGTCCCAGAATAGGGTGCGGTCGTCATTGGTTTTCAGCATCATCCGTTCCTTCATCTGCTGCGCAGTGCCGCACCAATTGCGGCCGCCATAGCCAGCTTGCCTTCCCTGCCCTTCGGCGCGTTCGGCTCTGCCGTGCAGTTTCGGCCATCCAGATAGGCCACTGACAAGGCGCGGATCGTCCCGCGCTCCCATTCGTCCAGCCCTTGATGCGCCGCGAAGGCTACGATCTCCGACCACGGCAGCGGCCGGTGATCCATGCCAACCGAAGTCCAGCCGATGCCGTCATCCGCCATCATGCAATCCAGCAGATCACGGCGGGCCAGCGGCTCAGGCAGGTTGAGGGGTGCGCCAGCACTGCGGCGCAACTCCATCCGCGTATTGTCGCTCTCCTTGTCGCCCCGCTTGTGCAGGGCGTGCAGCCAGCCCAGTTGCCGGGCGTAGAGGGTCAGGCTTTCCCGGATTTCGCCAAAAAAGCGGCGTCATCCTGAGCGAAGTCCAGCACCTGCTGGGCGAAGGACGGCTTGCGCCATTCGTTGTCGCCCTTCTCGCGCATCAGGTGCGGCAGACTGATGAATGTCAGGTCAATGAAGGCAGGGATGTCATCTGCGCCCAGGTCTCGCGCTTTCCCATCCTCGCCCACGGTCTGCATGTTCTTGAACCCGGCGATGAACCGGCTGGCAGCCTTGCAGGTGGCCTGATGCAGGTCCTCGGCGGTTTGCGTGTCCACCTCTCCACTGGCATCCTTCGCCGCCTTGGCCTTCTTGGCCCGGGCAATCTCGTCCTCGCGCAGAGCGGCCTGAATGGTCCGGCTCGATGCGCCCTTGACCAGCACGATACAGGGCTTGCCGCCGTTCGTGATGACCTCGCCCGTGGATTGGTCACGCAGTTCCATTTCGCGTGCAGTTTCAGCCGCGCCGCGCGCGTCGAATTGCTTCAAAAAGTCCATGTGGGTGATCCTGTTGGTGCTGGTGCATGATGGGCCGGAACGCTGCACCGACGCTCCGGCCCGATACCCGACTTGCGCCGGATCAGTC
Organism: Paracoccus sp. SY; assembly: GCF_002901215.1. Lineage (NCBI taxonomy): Bacteria > Pseudomonadati > Pseudomonadota > Alphaproteobacteria > Rhodobacterales > Paracoccaceae > Paracoccus > Paracoccus sp. SY. Next base: position 274,614 of record NZ_NWMQ01000002.1, on the reverse strand, counting down.
TTCCGCGACCTCAATCGGCTCCATGTCGAGTTCGACCGTGACCGTGCCGGAAACGACGCCGCCCGTGGTGGCACCACGGGTCACGCCGAACACCTTGCCGACGAAGTAGTCGGTGCGGCCGGCAGTCGCCGCCACATCGACCTTGGGATATTCGACCCGGAAGGCGCGCTGCTTCTTGTCAGCCTTGGCGGCTTTCAGGATCGCCTGGCCCGCGTCCGAGGGGTCATAAGCCATCGGGATCTGCAGCGAGCCGGCGTTCTCGGCGCCGTGGAATTTCTCCTGCACGCCGGTCTTCAGGGGCGTGTGGGTAACGACTTCGGAGGTGCCGCCGTAGTCGGGGATCTCGGTAATTTCCCCGACTTCAACCCAGCCGGAGCCGGTGATGGCAGCAAAGCCGGCCTCATCCAAGGTCGCGGGGATGGTGGCGGAGACGTAGAGGATCGTCCCGATGCCGGTGGTCAGATTGTCGGCCATTGGTTTGCCCTTTCAAGCATGTCGAGACAGCCGCCAATGGCGGAGGTTGCGTCCCAGGTTGGTTGTTTGCCCCTGTTCGCCCAGGTGGGCAGCCCGAGGCGGGGCAAGCTAGGTCGCGATCCAGTCGATGATGACGGGCACGCGGTAATCGGTTTCGGTCGTATAGCCGCCCTGGACGGATGCGCCCCGGATCGTGACGCCGCCCAAGCGCAGGGCCTTCGGGAAGCGTTCTTTGACGGCATAGGCCAGGTCATCGGCTGCGGTAGCGAAGGCGTTCAGTTCGCCCACGACCACAACCGCTTGGCTACCCTCGCTGTAGCCCTTCCCGCCTGCTAAAGCGCCGTCGACGTCGGTCCGGCTGCGGTTCTGCATGACCAAGTAGGGCTTGGCCGGGATGGGGCCGGATTTATTGGGGAACACGACGGATTTGCCCAGACCGACCAGATGCTGGCCGATCCGGTTTTGCACGGCGGAGGGCTTCACTTGCTGACCTCCTTGGCCCGCGCTTCCACGAACTGCTGAAACTTGGCCGCATTCTCGCCCACGAAAAAGCGGCCGGCCTGTTCGTATTCCCGGCCCTTGCTATCCGTGCCGACAAAGCCGAACTCGATACGGGCGGCGTAGGGCATGGTCCACGCGAACTCCATCACGTCGCCCAGCTTCAGGTCGGCAAGGGCCAGCACATAAGCATCTGCGCCTTTCTTGCCGTCCACCGTCAGGCTGTTGACCAGATCGGAGGTCAGGCCGACTGGGATCTTGCCAGTTTCAAAGCCGGTGGCCCCTTGGGTGATGCCGCGCTGCGTGGTCTGCGCGCCTTCCAGCACGTCCTGCACCGCCTGCTTGGCGATGTATTCGAGGTTGTCCTTGGCCTTCTCGCAGAGGCGGGACAGGTCAGCCGTGAACTTGCCAGCCATCAGACCCTCCGAGGGATTGCTCGGTAGAAGGCAGTGCAGCGGCAGAAAGCCGAATGCTTCACCCCACCTGCCGGATCATGCGGGTGCATCATCACCACGCCATCATCCATCACGAAGCCTTCTCCGAGGCGCCGGACCTCGCCATTCATGCGCAGATGATCGGGCCGGAAGTCGCGGCTGAACCCGTGGATCCATTTGACCGTGACCGCTTCCACGTCATCGCGTTCGGCCATCTGCTGATATGCCTCATGCCGCCCCGCAGCCTGGGCGACGTGCGCCTCATTCTGGGCGATCAGTTGGCCGCGCTCTTGCAGCAGCTTGTTCTTGTATTCCCGGTTGCTGATGGTCCGATCAGGCGCAGGAACAGCCGTGCCCGCCTTATAGGCCCGCAGGATGCGCTGCTTCGTTGCCAGATTGACCTTGTAACGGACGGTCAGCTTGCCGTCCTTCTTAACCACCAGATCCTGCACGCCCTCCGGGGTCTCCATCAGGCGCTGCACAGACAGATATCGCTGGGTCTGCGGCTCACTCAGGCCGACGATGCCGCCCGTCCGCTGGCCCTTCTCGGGGCCGATACGGACAACCCTGCCGATGATGTCCAAGGCAGTTTCGCCGGACGGCCGGTTGCGTTCTGCCGCGTCCAAGATCACGGTGCGGATCGCCTCGTTCTGCTCCCGCTCTATCGTGACCACCAGATCAGCCCCAATGCGGGCAATCTCTGCCTCCGCCCTCGGATGCCGCCCATTGAACCCGAAGCGCCCCTGCAAGCCTGCTGGCAGGCTTCCGGCTACCGATGCCCCACCTTGCAGGAACGTGCCACGCACAGCCTCCTCAAGCGGCCACAGCAGCGACTGATCGAACCGCAGCATCTCGATTGTCGCCTCGATGTCGCGCCGTTCCAGGGCGTCGATCAGCGCCCCCAGATCCACCCTGCCCCGTGCTGCATAGACTGCTGCAAGGAAGGCCTCGCGGATCTGCTTCTCGGCACCGGCTAGAAGCGCCTCAACGGCCTCGATCTGTTGCAGTGTCGGGTTGCGGGCCATCCATCCCCCTGCGGGTCAGTTCCGCGCGGATGCCTGCAACCCATGCTGCAAGGATAATCGCGTCGGTCATCGTGAATATGTCAGGATCGGACCACAGGGCTTGCGCCGCCATGATCGGATTGCCCTGCGAATGGTGCAGCCGAAACCGCCACAGATGAAATGACCAGAACACCCGGCCTAGATTGCTATCTCAACCTCAAAGAGCAAGGCCGTATCACCTGGCTGAACCCTCGCAACACGCGAAATCTCATGCGGTCCGTCGAGCATGACAATCCGGTCGCCCATCCTCGGCTCTGCACGGGCGGCGGCGATCAGGATCACCCTCACGGTTCGTGGGATCAGCGCCCCGTCTGCGCCCCGGTCGTATCGGGTGTGAGTGCCGGTATCGACTGCGGTCACCGGGATCTGCATCGGCACGGGATCAGGATGCGTCGTCGGGTCGTCGTCCCCGCCCTCGGGTTCGACCTCCCAAGGGTATTCCGGCCCGTCGTCGTTCGTATCCGGCGCCAAGTCAGGCAGCCGGTGGATCGTGGCTGGTGCGCCGAACCGCTCGATAAGGCGATCCGCTGTCGCGCGCGGGCGGCTGTAGTCGAACTTCATGCCCGCGTCAGCCAGGCTGTGTTGCCGCTGGCGATCAGACCGCGCAGCATAGGCCGCAACCAGTCGAAGGCCAGCCCACCTGCATCTGCCCGCACGCCGTCTCGATAGGTGACGCTGATTGGGCCAACAGTCTCAGATTGGATTACTCCGGCAGCATCGACCCCAGCGAATGTCTCGCGCCCGAAGCCCTCAGCAGCCAGCCGCGCCGCAACGTGCCCAAGGCGGATCAGGCTAGCCTCTGTCATGGGGTGCCATTCGAACGCTCCTGCCAGCCAGCGAGAGGCCCGCACAAGCGCCCCTTCCTGCTTAGCTGTGTCTGCGGCCATGAACTGCTCTAGCGGGCTGCCTGTACCCGCTACAGCGGCTTCTGGTTCCAGATATGCTATGGCATCCGCAAGGCTGATGAAGGAATTCGACAGCGGGTCCGCGGCCACATTTCCAACTTTAACGGCCATAGAGGTTATCCTTGCTTGCCAGTGCGATCTACAACACCTTCGTGGCATTCAGATTTAAGAGGTAACTATGGCGATTGATCACCTAGAACGCGCGCGCGCAGCTTGGCCCCATCTAGTGAAGAGGGCGAAGGCTGTCGGAAGACAGGAGGCAGATCCGTTTACCTACGGCGAGCTATCCCAGCTCATCGGCGTTCATCATAGAGCCGCCACTTGGTACCTTGGGGTAATCCAGACATACTGCAAACGAGCAAAGTTGCCGCCTTTGCAGGTCCTAGTAATGAACAAGAAAGCTGGCAAGCCTGGCGACGGTTACACGGCTGACCCAGACATCAAAGCAGCTGTTATGGCAGTGTGTGGCGTTGATTGGCCGACAAAAGCGCCATTCTAACAGAAAGCTGGGGCGACATGCGCCGCCCCGCTTGGTTTACTTGCCGCGCTTGCCCACCGGCTCGTCGCCGATGACCTTCTGCGCGCCCTCGGTCACGGCCTCGCCAGCCTGTTCCGGCGTGGTGGCAGGCTTTCCAGCGCCCACGTTGGTGTTGCTGCCCTTGATGCCGATACCGCCAGTGGCTGCGACCTCAGCGTTGGCCGGAAAGTTGCCTTCGCTATCGGCCAGGTGCTGCGCAGTGCCCTCGGGATCGGGCTGCTCCTCAGGAAGCCCGGCAGCATGGCGCGCGGCCTTGGTGGCTTCCTTCTCGGCTGCACTCGCCAACTTGTCATAGTCGGCGTTCTTAGCAGCCTTACTGCGCAGGATCTGCGCGCGCGACTCTGCGGCACGGGCAATTGCCTCGGCCATCACGGGATCATCTTTGTCAGACATCGGTCCGTCCTCTGGTTGGAGTGATGAAGGCGGGGCCAAGCGGCCCCTGCCCGTCAGCCGTTCGTGGTGACTGCGACGATGCGGACCAGCTTGGGGTCATAGACCCGCGTCCAGTTCGCGCCGGTTGCCAGTTCGGCATCGGTGACGCCGGAGGCAGAGGCCGGGGCGCCGGTGAACGCCACGCCGCGCGGGTGCATGACCCAGTGGCGGCGATACCAGACCGTCTCGACGCCTTCGCCGTTGCCGGCTGACGCCACGCTGTCCAGTTCGACAGGGCGCTTGGGTCCGCCCTCGCCGGTGGCCTCCGCGTAGCCCAGTGCACCATTGCCGAAGAGGTAGCTGGTGTACTTAAAGCCCGAAGTCGAGCCAGCGACACGGGGGCACTGGTCCGACACATAGACGACCTTGTCGTCCCACATGTCGAAGTCCAGGCCAGTCGCCGGATCCTTGAACTTCTCGATCGCACGGGCAGCACGCAGGTTGTAGAACACCCGCGAGTGCATCAGCACGGCCGAGAGGGTCTGGCCGTATTCGCCCAGCAGAGCATAGGCATTGGCCGCGACTTCGGCATCCAGCAGCACCGGGGTGACGGCACCATCTTCGGACGCCACATCCAGCTTGTTTCCTGCCATACCGGACGAAGCGAAGATGCCTGCCATCTGCTGACCCATGATGCGCTGTTCTTCACGCACCCAGTATTCAGCGATCAGCGTGGCGACAGCATCCAGCGGGTCTTCTGCCAGCATCGATGCCACGAGGTTCGCCGACTGCCAGCCGTTGTTGCGGCGGATCTTGCGGGCAATGTCCTGGCCCTGGGTCAGCTTGTTCGGGGTGGCGTTCTGGGCGGGGTCGTCGGTCGAGACGTTCGAGTTGCCCGACAGGTCGTTCCAGAACGGCATCTGCACCAGATCGCCAGGGCCGTTCGCAAATCGCTGAAGCTCAGCGTCTGCGGTCACGATGGGCGAGTTGCGGATACGCGACAGCTGCGCGATCCGTTGGATGGTAGTGGGGAGGAAGAGCGGGCCGTAGATGACGTCGCTCAAACGGGTCGTTGCCATCTTGTGGCTCCTTTTCCGAGTTTACGATTGAGTGGGGATTGTTGGGCCGCCCCACTGGGCGCAGGCCTCGGGAATGGCGCCACTGGCGCCGGAAGTTACCAGTAGGGCTTCACGCCCACGGCCTCGGCCATCTGGCGGGCCTTGGCGTCGTTGGCGATGATTAGTTCCTGCTGCTTCGTCCGGTTCGGGTTCTTCGGATCGAAGGGGTTGTCGGTGAACCGCTTGGCATCGCCGCCCTTCGCATCGCCGCCCGTGGGCTTGGCGACGAAGTGCTTGCCTTCATCAGCGGCCCAGTCAGTTACGAACTTTGCCAAGGGCATGCGGTCATCGATGCCGTTGTCAGCCAGCACCTGGAATTCATCATCTTCCTCGATCAGCTTCACCGCGCCGCGCTCTTTCAGCAGCGCCTTGGCGGCCGGGAGGAAGTCCTTGGACACGCCTGCGTCGATCAGCGCCTTAGTCAGGCCGTCATCCACCAGCGTCTTGCGCAGCGTGCCATCCAGCTTGGCAATGCGACCTTCCAGCTTCGCCTTCTCGGCGCCGTGCTTCTTTTCCAGTTCGGTGCGCTGCCGTTCAAGTCGCTCATCCAACGCGGGCGGCTCCTTGCCCTCTGCCGCAGCCCTGAGCCGGTCGTACTCGTCGGCATCGAAGTCGTCGGGCAGGCCGGTCAGTCGCGCCTCAGCGCCGGTCAGCTTCTCGCTGAGGGCGCGTTTTTCGGAGCGGACACGATCCAGCGCCGATTTCAACGCGGCGGCGCCGGGGTGGGCTTCCAACCCTTCGATTGCCAGGACGTACTTGCCGTCCTTTTCCTCGTAGAGCGAGCGATGCTGTTCCTCGACACTGTCGAGGCTGTCGATGATTGCTTTCAGGGCCACTGGCCGTTCCTTTCAGAAGAAAAGGCCGCACACTGGCGGCCGGTCTGGACAACTTACGAATTGGAAGGCTGTGCGGGCGATCCCACAATCTTGACTCGTCGCTCTTTGCTGTGCAGCAGTCTTGCCGCCACTGATGACTTCACGAGAGAACATATGTCGTTCGACCCAGATAAAGTCCGAGGGCACTGTCCCGCCTGCGGCCCTGACAGATGGGCTGATGTTATGGGTCACGCGAGCCGACACGAGGAGTATGATCTTGTCTGGCTTCACACCGACCACCGGATACTCCAGTGCCGCGCATGTGAGACCATTTACCACCAAACAGACTCAGTCTTTTCGGAAGATGAAATCTGCCACACCGACCCGGTAAGCGGCGAAGATTATGTGGAATACAAACATAAGATCGAACACTGGCCTTCGCCCATAAAGCGGGAACGGCCCGATTGGCTTCACGACCTTTCAGAGATTGATCCCAGCCTTCATGATCTAATGCAGGCTGTATATGTTGCTTTGGATAGCGATCTGGACGTCCTTGCAGCCATCGGCCTTCGTACAGCCTTTGACCGCGCAACCGAGGTATTAGGCATCGACCCTGCGAAACGCTTTGGAGAAAAGCTTTCTGACCTGCAAGATGAAGGCTTTGTTGGTTTGACAGAAAAGAACTTCTTATCTGTCTTGACTGATGCCGGCGGGGCCGCAGCACACAGGGCTTGGCGTCCTAGCACAAGCCAGTTGGACACCATGATGTCCATAGCCGAAGGCTTTATCCAGCGAACCCTAATTACACGTGCTGAAGCAGATCGCCTAAAGATCGCCGTACCTCCAAAGCCCAGACGCCGACAAGCGACAACACAAAAGCCGGTGCCAAAGTAAGCTGGAGTTAAGCCTCGGCCTGCTCCATCGGGTTCAGGATCAGGTCATATTCCTCCTCAAACGACCGTTCTGCACTGGCGATTTCCCCGCGCTGCAAGTTCTCGTACAGCGTCTGATAGCTGACAGCCCCGTCCTGCCACAGCCTCACAAGCGCTGCGGCATCGGTCGGGGTAAGCGTTGCATCTACGAACGACAGGTTCGGCTTAACGACGACTTCATTGGGCGATGCGCCAATCATCACCGCAATGTGCCGCAGCGCCTTCTCCAGCCCCTGGGCGCTTGCGAGCGCGATGGAGGTCAGCGTCGCCGTCTGAGCCGCATACCGGATGCGCAGAGCGTCGCCGCTTTCGGCTGCCTTCTTCTCGCTGTCGAACAGCCGCGCGCCTGCCGCTGATGCATTGTCTCGCTCGTCCTGGATGGCTTGGCGGTGTGCCTTGATGCCCGTTCCGGCCGGGCCGACATACTTGGCATCTGGCTGATGTTCGTCACTGCTGGCCTTCAGCGTGATCACCACCCCAGCCCCTACTGCCTGAGGCGCATCGCCGTTGATGATGACCAGCGTCTCCTGCCCGCTCATGTAGAGCTGGTGTCGATAGTCGGCGTCCAGTCGGTACATCGCCAGCGCCGCACGGGCCACACCGATCAGCGGCGGCTCATCTGGCGTGACAGACAGGTCCTTCGGCCCCATTACGACCAGCGGGATTTCCGTCAGCCCTGCCCCACCGCGCGCTGTCGGTTGCAAGGCTTCGGCATCAAGCGTTTCGTTCGTATATGTCTCGACGCTGTACCGGCCATCTTCCATCCGCAGCACGCGGAAAGCCTTCTGCTCCCGCCACCGGAAGCCCACACGGCGGAGGCCGCTTTCGTCCAGTACGAAGAAGTCGCGCGCCGGCGACCAGTTGATGAGCGCCTCGGCAGTGTAGCCAGCCAGCCAAGGCAAGTCAGACCCCTCAGAGGAGGCATCCGCCAGAAGCGCGTAGCGGCCTGTTAGAAGCAATTCCCCAGTAATCCTGCGGTGCAGGGCCTCAAGAGGCAGACCATCGGCTGTAGCGTGCTCCCACAGCCGCTGCATCGAGGCTGGCATCTCAACCTGCGCCTCGGTGCGGTGAATGACGCCGACCATGCCCCGGATCGTGGGCGCGAGGATCTCCGAAAACTGCGCCCGCGTCTGATAGGCGGCGTACATCGCCCGCCCGCCGTCGCCTTGGGCACGGAAGCCGGACGGCATTGGCAGGTAGCTTTCGCCGGCCTCCTTCACCGCCTTCTCGCCACGGGCGCATGCCCGCATCATTGCCCATTCGTCGGCCCGATCCGTCCAGTCGGGATGCTTGTCGGACACAGTTCCGGCCATCAGTACATCCCTACTACCGTCGTCGTCTTCGTTTCAGGCTGGGACCTGGCTCGGATCAAGGGCGCGAGCGCATAGCGCACAGCGTCCCAGATGTGGTTCTCGGCGTCCTCGATCTGCGCCAGCACATCGCCCGCCTTGTTGACCTTGTAGCGGTAGAGCCGGGCTTCACGCTGGGCGCGCTGGCAACGCGGGTGGATCAGCAGACCCTTGGTCCGCAGCCATTCAACGCCGTCCTCGACGCTGCCCTTCCACTTGTCCACGCCCGTGATGCCCTTCCAGCCATGCCGCTGCATGTAGCTGATCGTCTCGGGTCGGGCGCTGTCTGCCCTTATCGTGGCCCTCTGCGCCTCGGGGATGTCTTGCCCCCACAGGTCGCCGGTCTTATCGATGTCCAGCCCGACCTTGCCGCTTTCCTTCTCAACCGCCACGCGCCCGTCAGGCATCACCCAACACTTGACCAGGATCGTCGGGTCTTGGGCGAAGCCCCAGTCTGCCCCGAAGTATGGGCCGTCCCAATCGTCGCCTGGTTCGAACTCATCGACCTTGTAACGGCCCGCGAAGATCTGCGCTTCGGATCGGGTGTTATATTCCCCTAGCCAGACATGGGCGTAGGTTTCCGGGTCTCCTGCCCAGTCGTGGGCGATCTCCGCCTTGATCTCGTCGGGCAGCCACGGATTGTCCTGCCAATTTGCCCGCAGGACAATTGCACCCTCTGGCGGCTTCTGCCCCCGCAGGAACTTGTCAATCGCATCGTCGGGCTGATCTGGGTTCCAACTGGCCCATATTTCCGCGCCTGGCGCCCGCATCGTAGGGCGCAGCAGCCGCAGCGACTTATCCGACAGCGCCTGCGCTTCCTCGATCCAGGCGATGCGGAAGCCTTCCAGCGATTTGATGCTATCCGCTGTGTGGTCCTGCATCCCTTGGAAGATGCAGACCCCTGCCCCGCCCTTGCGCTTAATCTCCACCGCCTGAACGTCGAACAGATGCCCGACGCCCATGGCCTTGATCTTGTCCTCGACCAACTGCTTGGCCGAGAATTTCAACGACTTCTGGACCTCCCGGATGCAAACCGCCCGAAGGTCCGCGTCCATGACCATCGCCTCAACGAGGTTTTCGGCCATGACGTGGGACTTGCCGCTTGCCCGACCACCCCAGACGCCTTTGTAGCGGGCAGGCTGCAACAGAGGCAGCGCCCACCTGGGCGTGTCAATCTCCAGTTCCATTGGCATCCACGACGCGGCGCGTGACCAACGTCACAGGCCCGCCCTCTGCGCCCGTAAGCTGCACAGCCTGCGCGGGCTTGCCGTATCCCCGATCCAGCAGGGCGTTCGCCGCCGATACCCTGGCTGCCGCTGGCTGCTGGTTGTCGTGCATGATTTCCGCCAGAACATCCAAGGCGCTCTCTGCGTGATCCTTCGCCATGTCGGCCAGTTCACGCTTTGCCTTGCTTACCCGGCCCGGCTTACGGCCAGCACCGGGGCGCTTTCCGCCGTGCTGCGCCATCTTGATTTCCTCGATTGTTTTTCATGTTCCAGACGGCCATCAGGGCGCCAGCATCTCACCACACGCAATGAGAAGGCCAATGAACATGATGCCCACTGTAGCCTGCCAAATATGGACCGAAATTAAGCCTTTACTCCCCGCCGTCATAGGCGCAGCCATGGCTTGGTGGATAGCCGTGAAGGTCTACTTGAAGCAGAAGCAGATTGACCGGGACACTTCCTCAGCTAGTGAAGTTCGCAAGGTTCATGCGGAGTTCTTGGCGCTATTCGAGGAAATTCGTGAAACTTGGGGCAACGGAGGAGTCCATCCGAGGCCCCAGGAAGAAGTCGATGCACGTCGTAAGCTATTTGGAAAGCAGCAACTAATCTATCTTTTTGCTTCTCCTGATGTCGCTGCCAAGGCCGAAGCCTTATACAACGCCGATGAACAGGATAGGACGGCGCAAACATTGGCCCGCCGAGCAGAGGATCCCCTCACTCGCAAAGGGACAGAAGAACTAACTAAGGTTCGCCGTAACGCAGCAGAGACGACTAAAAAGGTCCACACTGCATACCATGAATATCTTTCAGCCGTGCGAAAGGATCACCTTCTCCATCTCGGCAAAACTAAGCTCGACAGAGCGCCGAAACAGCCCAATTCGGTGTCCCCTGGACCAACCTCTCCAGGTTGATCGCATGTTTCATCCCTCCGCCGCTGGCGAATGGTTTTGCCCCGTTGGGGCGGACTATCGAATCGCTATGCCTCTGTGCTCAAAGCAACCAACAGGGAGGCGAGAATGGACATTGTCGGACAGCTAATTGCTGCCTTGAAGATCAGCGGACGTGCTGCGTTCACGGTGTTCTCCGCTTGCGCACTCTGCCTGCTGGCGGAACGCTATCAACCGCAACTATTTGCCGGATTGCCAATCTGGGTTATGCCCAGCCTTCGTGTAGCAGTCATCTTCTCTTTCGTCGTCGTGGTGCTAGCAGGACTGTACTGGGCTGGAGACAGCCTGGCGACCTTTGCTCGCGAAAAAGCCAAGGCTGCAAGACGCCCGAACAATATCCGAAGGCTTCGGAAAACCATCGCTTCTTCGCCTTTGGCGATCAAATACGTCCTGCTCTACTCGGTATCTCAGGCGAGTAGACGCGTCAGTGCGCCACCGGACCACCCGGTCACAATCCATATGGTCGATAACAATCTTATTGAGTCGGACTACGGGGACTCTCACACTTTCCGCATTACAGAAGACGCTTGGCGCGCGATCATTTCACTTCCCGACTTCGTGCCAACCAACCAAACCGCCATGAGGCGGCCCTTCTACGAAGGGGCAGACGAAGAGCGCATGAAGCTCGACATCCCGGAACAGTATCACTGACAAGTCCTTTGCCCACGGGGTGAATGTGGACGCTGAAATGACAGGCGGTGGCGATCAACCCACCGGCCACGCTCTGAACGTGGACTTAATGCGGATGACGTGAGCAGAGCCGCTACGAAAAACGCGGCGCCAATCTCTCGGCCCGCGCGTCTGAGCGAAAGGCAGACATCTGCCAAACCTCTCGCCTGCGATTATCTGGTTATCATCAATTTGCGTGCTTGACAATAGCCCTTGTGCGAGAAAGTGAGTCGTGCAGCCGATCTAGTGCATCCCGCAGATCATCGAAGCCTTGCCGGGTGCGAAGCGCGCCGTAGATGCGGCTTGGGTGGTGTCCGTCAATGACGCAAGCCGTGATGAGCGACTTGTCGGCCGGGTGGACGTGGCGGGCGATCTTCTCATAGCGGCTGATGCGGTCGATCTGGATGGTGACAGCATGGTCCGGCTTGGGGCTGGACTGCACCCGGTCATTGTCGGGCAGGCATGGCTTGCTGCGCATAGTAGCCTCAAATGCGTCCCGCAGCATGACGGCGGCGTTGTATCCGCCCGTGCTGATGCTGCCGCGCTTGTGCCAGTATTGCAGCAGGTCGATGCGCCTGGCGCCTGTGACGCCGTTCGGGTTGGTGATCTTGCCGGACACGGGATCCTGCTCCCCTCGTTCTTCGATGATGAGGCCCTTTCGGTTGGCTTGGCCCATTGCGCCGTGATCCCAGAGAGTGACGGAGGCCTTGCTGCGGGCAAGGACGCCAGCAAGAGATGCGCGGCGCTGCTTGGTCAGTCGCTTGCGGGCTTTGGTCATGGCTGCACCTTGCTGCTTCTAGAAATCGTGCGCTGCATTTTGATGGTGACGAACTCGTATTCTTCGCGGTCATCCGGCAGGGGTTCGCCAAGATACAGTGTGTCCCGCGACCACTGGTTCGAAGTCACATGCACCTCGCGGGTCATGGAAGCCTCAAAGACCGTCCACATGTCCGTATCGACCGTGATGCCCTCGATCATTCGTTTGCTCCGTTTTCTGCCCCGTGAGGCGCGTTGATGGTGTCGGACGTCCCGGTGGACCCGGCAAGGTCGTTGCGGGGCTGTGGGGTGGGTTCCAGAGGCGCTGCGGGCAACTCCAGGACGCCAAGCCTGACCGGGATGCCCTGCAACGCGGCGATCTGCGCCTCTGCCGCGTCGATGATGCGCTGTCTGCTGGTGGCGGTGTAATGGCGCAGGCCCGATCCAGCAGCGGAGAGGATGGCTTCTGCCAGTTGTTCGGCGGGGGTCATTGCTGCACCTGTTGGTAAGCGCGGAGGATGGCGAGGAGCCAAGCGCGGGCGGGATTGCCGATCACCTTTGCGGAATAATCGCCATTGCAGTGCGTCACACTCATCCTGCCAGTGTCGTCGCGTTCCCAGTCGTGTTCCGGCAGCAGGGCGTCATGCAGTGCCTTGGCTGCGTTCAGGTCGCCATGGTTCGCCTGTTGGACCAAATTGATGAAACGCTGTCCAAATCCGTCCAGGTCGGAATACGTCAGATCATGGAACGGCGCATCGCTGCCCGCCTCCACCGCTTCGATCAGCCGTTGCAGTGCATCAGACATGAGCGTCCTCCTTCACATCAGGATCAATGCGGGCTTCTCGCCCAACAGGTGCTGGCGGGCGTGCTGGTATTCGTCCCAGCCGATGCCGTGCTTGCTGTCGGTCAGGAATGCGCGCGGGTCGTCAATCTGGCAGTCATCGAAGGCGATCCACTCATGGCCGGGGTGCCGGTGTAGCCACTCACGGATGGCAGTCAGTCGGTCCAAGTCAGGATAGAGCGTGTGGCAGTCATCGTGGATGTCGAAGCCGACATGGAAGCCCGCAGCAGCAAAGCGGCCCAGCAGACCCGGATATTTGCCATTGCTATGCAGGAAGCGGTTGTGCGTCGTGTTGAACACGATCTTTGCGCCGGTATCGTCCACGACAGCCCGCAAGACATTGATGCAGGCAATGTCGAGAAGCTGGTCATGGCTTGCCATGCGGTCGAAGATATAGGCGCGCATGGGGATCATGGGGCCGTCTATGTCCAAGAATAGGATGCTGTCGCTCATGCGTCCTCCTTCTGCCGTGGTGCGGGCAGGGTTTCGATCATTTCGCGGAGTTGCTGGAGGGCGCGGGGCGTCCTGACGCGGTATCGGACGATTTCCACCCCGAACAATTCATCATCGCCTTCCCAAACCCAGCAGCCAGACATGTCGGTGGTTTCATCAAAGGCTTCTGCGAAGTCCTGATTGATTTCCCCCCAACGGTCCTCTGTCTCCACCCATGTTCCAGCGGGCACAGGCCGAGACATACCATCGTGCAGCCGCCATTCGCTCCACTCCTCGCGGTCACTCATCGCCCTGCCCTCTCTCGCTGTCGGTGTCCCAGATGTGGGTGCGGACGATAATCGTTCGGCGGGAGAACCATCCGCGCCAGATCGCGAAACGGATCAGCGCCTCTCCGAGAAGCTGGCCGACGAAGCCTGCCCCAATCATCGCCGCGATGAAAAGCGCGACCACTGCGCCTGTGTCACTCATCGCCGTCCTCCTGCTGCCACTGCTCGATGTCGCCCGCCCCGATGGCCCTGACGGCATCGCGGAGGGATGCGTTGTCGGTGTGTCGCTCCTGGCGGCGTTCCTGCTTGCGGCTGTCACGCTGGCGGTTGGTGCGCCGGGTGGGGTCGTGTTGCGTCATTCTGCGGCCCTCACGCTGAACAGGTCGTCACGGCCCCACTGATCGGCCATGGCTGCGGCCACGCCTTCAAAGGTGCGGCTGCGTTCTTTCCACCGGTCAGGACCGGGTGGCATCCGATGGACGCGGGCCTCGCGGCCTTCCACGATGTCGGTCGGGACCAGCGGGCGCAGACCTTTGAGCCAGAGGCACGTCGCCTTGGTTTCGCCGTGACCGAACTGCCAAGGCTGGATCGTCTGGTCAGGCTTCCGCCACAGGCTGGACATGATGCAGACCGGGTTCTCGATGGCGATCATTGGGATGTCGGCCTTGGCCAGCATCATGAAGAAGCTAACCGCCGCCTGCTGCCGGCCGTCTTGACGCTTGGCCTCGAAGTGCCGGGCGCCACTGACGGACAGGTGCGTGCAGGGTGGGTGGGCGATCATCAGATCCCACGGATAGTCCAGCACGTCTCGCACATCGCCTTGGTAGTGCGGGCCGGGAACCTCGGCGGGCAGAAGATCGCAGGACATGGCCTCATGCCCCTGGGCGATGAAGGCGTCACGGACGCGGCCGGAATACTCGCACGCTACCAGCACCCTCATGCCGTCCGCTCCACGATCAGGGCCACGGGGCCGATGTAATACCAATCCTCGCCCTGGTATTCGCGCAGGCCGAGTTTCCAGCTCAGGGGGTTCCAGAAGCCGTGAACAGCAACGATGCCGATGCCTGTCATGCGCCCGCTCCGTGATGCTGTGCCCAGAAATCCGCCATGACCTGCATCATGGGCTTCCCTTTGCGTGCTGCTGCGTCTGCCAGGGCGGCACGGGCCGGGATGGGCAAGCTGTCGTAGGCTTTGCTTGGCGCTCCCAGGATAAGCCCCTGACTGTAGATGCACGACCTCGACTGGCGATTGATGCGACGGCAGCCAGCCACTTGCACGGCCTTGATCGCGGCTCCGTGCGAGATGCCCAATGCTTCCCCGATGGCCCGGGCGGTATGCCCTTCACCATGTGCCTTCCTGATCCATTCGGCGCGTTCTTCCAGCAGTTCCAGCCGCCAGTTCCCGATCCGGCCGCGCAAGTGTTTTGGCGCCACCAATGTCATTTGCGCGCCTCATGTGCCTGGCAAGCCTTGCTGATAGCGGCCCGACAAATGCCCAGTGCGGTGCCGATGTCACGCCACGACTTACCCTGCGCCCGCATCGCCATAGCCTGCGGGACGAACTGGGTATAATCCCGGTTCTTGAAGCCCCCGACTGTGGATCTGTTCGGCTTGACGCCATGTTCTGCTAGGATGCGGGCCACGGTGGTAGGGGAGCATTGGGCCGCCTCCGCCAATTTGGGGATGATCTGTCCGGCGCGATGCAGGGGCATGATGATAGCGGCCAATTCGGCACGGCGCGCGGCTGCCCGTTCCAGCAGGGTGGTTGTTCCACGGGTGAGGTTATCCGACGGCACCAGATCTGCGGGACGGACGCGCAAGGGCTTTGGGATGCCAGCCTGCCACTGATCCCGCACGATGTCGCAGATTTCAGCGGTCCACGGCTCGGGCGGCTGGGTGATGTCACGAAAAACAGGAATGATACCCATGGCGCACCTCATTTGCTTTTGAGAGAAGGATGAGGCCGGGTCCGGCAATACTGGACGAACCCCGGCATGTTCAGGTTTTCCTTCTGCGTTCCCCACCGCAGGTTTTCGGGCCGGTTGTTCAGCCCGTCCTCGTCAAGGTGAAGCACCACGGCTTCGGGGAACGGCTTCGGACCGTGGAATGCCTCGCAGACAAGCTGGTGAACCTTGCGCGGGGATTGCCTGCCGCCTTCACGTTGCCGCTTCACCATCACAATTCGATATTCGTGCTGAGCACCCTTCTTGGACTTAGCAATCTGCCCAAAACGCGGTTCAGGCTGATACAGCCGATAACCCCCGTTCGGCAGGGGCACATAACCAGGAGCCAAGAGAACCCTGCCCCAGTTGCTCACATGAACGCCCGGCTCAGACGGCACAGGCTTCCAAATTTCGTTTCCGGGATATTGCGAATCCATCCCCTCAGGGATTACTTGATCCTTAGCCATGATCGCCCTCCATCGGCGTGATTGGTCAGGCAGGCGGAAGGTGTTACCAGCACCTCCGCTTGCCGTTGAATGATCGCATATTTGCGGGATTTCATCAAGCATTTCAGGCACTAAAATGGAATTGAGTCGTCGTAGTCGCTGCGGCTGCTCTGCTGGCTGCCGCTGGACTGCCGGTCATAGTCGTCGGACCTGCCGCCGCCCGAGGTGCCCTGCGGCTTGCCCTGCAAGGTCAGGTCTGCAACACGGATCGTGAGGTAGGTCTTGCCCTCATGTTCACGGGTGGACAGATCGCCGGATACGGTGACTTGCGATCCTTTCGTCAGGTGCTGCGCCAGGCTGTCGCCGCGCTTGCCCCACAGGCTGCAGTCGAAGAACATCGCGCGCTTGTTCTGGCCGTAGCCGTCATCCACAGCGACGGAAAAGCCCGTGACCTTTTCGCCTTGCTGGGTGCTGCGGGTGACTGCATCGCGGGTGATGCGGCCTGCAATGGTGAGGTTCTTCATGCTGAAATCTCCGATCTACGGCGGGCGATGCCGGGTGTCGTTGTGGGGCGAATGAGATTTCGGACAGCTTCCCGCCACGGCCATTCAGCGTTACCGCGAAGCGGATGGCTGCCGCCGTCATCGCTTACGGAAACCATTTTGAACGGAGCATCAGGGTCAAAGAACACCGTCCTGCCGGAAATGCTCAGGTCATCGGCGTTGACCATGCAGGCGAGGCAATCCGACGGACGATCACCGAAGATCAAAACCTGACCATGACCAAGCGTCTTGCGGATCCAGGCATACTCGGTCGAAGCCACTGCGAAGCCCGTCATCTGGATCGGCTTCACTTCGCAGAGGAAGCGACCAAACAAGCGAAAATCAGGGATCCATCCATCAAGTCGGACAGGTTCATATTCCCATTCCATACCCGTCAGGTCAAAGAATGACGCCCAAGTCGCCTCAAGGCGGGAACGGAACTTGACACCCGCATATTCAGTCACACTTGCCTGTCGGTCGTATCCGGTGAAGCCTTTGGGGCGCTCAAACCCTGAGAAGCAACGGCGCGTCATGCGGATTTACCGACGTGCGCGGCCTCCTTCTTGCTGATGGCGATCATCAGACGGCCCAATTCGCCATTCTCCAGCCAGCGTCGGAAGGTGCGATAGTTCACGCCAAGGGCTTTCGCGGCCGCCAGCTTAGACCGATAGCGTCGACCAAAAATCACGACCGGGATATGCCGGGCATTGAGATTTCCTTTATGGCCCTTAAACCGACGAACATTGTCCTCGCGGCCATGAATGATGGCGTTGCTGATTGCGTTCGGCGTGACGCCAAGGGCTTCTGCTGCGGCCTTCTGCGAAGGATAGAACTGACCGTTGATGTGGCAGGGAACGGGCATACTCATTCCTTCACCTCCGGGACGCGCTTGATGATGCTGGGGAACAGTTCAGCCACGCGGGCGGCGTTGCGGGCGCGGGCTTCTTCGGTGATGACGGGTTCGGGGGTCCTGTTGATGCGGGCAAGCTGCTCAGCGTATTGCTTGGCAAACTTCTCACCACGGGCGCGCTTGAGGATCGCCACGATGTCGCCAGGGGTCGGGCGGCGGCGCGGGTTCTCGCGGTTCCATTCCCGCAGACCCCAAACAACCTGCTCGTGCTTCCAGTCCTGCAATTCGTCACAGAACCATGCCAGCAGACCGGCCTTCACTTCGTCGCTTTCGCTGGGGTCGAAGTAGGCCGACAGCATCACGCGCACGTCAAAAGCAATCTTTGCTCGGTGTTCTGACAGCGCGGCTGGCGAAAGCGATTGCGCGATCTGTGGGGTGGGCGTGGGAAGGGGCGCGGTGATCTTGGCGGGAAGGTTCACGGGTTCCTCCGGGGATCAGGGTTAGCGTGGGTTGGATTTCGTCGGTCCAGCGAGTGCCATTGAGGTATCTGGCTGGGTGAATGGGGTTGGCGTGCGGGTGATCGCGGCGCCACTGCGCAGCCCAAGCCGGGGCGCGATCTATCGCCAGCCTGCGGCTTTCGGCACTGAGTTTCTTGAAAGCCTTGGCGGCGTCCTGTTTGGCGATCTTGCCGAGAGGCCAGACAGCCCAGAAATCATCGAAGGATGGACCCGGCACAGTCGGCTTGGCCGACGAGGAAGCTTTAGCTTCCTTTCTTTCTTCTATCTGGTCTCTGGTATCTGAAGAAGATGCCATAGCATTCGCATGGCAATTGCTATCTGCTGTCGCCTTATCTTTCAGTGCCTTAGCTTTGCCGCCAGCGCTGCCAGCGATTGCGCGTTTTGCACTTTTTTCGTGCGCTTTCTTTCGTTCTTTCGTAAGCCTGGCGTTGGTTATGAAGCCGTCAGCCTCGATGAAGAAACGGCTGATTTCTTCCCAGACAGGACGAAACTTGGCGGGCGACAGGCGGGCAATGCGGGCCAACTTCTTGATGTCGGAAGGCAGCTTTGCATCATGCTGCCACATGGTCATCAGGATCAGTAGGTAGGCCCCATGCTGCTCCGTTGTAAGGTCCATGGTGTCGGCCAGGTAGTCAGCCGGATAAAGCTGCATGAACGGGGTGCTGCTCATTCTGCGTCCTTCCCCACGAGGCGGTCACGCAGATCGCGGTAGTCGTTGGGCTGCCAGTTGCCCGGTTCAGCCATGATTTCGCGGGCCAGCAGGCAGAAGCCGTCCAGGGTGATTTCTGCCCATTCGTTCGAAGGCCATGCGTCACAGAAGGCGCTGAGAGGCACGGAGACGGCAGTCGGCTTGTAGGGCGGCTGGTAGATCACAGCGGGGCGGCGATTAGCCTTGCGGGCTGCGGCCGTGGCCTGCTTGCGCCATGCGCCCAAGCTTATCTGGCGGACCTTTTTGCATTCCACTAGGAACGGCCAGTTCTCGTCGTCGGTGATCAGGTCGCCGCGTTCGCGTTCCCGGTATTGGTCAAGGTCGCGGCGGAAGCTGATGCCAAGGCGCAGGAACAGTTCGTTCGCAATGTAGCGTTCGAAGCTGGCGCCTTTCTCACGGTTACGGGCGCTCATTGCCGGGCCTCCAGTTCAAGCATCAGCATCAGGTGCGTCAGTTCGCGGACGCGGCCGAGAATGATGCGGCTGTTGGGGTTGGCTGCTAGGTCCGAACAACGCTGGGATCGTGCGGCTGCTAACACGCCGTAGGTAAGCATCGGCTGCGGGGGCACATTCGCGGCAGACGCGGTATTCACCGAAGCCGAAAGGGGCGACGGATGCGTCACACTTGCAGCACCGAGGCGGCTCAACTGGTCCCGGTCGTGATTGAGACATGTCATAGCTCCATTGCCTCCTGTGTGGGTTTCACGGTGGGGGCGATGAAAAGGTCAGGGGCGCGGGATGCTTCTTCGACGCGGCGGCAAGCCGTCTCGAAATAGTCAGGGTCAATCTCAACGCCGACGCCAAACCGTCCCTGCTTTTCACAGGCAACCAGCGTCGTTCCGCTTCCCATGAACGGATCAACCACAGTCTCGCCGCGATCTGTCACGACGCGAATAAGTTCCTCCATCAGTTCCACAGGCTTCTCAGTCGGATGGATGTCTGACGAGGGGATGCGCTTAGACCCAATGACGTTTGGCACGCTGCGATCAAAGACGCGGGGCGTTCCAGAAGATGCGTGCAGGATCAGTTCATGCTGATTGCGAAAGCCGTTCCCCATGCCGAAAACTTGCTTATCCCAAACCACCATGTTGATGATCTGGAGGTTGCAGCTTTCAATGCAGCCGTAGAGCGTCGGGAACTGCCGCCAGTCGATGAAGGCAAGGAAAGATCCGCCCGCCACTAGGAGGCGCTCCGCCTCCAAACCGATCTGCCGCATCAACCATGTGAAGCCGGTGACAGACAGGCGATCATTAGGCAGCGGCTTATCTGCCCACGCCTCTCCACGGGACATCCCACCGCGACCGCGCATCTGTGCGGTAGTTCGGGCGCCCGAGGAATAGGGCGGATCAGTAATCACTGCGTGCGCTGCCTCGATTGAGGTCAATGCGCCCAAGCAATCTCCCAAGATCAGTCGCTGCCCGCCAATGCGTTCTTCCCGGATGATGGTCATTTCCGCCTCCACAGCCAGAATGCAGCCAAGGCGGTCATCAGCATCACGGCTGCATCAGCCATAACCGGCACAGGTGCGACGGGCGGGAAGTCAGGCGTGATGCAGTTGCAGGGATAGTCCACCGGGGGATGCCAGGGGCCGGGGATGAGCGGGCCAGCGGTGAAGGGGGGAGCGATGTGAATATTTTGCACATTGCTCTGCGCCAGTTCCGCCGCCGTTATGGGGTTTCCCATGTCGGGCCACAGGACGAAGCCGAGGCCGTGGCCTGCGGGGGCTTCCCATTTCGCCAGATAGGCAAGATCCGCGTCAGGGGCGGGCAGCCACATCGGGCAATCCATGCGGGGGCCGATGTAGTCTGCGGGCTGATAGGCAGGGCGGAAGCCGTAGCCGATCAGGAACAGGACGGGGGCGTCTGAGAAGGGGTGAACGGTGGTCATTTCGCGCCACCTTCCAAGATCGCGGCCATGCTCTTGCCCGCGACGATCAGGTCTGCGACTTCCTTGCGGGCCTTCTCGCGGCAGCCTGTGCCAGCAGCCAGATCGGCCACGGCCTCGAAGGCTTCTCCGCTTTCACGGGCCAGAACCGCAGCACCGCGAAGCAGGCAGACGCCTTCCTCGACCTCGGGCAGCGATTGCGACAGCCAGCGGCGAACACAGCGGTCGCCAACGGCATCCTCAAGAGCCATGATTTCGATTAGCGGCCAGTCCAGTTGTCCCGACTGGCGCTTGCTGATGCTGCCCTTGGAAACCTCATGGCCGAGACGGGCGCCGATGAAGGCAGCGGCGGCATCAAAGCCCCCTGCCCGGTCAATCAGCCCGCCCATGAAGGCGCGGATCATGGCGGCATCATTCATGGCTAACTCCTTCGGAAACCGTGTTTCCTTGGGTGTTCACAAAGCCGTTCCCATCTTGTGTGTGGGGAAACCCGGTTTGTTCAGAGTGGAGTTTTTGGCGTGTCATCAGTCTCGCCTGTGCCCAGTTTGGGTCGGTTGAGGACGTGCGAAGAAGGGGCGCGGCGGCGATTAGGCCGTCGCGCGCCGTTGACGGGCGGGCTTCTGTGGAAAACCGGGAAAGAAGTGGTTCGGCGTGAGCGGGACGCCGCGACGGACGGCTTCGGAAAGAAGCAGCGTCTGCACGTCAGCAGGGATCACCCCGCCAGTGCCGCCCTTCTCCTTGGAGTAGGTCCAGCGGTGGATGCGGGACACATCCCGTCCCGTCATGTCAGCTACGGCTTGAAAGCCGCCGCACAGTTGGATGATGGTGTTTGCAGGTTCCATGCCTGCCATTATTGCGATTATCGCAAAGTAACGCAAGCACTATCTTTGCGATTATCGCAGTATATTGCCGTTGCGATTTGCGCAACAAAACCTGCATGGAAATAATCGACGCACAGTGGATTGCTGAGAGGCTAACCGGCAAGCGCGGGGAAAAGTCCGCCCTTGCCCAAGCCATGGGCGTAACCCCTGCCGAGGTCAGTAAAATCCTCAAAGGGGGTCGCCGCGTTCAGCCGGAAGAAATGGCCGCCGTCAAAGCATTCTTTGACGGTCCCGATGTTCCCTCCAGGCCAGCAGAGAAGCGGCTAGTGGACCGCCTGAAGCAACTAACCGATGAAGAGCTTGACTTGATGTCAGGCGTTGCAGACGGGCTGCTCTCTCGTCGCCAGACGGAAGACTAAGAATGGTCTCCACTTCACTCAGGATTGCTTCGGTATCCTCTGGCATTGTCCCCCTCCCGGATTATGCACGCTCATATAGAACTTTTGCAGAACTACGCCCACTGACCAAGCCTGACAGAAAGTCAGTTGACGCTAGGGGGTGTTTAGTTGAAGCCGTTGATTCCGCACGTTCAGGTTGATCCTTATGGAATGCCCGTGCCGGTTGTTAGCTGTTCAATGGGGCAAGTTTTGGCGGCTTTCGTGTGGTGCGATGATACCGGAAACTAACTTTCGACAGGTGGCAGATGATTGATCCTCCCGAACCGACCGCCCACAAAGAGGACTTGGTCTCGGTATTGGGGGTAACGATTAAGATGATGAACGTGATCATCGCGCTTCGTCGGGGGCAGCTTGATCTAGCCGACAAACTGATGCTGGAGACTTACGAAATGCAGCGCGACCTTCTGGAGCGGCTGAGAGATGAGTAACGTCCATGACATTGGCACGGATCTGGCCAGACTTCGTTCGGGCTTGAAATCCGGCGACGGCGGAGGCACCTTTGAAGGCATGGAAGCCCGCGTCAAACACCTTGAAGATGACATGAAAGAGGTCAAGGCAGACCTTAAGGCACTTCGGTCGGACGTTGCCGAACTCAAGGGCCGTGTAGCTATGCTGCCGGGCTATGGAGGTATCGCGGTTATCGTCGGCCTGATCGTGGCGCTTTCGACCGCCGCCCAGATCGCGGCGCGGTTCCTGCCTCCCGCCGGATAACGCCTCATCCTATAGAGCGACCCATAGCCCGCCCGACCAGGCGGGCTTTTTGCTGCGCCGCCGTCCGACGCTGACTAGGGCAGGATAATAGGCGCGAATCAAAGGCGCAGCATCTTTTTGCGATTTCCGCAAATTTAGTGCTTGCATGTTATTTGCGATTATCGCAATATCTCTCCATACCCAGGGCAACAGACCAACCGCCCGGGAGACATGGAGGACCACCCGTGAATGCTCCGTATATCCAACCGCACGTATTACCGCGCCATCATGCGCAACATCAGGTTGCAGGTGGCGCTTCTGGAAGCCTGCAAGGTTTCCGCGCGGCAGTGACGCCCGCCCGCCCGGCCCTTGCGCCGATCCTGTTCCCCGACATGCCCGCTGATGTCCGGCACCTTCTGCCGCGCACGCTGGACGAGCTTCTGTCCCACCGCCTCGATGCGATCAAGGCAGTTGCCCGCCTCTCGGACGGCAGCCGCAGGGACCTCAAATTCGCTTGCCGGTATGCTCTTCGGGCCAACCGCCTCAACGCACGGATTGCGCAGGTGGCGAAATGAGAACGCAAGCCTTCCGCATGACCAATGAGGACGCTTACGACGCCATCATGGGCATCATCTATGCCGAGGCGAAGCGCCGGTCTGACGCAATCACCCTTCCCCGCGCAGCGTATCAGGAAATCCCGCCTGCCTATGTGGTGGACGCGGCCAGCAAGAGGGGGCGCGCCGATGGCTAAGGGCTGGAACGAGGCAGAAGATGGCTTCCTGCTTACTTTTGCAGACGCAGTTGGCGCGGAGCGGGTCGCAACCCACGATCTTTCCAAGCCAGCAGGCGCAGGCACCAAGCGGCTTGCGCATCTGATCGAAACGGGTGCCGCCGCCTTCTACGCACAGCAACAGTTTTCGCGCTGCGAATACATGCTGCGGGCGGGCCTGCACCGGAAAGGCAGCGAAGCCGAGGATTTCACCGAAGAAGCTCGCGACATGTGGAAAGAGCGGTTCGACCGCTGGTCCAATCAGCCCGCGCCCGCGATGGACGCGGCCATGAAGAAGGACGCGCATCATGGGTGATCGCGTGACCCCCGAGGACGCCCACGACTGGCGCAAGGACCGCCACGGCATCGACCGCAAGCGCCCTGCCCGTGACCTGTGGATGGCCGGACTGTGTGGCGGGATCGTCGCCTGCTTGGGCCTCTCGGTGATCTTCGCCGCGCAGGACAGCTTGCTTGGCGCAGGGACTCTGAACGGATGCGAGGCCTACCCGACAGAATGCACGGCATTTGCGCAAGAAAGGAGCCGGTGATGGAAGGCACTCAATTCCTGATCGCCAACGAGGCGGCACGCGACATCGCAGAAGCTGCCATCGTCGCCTATTGGATGGATCGCAACGGCAATCACCACGCGGTCGAGTTCCAGCAGAAGCACATGCGGCACAGGCTTGACCGCCTCTGCGAAATCATGGGCCTGCGCTTGGTCGATGCCGAACCGGCCCCTCGCCCCCTGCCGAACCTGGAGGATGCGTGATGATCGCCCGCATCTTCGGCCGCAGCCGCGCCGCCGCCCAAACCACGACCGGCGCCCTGACATGGCAGCCTTACCGCAACGGCTTCTCGTCTGGCCCGTATCACATCATGGCAAACAAGGCTGGCGGCGCACTCGCCAGCTACAACGGCGCCGTGCTGAACGATGGCCGGATGCTGCCTGACGTCGCCACGGCCCAAGCCTTCTGCGAGGGCCACCACGCGGGTCTGACAGCCGCCCATGCGCGCACCGTCGCAGCGATGAAGCAATCCGCCCGCAACATGACTGGACCGGAGGAATGACCATGACCCGCTTTGTTCACCCCGTTCTGTTCGTCCACATCGACAGCAACGAGGAGCGGCTGTGCATGACGGAGTATGCCATTCGCCGCTTCTTCGACAACCGCGACCGGACAGGCTGGCTGCAAAGCCCTGCCACGGACGCTGATGTTCGTCGGTTGCGGCAATGACGTGGCAGCCGATTGATACCGCGCCGAAGGATGGAACGCCGGTTCTGTGCTTCACCCCTGATGACCATTTCAGCCCGGTCACCGGAATGGACGTGCTTTGGTTCGACGGTGGGCACTGGCTCTATAACGGTGACCCCTGGCCGTGGAACCCTACCCACTGGATGCCCCTGCCGGAGCCTCCGAAATGAAAGACACGGCGGCACCCCTCTATAGCCCCCGCTACCGGGGCTGGCAGCCGCCCGAGAACCTGGCGGAAATCATGGCCGAGGTGATGGAGGAAATCGCCGATCTGCACGCCAGTTATGCCGGTGCCGAACGCCGCCCCCTGCCGCACATGATCCCGGCAGGCATGACCGAAGCCGACCGCCTCTGCCGCGTCTGTCGCGGGTTTGGCGTCCTCTACGACCACTATGCCGATGGGTCCACCAGCGTTGGCGGCTGCCACGTCTGCGACGGCCACGGCTTCCGATGAACACCCATCCGCGCGTCCCCTCTCTCCGCGCGGTTTAGCTGCCCCGGTTTCTCCTCCCTGGCCGGGGCAGCACCAACCCACAACCGAAAGGACACACCAATGGAACGTCCGCAATTCAACGCCCCACTATCCGCCCATCACGTCGCCTGGATGAACGGCGAAATCAGCGCCTATGACAGCCTCCGGGCCGAATACACGCAGGAACTGGAATACCACCGCTTTCATCTGGCGGGCTGCCGCAGCCGTCGCCTGCCGATCACCACGAAGATGCACCAGCGGGGCATGGTTGATCACTACCTGCGCCTGCGCCGCCTGCGGGGGATGAACTGATGCAAGACGCAATCAAGGCACTCGCCAAGGCCCAGACAGAAATGGGCAAGGCGATCAAGAACGCCAGCAACCCGCACCTGAAATCCAAGTATGCGGATCTGGGCGCGGTCATGGAAGCCTGCTTTGAGGCCCTGCACAGCAACGGCTTCGCCGTCCTGCAACCATGCGGCGGCGACGAACGCGGGCAGTATGTGGAAACCCACCTCGCCCATTCCAGCGGCCATGTGTTCACCAGCCGGGTTTATCTGGTCGTGGGCAAGCAGGACATGCAGGGGGTGGGGTCCGCGATTACCTACGCCCGCCGCTATGGCTTGTTGGGCATGGCGGGCCTTGCGCCCGAGGATGACGATGGCGAGGCGACGAAAGCCCCACCGCGTCAGCAGCAGCGACCGGCGCGGCAAGAGAACGAGCCGAACGCCCTGGATCCGGTGCAGATCGCCATCGGCAGCCTGTCCGCAGCCGCCACCATCGACGCCTTGGCAGCCATCTGGAAAGACTTACCCAAGCCGGTCCAGCACGACGCGCGCGCAATCGCCGCCAAGGACGCCCGCAAGGCGCAACTCACCCCCGCACAGCAGGAGAAAGCAGCATGAGCATTGAACAGCGCGTGAAGGAAATCTTGGTCATGCACCTTGGCGTAAACGCCGACCAAGTTACTTCCCAGGCCAGCCTGATTGATGACTTGGGCGCCGACAGTCTGGATGCCGTCGAACTGTCTCTTGCAATCGAAGAAGAATTCGACGTGATCCTAGACGATGATGTTGCCGAACGCTGTCAGACGGTAGCTGACCTAGTTGCTGCGGTGAAAGGCGCAGAGGCAGCATGACCCGCATCCTCGCCCGCTATTCCGAAACCCGCCTGCGCGACGTGCTGACCATGCAGCGCGAAGCCCATCCCGGCATCCACGACCAACTGCTTGCGGATTACTGCGCCGAAGTCCTGACCGGTGGGTGCGGGGATGATGCCGCGCTGTCCAATGCGGCGGATCAGGTCTTGGCGCTGATGGCCCGTGAGCATGTCGAGAGGGCGCGGTGATGGCACGGTTCGGCATCACCATGGATACCCCCCGGCAGGTTGCAATCGCCCGCGCCTACTTTGACCGCGCCGTGCAGCTTGGCTGGCGCATGGAGGTGAAGGAGCCGAAGCGTTCCGACGCCCAGAATGATCGCATGTGGGAAATGCTGGGCCGGATCAGCAAGCGCATGACCCTGAACGGGCAGCGGTTCAGCCCCGACCAATGGAAATGCATCTTTCTCCAAGCCATGGGGCGGCAGGTTCAGGTTCTGCCCGCGCTTGATGGGCAGTCCTGGTTCCCGGCTGGCTTCCGATCCTCTGACCTGTCCGTGCAGGAAATGTCGGACATGCAGACCTTCATGGAAGCATGGGCTGCGGAACAGGGCGTGGACATCTGGGCGAAGGAGGATGCGGCTTGACCTTTATCGCCCGCACCAAGGGGCCTTTGGGGTTGAAGGGCAAGAAGTCCAAGCCCCGCAGCGCGCCTAAGACAGAAGCGGAGAAGCGGCACATGGCTGCCGTGGCGATGCTGCCCTGTCTGGTGTGCGGGTCACGGCCGGTCGAAGTCCACCACGAAGGCACGCCCCGCAGCAACATGCGCGTCCTGCCCCTTTGCCCTCGGCACCATCGCCGCGAATACGGCCCGCAAGCCTACCACTACAACAAGCGGGTCTTCTACGACGCCCATGGCACAAGCCAGGAACTGCTGGACCGCGTGAAAGCCATGCTGGCCGCAGATGACGATGAGGCGCTTGGCCGATGGTTCTGAACCCCGCGCATCGCCTGTCGCGGGCACCTCGGGCGGCGGCACGGTCGCTGCCGCCCGCTTTTCAACACAACCCCGGCAGGAGCCGACACATGAGCGATGAACCGAAGCTGTTGCCCTGCCCGTTCTGCGGCGGTGAAGCCAGCGCCGAAGGCTACCAACGGTGGACCAAGCCTTGCCCCGATATGACATGGAGCAACGGCGAACCCGTCACCGAGGCGTATTTCTGCAACTGCCCGTCCTGCGGGGTAGCCAACACCGTCTCTGATGTTGGCCATCAAACCCGCGCCGATGCGATTGCCGCCTGGAACCGCCGCGTCCCCGCCCCTGCCGTGCCGGATGATGTTGCGGGGCTGGTCGCGGAACTGCGGAGCGCGAACCCGGACGAGCATTGCAACGACAGCAAGTGCAAGGACGCCGCAGCCACCATCGAAGCCCTCGCTGCCTCCGTTGACCGCGCAAACGCAGCGAACGAGGCCCTGTGCGCAGACGTGGAAGCCCAAGCAGCCGAACTGGCGCGGCTGAAAGCGGAGAACGACGACCTGAAATCCAGCGTCATTGCTTTCTGTGCGCCGTGGGCTGTTCAGCACGCGCGGGACGCCGGGCTGCCGAAAGGTCATCTGCACCCGACGCACTATGACATTCTGGAACGAGCCGGTGGGCGGATGGACAGCTTCACCCGCGCCGCCCTCACCCAGCCCACGGGAGACCGCACATGACCGAACGCACCCTGCGCGACCAGATCGCGGCGCTGACCAGGTGGGATCCTAAAGATTACAAGCAAGGAATGTGCTTGGATGACAACGGCGAATACATCCTGCGTGAAGCCGTCCTGCGCCTCCTCGACGCCCACACCGCCGCACAGCCCGCCCCCGATGCGGTGGCAGAGGCGGAACCGATATCACCCGAAGAACTGGCGGCTGCATTCAGGGATAACGAAGCCATTCTGGAATGGGGTGCATGGTTCGGAGAACTAGGGGACCACACCTATAAGATCGACGGGACGGCCAACATGAAGGCCCTTGCCGACTGGATCAACGCCCATATCGCCAAAGGACCATCCGTATGACCGACGCACCGAAGATCGACACGCAAGCGCCGGACACGTCGCGCGAATACATCCAGCGCATGATTGCCTGCGCACCGTTCGCGGATCAGACGGCTGGCATCCCTGAAATGGTCGCCACTCTCCGCGCCCTCCTATCCGAACGCGACCTTGCCGACGCCCGCGCAGCCGCAGCGGCCCAAGCGATGCGAGACACCGAAGCCATTGCGCGGCGAATGATGCGCGTTGAGGTCATGGAGAACGGCCCATTCCACGAATTTATGGAATACGTTGACGAAGGTGATGCGCGCACCTTGGGAGTGGTGTTTGCGAACGGGAAGGGCTTCCACTACCACAGCGACATTCGTGGTGATGAGCAAGATGACGCTAAGGTCGAGTTGCTCAAGCGCGCTCTTGATGCAGCCCTCCCCCTCCCCGACCCCGCCGCACTAGACCGGCTGATCGCAGAGCGGGTGCGGGAGGCGGTGGAGAAGGCGACACGGGACGAAATAGCCCGGCAGCGCGCGAATGCAGATAGCCGTGATGCCATGAAGCGGCGGCTGTTCCCCGACCGTGACAGCAAGGAGGGCCGGTTGTGAGCAAGTGGACCGGATACATGGTTGCGGCAGGCGTTTGGCTGATCGTTGCCCGCACGACCCCGGATGGGCTCTATTGGTCGGAAGGTATCGCCCTTTTTACAGCCGTGGGCTTCCACGCTATGGCCCTGATCCACGCCACCTGGGCTCTAATCAAGGGCAGCAAGGAGAGGCAGGATGGCTAAGGCTGTCATCACCGCCGACTTCACTGTGCGGCGAAGTTTCCGCCGCTGGCTGGACCGTGAAGGGCTTGCATACACTGAAGATGCTGGATGGCTGAACAGTCAGTTTGTCATCCCCGAGGTCAGCGAACGGCAGGCGAGGGTGATCCGTCGAAACGTTGAGGTGTGGAGATACAGTGATGGGTGAACGCGCAACCTTCCGCCAGACCGATCTGGAAAAGGCCATTCGCGTGGCAAAGGAAGCGGGCTTGCCGGTGGCAGGCTTCCGCATCCTGCCCACGGGGGAAATCGACGTTCGCTGCGCCCCGCAGTTGCCAGGGGATGACTTTGACCTGACGGATATGCGCCGATGAAGAACGCCCTGCCGAAGTATGTCTATGCGAAGCCGGGCGGCGGGGTCTATTTCCAGCGGCGGGGCTTCAAGACGGTGCGGTTTCAGTCCGCGCCAGGAACGCCTGAGTTTGCCGCCGAGTATGCGCTGATCCTGCGGGGCCGCGCCCCTGCCCCGCAAGGCAAGACCTTGCGCGACCTCGCCATCAGCTACCAGCAGAGCGACCGCTATACGAAGCTGTCGGCCCGCAGCAAGCAGGACTACAACCGGGTGCTGGACTACATCAAGGACAAGCTGGGCCACCTGTCAGCCGAGAGGATGCAGCGCAAGGACGTGATCCGGGCGCAGGAAAGCAACCGGGACGCCGTGCGTTTCGCAAACTACATCGTGCAGGTTATCCGCGTGATGATGGAACACGCCATCGACATCGGCTGGCGCAAGGACAACCCGGCCGAAGGAACACGCCTGATCAAGAGCGAAGCCGCGCCGCGCCTGCCGTGGCCGCAAGACAAGATTGATGCCTTCCGGGCCGAGGCCCAGCTTGGCACCCGTCACCGGCTGATCTTTGAACTGCTGATCGGGACCGGCCAGCGGATCGGGGACGTGCTGCGGATGCGCTGGAACGACATATCGGACGGGGGCATCAGCGTTCGCCAGGGCAAGACCGGGGCCGCACTGTGGATCCCACTGACGGCTGATCTGCGGGCCGCGCTAGAAGCCACACCCAAGGCGGGCCTGACGATCTGCGCCCAGCCGAACGGCCAGCCGACCAGCTATGACGGGGCCTGGGGGATGATGATGGTCATCCGAAAGCGCATCGGGGCGGAAGCCTACGACATGCACGGACTGCGCCACACCACGGCCCACGAACTAGCCGCGCTTGGCTGTTCGGACGAACTAATCATGTCGGTAACAGGGCACACGTCCAAAAGGATGGTGGCCCATTATGCCGGGGCCGCACGTCAGAAATCCCGCGCGAAAGAGGCGCAGAAGCGCCGGGAACGAACAGGGGGTGAACAATGAATGTTGCGAAGATGTTGCGAAGCGCCTCATTGCACCCAATGGCAGGAAAGGCTAAGTGTTTGAAGGATAACCCCATGGAAGGGCATCAGACCCGGTGGTCTGGCCGGACTTCAAATCCGGTTGGGGCAGCGAGACTGTCCCGGGTGGGTTCGACTCCCATTCCCTTCCGCCATCATCCCAAGGCCAGCCATGAACGAGACCGATTTCGACGACTGGGTGCAGCAGACCTTTGCCGAAACCCAGGGCTTCACGATGCTGATCGTGCTTCTGGGCATCGGCGACGGGCGGATCGACCTGTTGCGGTCGGCCTATCTGCATGTGATCGGGGACGAGATCCGCTGGCCCGACATGACGGCCTATCTAGACGGATCGGGCGTGGCTTGGGACGCGGTGGTCCTGTTCCGCGCCGGCCGCGAGGGGCTGGTCAAGGACGACATCGCCCGCGACCGGCTGGACCAGCTTGTCCGCGCCATGAACGGCGACCGCACCCTGATCCGCGACGGAGAGTTCCTGAACCGCGACGGGCTGCGGCTGCGGCTGGACGACGCCGAGCCCCAGCCGCCGATCCTCAACTGATCAGCAGTCGGGCGCCGTAGCCGCCACGGGTTCGGCCCGGCCGGTCAGGTCCAGACCCCGCGCCGTCGGCGGCTGCCAGGTCGGCGAGGCGTTCACCGCGCCTTGCGTGTTCGTGCCCAGGTGGGATCCGCCCAGGCCGCCGCTCCAGCCGCTGCTGCCGGCGTTGTTGGCCTCGGTGCTGTCGCTTCCCGGCTGCGGCGTCGTGGCGGGCTCGGCCACGGTGCCAGGTGCCGGGCAATCCCCTTCGCCGGACTGGCCGGCTTCCTGCGTGGCGGCCGGCTGCGTTCCCTGGACCTGCCCACCGGGCGCCTGGTTGCGGGCGGCGTCCTGGGCCGCGGCTGCTTCGGTCGCGGCGCGGGGCTGGGCGATGTCGGGGGATGCGGCGGTCTGGGCCCAGCCTGTGCCGGCGGCCAGAAGGCTGGTGGCGATGATGACGCTGAAACGGGTCATGGCGGGCCTTTTGCAGATGGGGACGGCGGAAAACGCCCCGGCCGCCGCGCGGGTTCCGCTTGCAGAGACCTGACCCCGCGACTAGAAGGACGGGAATTTTTCGGGCTGCCGGTCGTGGCGGCCATTATGGCATGAGGACGATGATGCAGGTCACGGAAACGCAGAACGAAGGTCTCAAGCGGGGCTATCAGTTCACCCTGCCGGCAGCTGATCTGGCCGCGACGGTCGATGCGAAGCTGAAGGAAGCGCAGCCCGAAGTCGAGATGAAGGGCTTTCGCAAGGGCAAGGTCCCGATGGCCATGCTGAAGAAGCAGTTCGGCCAGCGTATCCTGGGCGACGCCATGCAGGAAGCCATCGACGGCGCGCTGAAGAACCACCTGGACACCTCGGGCGACCGTCCCGCGACCCAGCCCAAGGTGGAAATGCAGAACGGCGAGACCTGGAAGGAAGGCGACGACGTGGTCGTCAACGTTTCCTACGAGGCGCTGCCCGCGATCCCCGAGGTGGACCTGACCACCCTGACCCTGGAAAAGCTGACCGTCCCGGCCGAGGAAGCCGCCATCAACGAGGCGCTGGAGAACCTGGCGAAGTCGGCCCAGTCCTTCGAGGACCGCAAGAAGGGCAGCAAGGCCAAGGACGGCGACCAGGTGGTCATCGACTTCAAGGGCTTTGTCGATGGCGAGGCCTTCGAGGGCGGCGCGGGCGAGGATTACCCGCTGGTGCTGGGCTCGAACAGCTTCATCCCGGGCTTCGAGGACCAGCTGGTCGGCGCCAAGGCCGATGACGACGTGACGGTGAACGTCAAGTTCCCCGATCAATACGGCGCCCCGCATCTGGCGGGCAAGGACGCCACCTTCGAATGCAAGGTCAAGGCAGTGAAGGCCCCCAAGGCCGCGGAGATCGACGACGAGCTGGCCAAGAAGTTCGGCGCCGAGGATTTGGAAGGCCTGAGGAAGCAGATCGCCGGCCGCCTGGAACAGGAATATGCCGGCGCCGCCCGTGCGATCCTGAAGCGCTCGCTGCTGGACCAGCTTGACGAGAAGGTGAAGTTCGACCTGCCCGAATCGCTGGTCGAGGCCGAGGCGCAGCAGATCGCCCACCAGCTGTGGCACGAGGAAAACCCCGAGGTCCACGACCACAACCACGGCAACATCGAGCCGACCGAGGAACACAAGAAGCTGGCCGAGCGTCGCGTGCGCCTGGGCCTGCTGCTGGCCGAGATCGGCCAGAAGGCCGAGGTGACCGTCACCGACCAGGAAATGACCCAGGCCGTGCTGCGCGCCGCGCGTCAGTATCCCGGCCAGGAACGCGCCTTCTTCGAGTTCGTCCAGCAGAACCAGGCCGTTCAGCAGCAGCTGCGCGCCCCGATCTTCGAGGACAAGGTCGTCGATCACATCGCCGAACAGGCGCAGGTCACCGAAAAGACCGTGACCAAGGAAGAACTGGAAAAGGCCGTCGAGGCCCTGGACGAGCTTTGATCGTCCCTTTTCACTGAACCGAAAGGCCGCGCCATCCCGCGCGGCCTTTTCAATTGCGGCCACCTTGTGAGGTGGCCGGGTACCCCCTATCTTGCGGCCATGTCAGCACAACTCCACCTTATGAAGCTTTGCGTGGGCGCCGAAGGCCCCGAGGATCTGGCCGAATGGCAGCGGCGTTTCGGCGACGGCCATGCCGTCCATGTCACCCGCATGTGGCCCAAGCGAGAGGATGAGCTTCTGGCGGGCGGGTCGATCTTCTGGGTCTTCAAGGGCGTCATGCTGGCCCGCCAGCGGATCGTCCGGCTGGACGAACACCACCGCGACGACGGCATCCGCCGCTGCGCGCTGATCCTGGATCGCGACATCGTGCCGGTCACGGCCGTGCCGCGCCGCCCCTTCCAGGGCTGGCGCTATCTTTCCGCCCAGGATGCGCCCGCCGACATGCCGCGCGGTCGGGAAGGCGACGCCGCCCTGCCCCCGCAGATGGCGGCCGCGCTTGCCGAGATGGGCCTTGTCTGACGCTTGACGAGGCCCGCGCCTTCGTTTAGCCAAGGCGCCACGCGGGTGTAGCTCAATGGTAGAGCAGCAGCTTCCCAAGCTGAATACGAGGGTTCGATTCCCTTCACCCGCTCCAATCCCCTGCTTGACCGATCCGCATCGCCGCGTCGAAAGCGCATCGGCGGCTTTTCCCCGGGATGATCCCTTTTTCGCCTATCTCCGAATGCGAGCGTGTTTCGGTTTGACATGATGCCGACTGCGGCCGGTAATCGAGGGACGCGGCCTTGGGATGCCGCATCTTGCGACGGGAAGCTCGAGCATGAAAATCACGGTCATTTCCCTGCTGGCGGCAGGCTTGGCGATCGGCATCGGCGGACAGGCGAATGCGGCCACCCTGGCCCGGTTCGATATCAGCCTGCGATACGAGGGCACGACATACACCGATCTATCGGTAACGGATTACGGCACCGCCGGTCCGGCCGATCCGGCGGGATGGCGGGATCATTACTTCGATACCCTTCTGGCCGAGGAAAGCGCCCTGGCGCTGCCGACCCTGCGACCGGGGCTGGCCATCGGCGACATGGTGGCGTTCCGCGCCACGCTGGCCGTCCCCGAGGATCCCGGCGACATGATCGCCCCCTTCGACAATGGCGGCCACGCGCTGCGCTGCAATCTTGCCGGTGTCGGCTGCACGGACGGCGTGACGGCCACCTATGCCGACGGCGATATGCTGTTTGGCGAATTTCGGTCGCTGACGGTCGATGCGACACCGGGCGGGGCGCTGACCTATCTGTTCAACAACGACTATCTGTCGTCCGAGTCGCTGGGCTGGGGAACGATGACCTTCTTCAACAGAATGGCCGAGTTCACCGTTCTGTCCGTCAACCAGCCCGCGCCGGTGCCGCTGCCCATGTCGGCGGGCCTTCTGGGCCTGGGGATCGGCGCCCTGGCGATGACGCGCCGTCGCCGCAAGCCAGCCTGATCGAATGCCCCTGCGCTGAACAACGAAAAAGGCCGCGACAGTGTCGCGGCCTTTCGGTTTCGGATGTTCCGGGTCAGAACCCGAACGAGAACTTGCGCACGACCCCGAACTTGATCGCGGGCTGGTATTCGTCCTGGACCACCGGCGAATCCGCGGCATCGCCGATCAGCTTGCCGTATTCGATTTCGCCCAGAAGCGAGGTGTTTTCCGTCAGAGCGTATTGCGCCTCGAAGGTGATCGACGCCTTGTTGAAGCCGCCGCCGATGTCATAGGCGGGACGGCCCCCGATCGCCTCCTCGGGGGTGACGCCGAAATAGGTGGCGTTGTAATCGCCGTCGCCATAGCCGAAGCTCAGGCCCGACCAAAGGGTGACGCGGTCGGACAGTTCGGTGCGGTATCTTGCGCCGACTTCCCCGGTCAGCCCCTCGTGCCCGTCAAAGCCCTTGCGGACCGAACCGAAGGCCGTCACCGGACCCGCGCCATAGCTGACGCGCAGACCCAGTTCATAGGCGCGGTCGATGTCCTTCATCCCCGCCAGATCGTCGCTGTCCGACGCATCGCGTTCGCCGACCGTCCCGAAGGAGGGAGAGATCGCGAAACCCTCGCGCAGGTTGCTGCCCCGGGGGCCGAAGCCCGCGTTGCGCCAGATCAGCCAGGGACCGGCCTCGGCATCGTCGGAACCCGGATAATCCGGGCCGACATCCACGCCGACCCCCAGATCGACCGAAAACTCGCGGCCTGCAAAGCCGAAATCCTGCGCATGAGCACCCGTGGCAGCGGATGCGGCAAGGACGGCCAAGGCCAGCACATGTTTCATGGTCGTTTCCTTCAGGAGGGGTCGGCGGGATGTAATCGCTTCCTAGGGTCGAATCGTTACACTGCACAAGGCGCCACGGGCCAATCGTTAACGATCATCGCCCGGGCGGCACATTTGCGCAACAGCTATCCCCGCTCCGCGCCTTCCAGATTTTCCAACGCATTCATCCAGATATCCTCGGCCCGCGCCATGGCCTGCACGGCTTCGGCGCGCTTGGCGGACCAGCGTTTCGCCTCGTGCGGGTCGTTGTACAGCGCCGGATCGGCCAGCTTCACGTCCAGCTTCTGCAGCATCTCGGCCAGCTTCTGGACGCGTTCCTCGGCCCGGCGGGCCTCGGCGCGCAGGGCCAGCAACTCGTCGCGCGGCGCGCGTTTCGGCGCGGATTTCGGCTTTTCCTCGACCACCTTCGGCTCGTCCCCGCCCAGCAGGAAGCGGCGGTAATCGTCCAGGTCGCCCTCGTATGGCGCGACGGCCCCGTCACGCACCAGCCACAGCCGGTCCGCGACCAGGCCCAGCAGGTGCATGTCGTGGCTGACCAGCACCACCGCGCCGGTATAGTCGTTCAGCGCCTCGGTCAGGGCTTCGCGGGATTCGATGTCCAGGTGGTTGGTCGGTTCGTCCAGGATCAGCAGATGCGGCGCGTCGATGGTCGCGATCAGCAGCGACAGCCGCGCCTTCTGCCCGCCGGACAGTTGGCCGACCTTTGTTTCGGCCTGCGCCTCCATCAGGCCGAAGCCCGCCAGGCGCGCGCGAAGCCGGGGCGGCGCCTCGTTCGGGCGAAGCCTGCGGATATGGTCCAGGGGCGTTTCGGCCAGATCCAGTTCGTCCACCTGGTGCTGGGCGAAGTATCCGATGCGCAGCTTGGACGACCGGGTCAGCTTGCCCTCCATCGCGGGCAGGCGTTCGGCCAGAAGCTTGGACAGCGTCGATTTCCCCTGCCCGTTCCGGCCCAGAAGGGCGATCCGGTCGTCCTGGTCGATGCGCAGCGACAGCTTGCGCAGGACCGCGCGCCCGTCATAGCCGACGCTGACCCCTTCCATCGCGACGATGGGGGGCGACAGTTCCTCGGGCTGGGGAAAGCCGAAGCGGTGGAACTTGGCTTCCTCGGGCGCGGTGATCGGCTCCATCCGGGCCAGCATCTTGACGCGGGCTTGGGCCTGGCGGGCCTTGCTGGCCTTGGCGCCGAAGCGGTCCACGAAGCTTTGCAGATGCGCGCGGCGGGCCTGCTGCTTCTTGGCCTCGGCCGCTTGCAGGGCGCGGCGTTCGGCCCGCATCCGCGCGAAATCGTCATAGCCGCCGGTGTAGAGCGTCAGCTTGCGGTTTTCGAGATGCAGGATATGGCCGACGGCGCGGTTCAAAAGGTCGCGGTCGTGGCTGATGATGATGACCGTGTGCGGATAGCGCGCCAGATAGGTTTCCAGCCACAGCGCGCCTTCCAGGTCCAGATAGTTCGTGGGTTCGTCCAGCAGCAGCAGGTCGGGCTGCGCGAACAGCACGCCCGCCAGCGCCACGCGCATCCGCCAGCCGCCGGAAAAGTCGCTGGTGGGCCGCGCCTGGTCGGCGGTGGAAAAGCCGAGGCCGTCCAGGATGGACGCCGCCCGCGCCTCGGCCGACCAGGCGTCGATATCGGCAAGCCGGGTCTGGATGTCCGCGATGCGATGCGCGTCGGTGGCGCTGTGGCTTTCCGCCAGCAGGGCCGCGCGTTCCTTGTCCTCGGCCAGGACAGTTTCCAGGACCGAGGTCGCGGTCCCCGCCGCCTCTTGCGCGACGCCGCCGATGCGGGCGCGACTGGGCAGGCTGATGTCGCCGCCGTCGAGGCTCAGTTCGCCGCGGATCAGCCGGAACAGCGTGGTCTTTCCCGCGCCGTTGGGACCGACAAGGCCGACCTTGTGGCCTTCGGGAATGGTGGCCGAGGCCCCTTCGAACAAGGGGCGGCCCTGGATGGAATAGGATATGTCGTCGATGCGCAGCATGGCCGGGGCATGGCCGATGCAGGGGGCGGCGTCAAGCGGCGACCGCCCCGCCGCGCCCCGGCGTCATGCGGCACGGGGCCGAGGCGTCAGTTGGCCGGTTCGGCCGGGGCGGCGTCTGCGGGGGCGGCATCCGCCGGCGCTGCGTCGGCCGGGGGCGCGTCTGCGGGCGCGGCGTCTGCTGGGGCAGTATCCGCAGGCGCGGCTTCTGCTGGGGCTGCCTCCGCCGGTGCGGCATCCGCCGGTGCGGCGTCAGCAGGGGGCGCGGTGCCCGGCGCGTTTTCGATCGGCAGGGGCGCGGTATCCGTCGTTT
Source organism: Paracoccus sp. SY (assembly GCF_002901215.1). NCBI lineage: Bacteria > Pseudomonadati > Pseudomonadota > Alphaproteobacteria > Rhodobacterales > Paracoccaceae > Paracoccus > Paracoccus sp. SY. Next base: position 237,251 of record NZ_NWMQ01000002.1, on the reverse strand, counting down.
CGACTGCGGCCTCTGCAGCGGTTTCGGACCGGTCGCGTCCCGACAGGACCATGAAGGCGACCATGATCAGAAAACCGGCGGGGATCAGCGCGTAAATCAGCGACCGGGGCATGCCGCGGCTGGGTTTGGGTTCGGTGGCCATGGCGGGGTTCCTTTCCAGTGTCGGGGGGATAACCGGAAAGAGGCAGAGAAGTTTCAGCGCAAGAGACGCCTCGGGGGCCAGGCTGCCGGTCCTCCTCGAAGCCTTGTTCTTGAAGGACGGGCCTGTCGGGTGTAGGTTCGCCATTCAGCAGGAGTTATGGACATGAACAAGCGTCACCGGTGATCCGGCCAATCGACACTTGCAGTCGGCCCGCCTGACAGGCGTGCCTTCGTTCAATCCTTGTCCAAGGTTTTTCATGACCAGACTTGCAGGCAAGACCTCCCTGGTAACAGGGGCGGCGCGCGGCATCGGTGAAGCCATCGCCAAGGCCTTCGCATCTGAGGGGGCGCAGGTCATCGTGACCGATATCGACACTGACCAGGGCGAGGCCGTCGCGGATGCCATCGGCGGAACCTTCCTTCGCCTGGACGTGTCATCCGAAGCGGACTGGGACAATGTCGCAAGACGGTTTCCTACCCTGGACATCCTTGTGAACAACGCCGGGATCACGGGTTTCGAGGAACAGCCGACCCCCAGCCACGATCCGGAAAATGCCCAGCTTTCCCATTGGCGGGCCGTTCATGCCGTGAACCTGGACGGCACCTTCCTGGGATGCCGCTACGCGATCCGCGCCATGCGTGCCAAGGGGGCGGGGTCCATCATCAACATCTCCTCTCGGTCGGGGGTGGTCGGGGTTCCGATGGCAGCGGCCTATGCGTCGTCGAAGGCGGCGATCCGCAACCACACCAAAAGCGTGGCGCTCTATTGCGCCGCACAGGGTCTGAACATCCGCTGCAACTCGATCCATCCCGCCGCCGTGATGACCCCGATGTGGGAGCCGATGCTGGGCCAAGGCCCGGCCCGGGCGGAACGCGAAGCGGCCATCGTGGCGGACACACCCATGCGCCGGTTCGGCAGGCCCGAGGAGGTGGCGGCGATCGCGGTTCTTCTTGCCTCGGACGAAGCCGCCTACATGACCGGGGCGGAATTGACGATCGACGGCGGCATCCTGGCAGGCTCGACAGGCATCTGACGCTGGCCCCTGCGCGGCCCGCCATCCTTCCGACGAAAAAGGCCCCGCCAATCGGCGAGGCCCCATCTTCATCCTAGCCGCAGATCAATAGCGCGAGGCCATCGCCGACAGCGGCAGCGGGACGATCTTGTCGGCGTTGCCGGCCGTGCCGAAGGCCTCGAAGCGGTCCTTGCAGACCTGCGACATCATCTGCATCGCGGGCTTGAGGTATTTGCGCGGGTCGAACTCGGACGGTTCTTCCGAGAAGACCTTGCGGATCGCGGCGGTCATGGCCAGGCGGTTGTCGGTGTCGATGTTGACCTTGCGAACGCCGTGCTTGATGCCGCGCTGGATCTCCTCGACTGGGACGCCCCAGGTCGGCTTGATGTCGCCGCCATAGCTGTTGATGATCTGCTGCAGATCCTCGGGGACGGAGGACGAGCCGTGCATCACCAAATGGGTGTTGGGCAGACGGGTGTGGATTTCCTCGATCACATGCATCGCTAGGATGTCGCCGTCGGGCTTGCGCGAGAACTTGTAGGCGCCGTGCGAGGTGCCCATGGCGATCGCCAGCGCGTCCACGTTCGTGTCGTTGACGAAGCGCACGGCCTCGTCCGGGTCGGTCAGAAGCTGGTCGTGGCCCAGTTGCTCGGTCGCGCCGTGGCCGTCCTCCTGGTCGCCCATGCCGGTTTCCAGGCTGCCCAGGACGCCCAGTTCGCCCTCCACGGACACGCCGCAGGCATGGGCCATCTGCACCACCTGGGCGGTCACGTCGCGGTTATAGTCGTAATCGGCGGGCGTCTTGCCGTCGGCCTTCAGCGAGCCGTCCATCATCACGCTGGTGAAGCCGTTCTGGATGGCGGTGGCGCAGGTCGCCAAGCCGTTGCCGTGGTCAAGATGCATGCACAGCGGGATGTCGGGAAATGCCCTGGCAAAGCCCTGGATCAGGCCCGCCAGCACCAGGTCGTTGGCATAGGCGCGCGCGCCCCGGCTGGCCTGCAGGATCACCGGAGACTTCGTCGCCTGCGCGGCGGTCATGATCGCCAGGCCCTGCTCCATGTTGTTGATGTTGAAGGCGGGGACTGCGTAGCCATTCTCGGCCGCGTGGTCGAGAAGCTGGCGCAGGGTAATCATAGCCATGAAATCTTATCCTTTGCTTGGCCCGGCAAGATAGCCGAGGATCGTCTCGACCTCGTCCTTAGCGCCGAATATCAGGGGCGTCATGTCGTGTACCGCTAACGGTTTGCGATAACGGATGGGCTGAGTGCCGTCGGATGCAAGCCCGCCCGCCTGTTCGACCAGAAAGGCGATGGGCACGCATTCATAGACCAGCCGCAGCCGGCCGTTCTGGTATCCGGGGCGGCGGTCGGCGGGGTAAAGGAAGGCCCCGCCGTTCAGCAGGATGCGGTGCAATTCGCCCACGGCGGCGGCCAGCCAGCGCATGTTGAAGTCGCGCCCGCGCGGCCCGTCCTTGCCCGCCCGCAGGTCCGCGACCCAACGTTGCAGGCCCGGTTCCCAGTGGCGTTCGTTGGACGCGTTATAGGCGATGGTGGATGCGGTGGCTTTCAGCGCGACGTTTTCGCGCACCATGCGGAATTCGCCCGCATCGGCGTCCCAACCGGCGATATGGGTGCCGTCGCCCAGCGACCAGCCGAAATCCATCGAATGGCCGAAACTGGCATAGCCCGCAGCCACCACTGCTTCGCCCGTGCGCAGGAAACCCTCGGGCGCGGCGGGCAGGATGGAAAACAGCATCCCCAGGGGCGCGCCGATGCCGATGCTGCCCGACCCGTCGATGGGATCCATCGCCACGTCCCATTCGCCGTCGGGGTTGAGGGGGATGACCGCCTCGACCTCCTCGGACAGGACCTGGCGGACGCCCGCGCGGCGCAGCACCTCGATCATGTGGTGATGGGCGCCGACATCCAGCGCCTTCTGCTTGTCGCCGGAGTCGTTCACGCCCACGATCTCGGTCGGGTCGCCGTGCAGGCGTCCCGCGGCCAGGCGCTGCATCAGCGGCAACTGGGCCTCGGCTATGGCGTGGACGATGGCGGCGGGGCCGTCGCCGGTCAAGACCTGCGACAGCAGGCGGCCCACAGGCGGGCCGTCATTCGGCAGTTTCAGCATTCGTCAGGCCTTGTTGTATTTCGAATCGACCGCGACGATGGCGTTCACGTTGCCTGCGGACTTGCCGGCCTTGTCGAAGTTCTCGGTCTCGGCCAGCCAGGCGTCGGCGATGGCCTTGGCCAGTTCCGGGCCGATCACGCGGGCGCCCATGGTGATGATCTGCGCGTCGTTCGACAGCGCGGCGCGGGTGGCGGAATAGGTGTCATGGGTCAGCGCGGCGCGGATGCCGGGCACCTTGTTGGCCGCGATGCAGACGCCGATGCCGGTGCCGCAGACCAGGATGGCGCGGTCGAAAGTGCCGTCCTTGACCTGGCTCGCCACCCGGTCGGACAGGTTGGCATAGAAGGCGTCGGGGCCTTCGTCGGTGCGGCTGATTTCGGACACCTGATGCTTGTCCTTCAGGTGGTCGGCCAGGACCTTGGCCAGACCCTCGCCCGCGCTGTCGCCTGCGATTGCCAGTTTCATTTCGTCTCTCCGATGGTTGCGGCGCAGCGCGCCAGGATGTCGAGATAGCCGTCCACGTTCCAGGCGGACCGGCCGATGAACAGCCCGTCGATATGCGGGCAGGAAATCAGTTCCTCGCAATTGCCCGGATTGACCGAGCCACCGTAAAGGCAGGGCACGCGTCGCCCCAGGATGTTCTGCGCGACCGCGACGATCTCGGCCTGGCGGGCATCGGCATAGTCGGACGTGGCGGGGATCCCGTTAACGCCGATGGCCCAGACCGGTTCATAGGCCAGCAGGATCGTGGCGTTCTTTTGGTCGCCCGACAGGCGGGACAGCGCGCCGCGCACCTGGGTTTCCAGCACGTCCTGCGCGCGGCCGGATTCGCGTTCGGCCAGCGTCTCGCCGATGCAGATCAGCGGGATCAGCCCGTGGCGCACGGCGGCCTCGGTCTTCAGGCCCACGGTCTCGTCCGTCTCGCCGAAATGCTCGCGGCGTTCCGAATGGCCCAGTTCCACGATGTCGAGGTTGCAGTCACGCAGCATCACGGGGCTGATCTCGCCCGTCCAGGCGCCTTCGTCGGCCCAGTGCATGTTCTGCGCACCGACCTTCACGGATGTGCCTGACAGCCATTCCTTGACCTGGCGCACGGCGGTGAAGGGCGGGATCACGAAACGCTGGATGCGCGGGTCGCGGTCCTTGTCGGCGGCGGCCAGTCCTTCGGCAAAGACGCGAGCCTGATCCAGCGTCTTGTTCATCTTCCAGCTTGTGCCGATCCAGAAATCCGTCATGCGCTCAGTCCCTTGCGATGGTCAGCCGCAGCCCGGCCCGGTCGATCGCGGCGCGATCGGGGGGCGCGGGGGCGGCATCGGTGATGATGGCGTCGAAATCGGACAGGTCGGCCAGCATGTGCAGGGCCGACCGGCCGAAGCGCGTATGGTTGACCAGCAGCACGGCCCGGTCGGCGGCGGCGATCATCGCCCGCTTGGCACGGACCGCCGCGTCGTCCATGTGAAAGGCCCGCAGCCCGGCCACGGCGGGGGTCGAGATGAAGGCCAGATCCGCGCGCAGCCGCGACAGCGCATCCTCGGTCACGGTGCCGAAGAAGCCGTTGAACTTGGCGCTGTAGGTGCCGCCAAGCGCGATCAGCGTGATGCGCGGGGCATCCTTCAACCGGTCGATCACGGCGGCGTTGTTGGTGATGACGGTCAGGGGTGCCTTGTCGGTCAGGTTGGCGCCCAGAAGTGCTGCCATGGACCCGTCGTTGACCATCACGGTCATGCCCGGTTCCACCAGATCCAGCGCGGCGCGGGCCATGCGGGCCTTGGCGTCGCTGTCCTGCAAGGCGCGGATGCGGAAGTCGCTTTCGAACTGCGTCCCCGCCTCGATGGTGGCGCCGCCGCGCACCTTGCGCAGCAGCCCCGCCTGTTCAAGGTCGTCGAGATCCCGGTGGATGGTCATGCGCGACACGGCAAAGCGGTCGGCCAGATCGTCCAGATCCACGGCGCGCGCGCCCACCAGAAGATCCATGATCGCTTGCCGGCGTTCGTCGCGCTTCACCTGATCCTCCTCGGTTGGGGCATTTGTAACATCACCCGCAGAAATCGCAACATCGTTTGTGTGACTTTGTGATGCAGTTTTGTGATTATTGTTGTGGTTGCGACCTGTCCGAGGTATTCACCCCCAAACCGCCGGAGGACCACATGCCCCTAGATTCGCCCAAAGACCCCAAGATCGCCGCCAAGGCCGATCTGGACCCGCAGAACTTCGCGCTTGCCAACTGCATCCGCGCGCTGTCCATCGACGCGGTGAACGCCGCGAATTCGGGCCATCCGGGCGCGCCCATGGGCATGGCTGACGCGGCCACGGTCCTGTTCCGCAACCACCTGAAGTTCGATGCGAAGAACCCCGACTGGCCGGACCGCGACCGCTTCGTGCTGTCGAACGGCCACGCGTCCATGCTGCTCTACAGCCTGCTGCACCTGACGGGTTACGAGGACATGACGCTGGAGCAGGTGAAGAACTTCCGCCAGTGGGGCTCGATCACCGCCGGCCACCCGGAATACGGACACGCCAAGGGCATCGAGACGACGACCGGCCCGCTGGGCCAAGGCATCGCCACCGCCGTGGGCATGGCGCTTGCGGAACGGGCTTTGGCGGCCGAATTCGGCGACGACCTGGTCGATCATCACACCTATGTCTTCGTGGGCGACGGCTGCCTGCAGGAAGGCATCGGGCAGGAAGCCATCAGCCTTGCGGGCCACCTGGGCCTGGGCAAGATGATCGTGCTTTACGACGACAACGACATCACCATCGACGGCCCGACCTCGATCAGCTTTTCGGAAGATGTCGCGGCGCGGTTCCAGGCCTGCGGCTGGCATGTCCAGAAATGCGACGGCCATGACGGCAAGGCCCTTGATGCGGCGATCACGGCGGCCAAGGCGGAAACGGGCAAGCCGTCCCTGATCGCGATGAAGACGGTGATCGGCTTCGGCTCGCCCAACAAGGCGGGCACCTATTCGGTCCACGGCTCGCCCCTGGGCCGCGACGAGGCCGCGCTGACCCGCGAGGCGATCGGCTGGGCGCATGATCCCTTCGTCATCCCCGAGGACCTGCTGTCCGAATGGCGCAGGATCGGCACCCGCGGCGCCACCGACCGCGAGGCCTGGGAAGCCCGCCTGGCCGGCAAGTCCGCCGAGGTCCGCGACGAGTTCAACCGCCGCCTGTCGGGCGAATTGCCCGAGGGCTATGACGCCGCCGTCAAGGCCGCCCGCGACGCGCTGTTCGCGGAACCCAAGAAGGCCGCAACCCGCAAGGCCAGCCAGATGGCGCTGGAACCCCTGACCGCCGCCCTGCCGGAAATGATCGGCGGGTCCGCCGACCTGACCGGATCGAACCTGACCCGCGTCAAGGCGGTGGACAGCCAATACACCCGCCAGGCGCCCGGCCGCTATATCGGCTATGGCGTGCGCGAATTCGGCATGGCCGCCGCGATGAACGGGATCAACCTGCATGGCGGCTTCATCGCCTATGGCGGGACGTTCCTGGTGTTTTCCGACTATGCCCGCAACGCGATCCGCCTGTCGGCGCTGATGGGGGTCGGCACGATCTATGTGATGACCCATGACAGCATCGGGTTGGGCGAGGATGGCCCGACCCACCAGCCGATCGAACATCTGGCATCCCTGCGCGCGATCCCGAACCTGACGGTCCTGCGCCCTGCCGACACGGTGGAAACGCTGGAAGCCTGGGACATTGCGATCCGCAACCGCAACGTGCCCTCGCTTCTGGCCCTGTCGCGCCAGGACGTGCCGCAACTGCGCCTTGATGCCGGGGACGAGAACCTGACCGCCAAGGGCGCCTATGTCCTCCGCCAGTTCGGGGAAGGCCGCGACGTGACCCTGATCGCGACGGGGACCGAGGTGCAGCTTGCCGTCCAGGCCGCCGAGGCGCTGCACGAGGGCGGGCTGAACGTCGCCGTCGTGTCGATGCCGTCCTGGGAGTTGTTCGACGCCCAGCCCGAGGATTACCGCAAGGCGACCCTGGGCGACGCGCCGCGCATCGCGGTCGAAGCCGCGGGCAAGTTCGGCTGGACGCGCTATGTCGCGTCCGAGGACGACGTGATCGGCATGACCGGCTTTGGCGCATCCGCCCCCATCGACCGGCTGTATCAGGAGTTCGGGATCACGGCGGACGCCATCGTTGCCCGCGCCAAGGCAGTGACGGCGAAGTAAGCGCAACGGTGCGTTCAAGCACGCACCCTGCCCGCAAACCGTAGGGTGCGTGCTTTGCACGCACCTTTTTCTATTGATCCGCCAAGGCCTGCGCCGTCGCCTCGTCCGTGATCAGCCCGCGCAGGCGTCCGCTGCGCAGCGCGGCGCGGATCGCCTGGACCTTGTCCTCCCCGCCCGCGATCACCACGACCCGGCTTTCCCCCGGTTCATCCAGCGATGCCGACAGCGTGCGCGCGGACAGCGTGGTTTCCAGCACCCGACCCCCGGCGTCGAAGAAATGGCCCATCATCTCGCCCACGCCGCCCGCTGCGCGGATTTCGTCGATCTCTCGCGGCTCGATCATGCCCGATGCCACAAGCTGCGCGCCGGGATCGACCGTGCCCATGCCCACGAATTTCAGATCCGCGCCATTGGCCAGGTCGAAGATGTCGCGCACGCCCGGCTGGTTCAGCAGCACCGCGCGGTCGGATTCGGAATTGGCGAAGAAGGGCACCGGCAGGACATAGGCCTGCGCACCCGTGCGTTCGGCCAGCCGGTGCATCACGTCGTGGCGGTTGGCGGAATAATGCCGCGTCAGCCCGCCCAGCAGCGACACGAAGCATGTGCCGTTGGCATCAAACCGCGGCAGTTCCTGTACCGCCGCCGCAAGCGTTCGCCCATGGCCCAGGCCGATGGTCCCGTGTTCGCCGCGCTCGATTTCGCGGCGCAGGAAGCTGGCCCCGGCCAGGCCCAGGGCGCGCAGGGGCATCCCTTCCTCGCCCAGTTCGGGGGCGACCTCGCAGAAGGCCAGGCCATAAAGCGCGCAAAGCCGGTCCTCCAGCATGGCGCATTCCACGATCTCGCCGTCGATGCTGACCTTGACCACGCCATCGGCCACGGCGCGGGCGATCAGGCGATGCGCCTTGACCCCGGTGACGCCCAGCCGCTTGGCGACCGCCGCCTGGGTCAGCCCGCCCGCGTAATGCAGCCAAGCCGCGCGGGTGGCGAGGCTTCGTTCCGGGTCGATCCCCCCCTGTCGCGCCATCAGCCCGCCTCCTCCATGATGCGGCGAAGCTGGTTTTCGCTCAGCGCCACCGGGTTGGCCTTCATCGAGGATGACGCCGCCGCGGCCTGGGCAGCGGCGGCCTGCGCCTCGGGGCCGATGCCAAGCGCGGTCAGCGCGGGAAGGCCCGCACGATGCGACCAGTCGGCAAGCGCCCGCACCGCCTCGGGCATCGAGGCGAAGGGCGTGTCGAAGGCTGCGCCGATCCAGCGGGCGACCTGATCCAGGCGCTCAATGGCGCCCGGATCGGTCGCGGCATGGCGGTTCATCATCAGCACAGGGGGCAGCAGCGCGCCGCAGATCGCGCCATGCGGCGCGCCGGTCAGCCCGCCCAACGGCCCGGCAAGCCCGTGGACCGCGCCAAGCCCGGCATTGGCAAGCGCCAGGCCCCCGCAAAGGCTGACCCAGGCCATCTCGTCCCGCGCCTCGGCATCCTCGGCCTCCATCAGCCGCCGGATCGCGGCAAGCCCGCGCGGGATCGCGTCGCGGCACAGGGCGTCGGTCAAGGCATTGGCGCGGGTGCAGACGAAAGGCTCGATCACCTGGGTGATGGCATCCAGGCCCGAGGCCAGCGTCACAGGGCGCGGGCAGCCATCGGTCAGCGCGGGGTCCACGATCGCCAGTCGCGGCAGCATCCGCGCGTCGCGCAGGCTGACCTTGCGGCGGTGTTCCGGCACGCCGATCACGGCGTTGCGCGTGACCTCGGCCCCCGTGCCTGCGGTGGTGGGGATGGCGACAAAGGGCAAGGGCGGATGGTCCAGGGGCAGGCCCCGACCCACGACCTCAAGGTAGTCCAGCATCGGGCGCGTGGCGGGGACAAGGGCGGCGATGGCTTTTCCCGCGTCGATCACCGCGCCCCCGCCCAGGGCCACCACGACCTGCGCGCCCTGTGCGGCGCGGATGCCCTGGGCCACCAGATCGGTGTCGGGTTCGCGCGGCACGGCGAAAGCCGTGACCTCGCATCCCTGCCCCGTCAGCGCATCCGCCAGCCAGGCGGCACGGTCGGCGCTGCGTCCGTGGACCAGCAGCACCCGTTGCCCAAGCCCCGCCACCCGCGCGGCGACGCCATCCGCCTGCCCCCTGCCGAACAGGATCTCGGTCGCCGTGGCAAAGGCGAAGGGCGCGGCCATCAGATCCGCAGATCCCCGGCGCCGCTGTCGATATGCGGCGCCCAGAAGGCCACGCTTTCGGCGATATGGGCGATCACCTGGCGGTCGTTCGGTTCGCGTTCCTTGAAGGACAGTTCCAGGCAGATCTCGTTTTCCACGGCGCCGCCCTGGGCCAGGGCCTCCAGCAGCGGTTCCGGCTGGACGCGGCCCTTGGCATTGTATTCGGCGGTAAAGGGACGGTGGCCCGACTTGTCCATCATCGACTGCTTGATGTGGATGATGGGCGACACCTTGGGCACCGCGCGCGCCCAGGCATAGGGATCGGTGTCATCCGGGTTCGGGCTGGTCACGTCGCCGTGGTCGATGTCGGCCATCATCCACATGGGCACCGCCATGCCCGCCGCCGTCAGCCGGTCCTGCAGGTCCATGCAGGCTTGGATAGTTTCGCCGAACTCGCGCCCCACGCTCATCGGTTCCCAGAAGACATAGGACAGGCCGGCGGCCTTGGCATGGTCCGCGACCTCGGCCCAGGCGTCGATGGCGGTCTGGATCAGATCCTCGCGCCGCTGCGGGTCGTCATAATCGCGATAGGTGAAGATCGCGAATTGCGTGCCGACCGATGTGCCGCCCAGGTCGCCGATGATGTCGGCGAAGGTCTTGAACCAGTCCACATAATACCGCCGCACGTCGGGGTCCGGGTGGCCGAAATGGTTCAGCCGCCCGTAAGGCCCGGTCATCCCGCTGGTCACGCGCACGCCGGTCCGGTCCAGGGCCGCGCCCATCTGGCGCGTCAGGCGGCGGATCACCGGGGCGGGCCAGGACGGGTTGATGAACTCATGCGTCAGTTGCAGGTCGCGGATCCGCAGATCGCGCGCCACTGTGTCGATCAGGTCGTCGGGATCGGCAAAGCGGTTGACCAGCGGGTTGGTGTTCAGCGACAGCGTCAGGGCCATGGCGGTCACGCCGCCCGCGCCAGGTCAGAGCCGTTGAACCAGTCCGCGAAGGCCTGCTGTTCGGCGGGGGTCAGGTGCAGGTAATGCTTGGTGCGGCGCATCAGGATGTCCTCGGGCGTTTGCGCCCATTCGCGGGCGACCAGATAGCGGACCTCGGCTTCATAAAGATTGCCGCCGAAGTGGCGGCCAAGGTCCGCCATGTTCATCGCCCCCGCCGCGACATCCCTGATCCGCGCGCCGTAAAGGCGGGCGTAATGGACGATCAGCGGGCGCGGCATCCAGGGATGCAGTTCGCGCTGCAGGTTCAGGAAGGATTCGAAATCGGCGTTGGCGATCTCGCCGCCCGGCAGAGGGGCGGTTTCGGTCCAGTCCGGACCCATGCCCGGGAAGATGCCCTTCAGCTTGTGCATCCCGCGTTCGGCCAGCTCGCGGAAGGTGGTGATCTTGCCGCCGAAGATGTTCAGAAGCGGCGCGCCGCCGGTCGTATCCAGGTCGAAGACGTAATCGCGCGTCACGGCCGAAGGATTGCCCTTGCCGTCGTCGAACAGCGGGCGCACCCCCGAAAACGCGTGCAGCACGTCCGAGGGACGCAGCTTTTCCTTGAAATAGCGGTTCACGGCGGCCAGCAGATAGTCGATCTCGTCCTGACCCACGGCCACATCCTCGGCCCGGCCCTCATAGGCGACATCGGTGGTGCCGATCAGCGCCTTGTCGCCTTCATAGGGGTTCACGAAGATCACCCGCTTGTCGTGGTTCTGGACCAGATAGGCCTGCTGGCCGGACCACCATTTCGGCACGATGATATGGCTGCCCTTGACCAGCCGGACCTTGCGGGCGGAATTCGCGCCCGCGACGTTGCTGATGATGTCGCTGACCCAGGGGCCCGCGCAGTTGACGATGCAGCGGGCGCGGAAGCTGCGGATCTCTCCCGTGACCTCGTTGCGGGTCTGGACGGTCCAGGCGCCGTTCTCGCGCCGGGCGGAAATGCAGGGGCTGCGGGTCAGGACCTCGGCCCCCTTTTCGGCCGCGCCGACGGCGTTCAGGATCACCAGGCGCGCATCGTCCACCCAGCAGTCGCTGTATTCGAACCCCTTGTGATACTGGTCCAGCAAGGGCGCGCCTTCGGGATCGCGGCGCAGATCCAGCGTGCGGGTGCCGGGCAGCTTCTTGCGCCCGCCCAGGTGGTCGTAAAGGAACAGGCCCAGGCGGACCAGCCAGGCGGGGCGATCCTCGGGTGAATGGGGCAGCACGAAGCGCATCGGCCAGATGATATGCGGGGCCGCGTTCAGCAGCACCTCCCGCTCGATCAGGGCCTCGCGGACCAGGCGGAACTCGTAGTATTCCAAATAGCGCAGGCCCCCATGGACCAGCTTGCCCGACCGGGACGAGGTGCCTTGGGCCAGATCGTCCTTTTCGCACAGCACGACCTTCAGCCCCCGTCCGGCGGCGTCGCGCGCGACGCCCGCGCCGTTGATGCCGCCGCCGATGACGAAAAGGTCGATCATGTCGGTGTCAGGGGTCATAGGGATTGTCCTTTCAGGGATCGGGCGGCGGCAAGCGCGTCCCATGCGGGCACCAGGGCCCGGCGCGAGGCGGTGAAGGCCGGGAACAGCGCGTCATAGGCCGCGACAAGCGCGGGATCGGGTTCTTCGGGCCGGCCCAGCAGGGGCGTGACCCATTCGGCGATGCAGCTTTCCATGTCGGGATAGGCGCCGATGGCGACGGCGGCCATCATCGCGGCCCCCGCCGCGCCCGCCTCGTCGCGGTCGGACACACGGACGGGGGCGTTCAGCGATGCCGACAGGATGGCGCGCAGGCCCCGCGACCGCGCCGCTCCGCCCGTCAGGCGCAGTTCGGACGGCAGCGGCCCCATGGCGGCATAGCAGTCGCGCATGGCCATGCCCAAGCCCTCGGCCACGGCGCGGATCAGGTCGGGATAACGGTGGCCCGCCGACAAGCCGACAAAGCCCGCCCGCGCGTCGGCATTGACGAAGGGCCCGCGTTCCCCGGCATCCGAGATATAGGGTTGATAGACGATCTGGCCGGGGGCGGACTGCGCCAGCCACCCCTCGATATGCGCGACCAGGTCGCGATGGGTCACGGACTGGCCCATGTCGGACATGATGCCCGCCGCGATGCCCAGCACCCAGTCCAGGTTCAGCGTCGCCGCCATGTTGGTCTGGACCTGCGTGACGATGCCGGGGATGGGCAGGCAAATGACATAGCCCGTGCCCTCGTCGTTCAGATGCACGTCGCCTGCGCGGACCGCGCGCAGGTGGACGCCGGTCGATCCCACCGTGGAACAGGCCACGTCGCCCGCCGCGCCGCCATAGACGCCCGCGCCAAGCGCGGTCATCACCATGTCCACATAGCCCAGGGCGACCGGCGTGCCCGCCAAAAGCCCCGTCTGGCGCGCGGCATCGTCCGTCAGCGGATGCGTGACCTGGGTTCCGTCGATGATCGGCGGCAGCAGGGCGCGGCGATGGCTCAGCCCAAGCGCGTCGATCACCGCGTCGTCATACTGGCGGCTGCGGAAATTGCCGAAGGTGAAGCTGGCTTCCGACGGATCGGTCGCCCGCACACCCGTCAGGTTCAGGTAAAGCCAGTCCTTGCAATGCAGCGCGACCTCGGCCCCGTCCAGCAGGGCGGGCGCGTGGGCGTCCATATGCGCCATCTGGCTGCCCTGCTGGCAGGTGTTCAGGCCGGTGCCCGTCGCCTCGAACCGGGCGCGGTTGGCGGGGCCGGCGGCAAGGCGCGCCACGGTCGGCGCGGCGCGGGCGTCCAGCCACAGCCAGGCATCCCCCACCGGCCCGCCCTTCCCGACCAGCCAAGTCCCGTCGCCCTGCGCCGTCACCGACAGCGCCGCCGTGCGCGCGGCCAGGCCTTCGACCTTGGCGCCCAATCCGCACAGCGCCGCCGCGCAGTCGTCCCAGGTCTGGCGCAGCGGTTGCGTGGCCGATCCGTCGGCGCCCGAATGATAGCGGTTGGGCACGGATGCCGCCGCGATCTGCCCGCCCGACAGGTCGAAGGCCACCGCCTTGATGACCGAGGTGCCCGCGTCGATGCCGATCAGGATGTCACGGCCGGGCATGGATCAGTCCCTTGCGCGTCAGGCCCAGTTTCGCGGCAGTCATTCCAAATCCTCCTGCGCGGGTCCATGGCAGGACCGCGCCCCGTTCCCGGATCCATACACGAAAGGACAAGCATCGTGAATGCATTTTTTTGCAGACACCGTAAATAATTTCAGCTAAGGTCGGGATCAAGGACAGGTTCCGTCAGAGGAGGCGGGCCGCCTGCCGGGCCTTGCGGCCAATCAACGCAGGTCCGCGACAAAGGTTACAAGGGGGGATGACATGCCCAGAACACAGGCGATGACGGCGCGCAGCCGGTGGGGAATTTTACCCTGCGGCGCCTGTTCCGCAGCCTTCCGCCACTCCCTCCAGGACATCCGGGGCCTTCAGCCATGACCCACAGCACCACCTCCCATCAACCCGCCCCCAAGGCCCCTGCCCCGTCGCGGCGCGGGATGCTGCTGGGGGTGGCGGCCATCGTCGTCCTGGCGGGCGCGATCGCGCTTGACACCACCGTCGTCCCCATCGGGTCCGAGGCCGATGTCCGCGTCCAGGCCTTTTCGCCCGACAGCTATGGGCAGCAGGAATTCCCGCGCATCCAGGCCTTCGTGAAGGAAAAGGCCGTGGATGCCGCGACGCTGGCGCCCGAGGTGCTGGCCGACAAGGACGCGGCGGCGCAGAAATACGGCACGGCATCGTCCACCGGGGCGATCATGTTCGTGACCCTGACCGGCGTCGCGGGCGAGGCGCGCTCGGGCGTCTATCCTCTGACGGTCGAGGGCGTGCCCGAAGACATCACCGTCCGCGTCCAGACCGGCCCCGCGATCAACGGCACCGACCTGCGCGACGCGCCGGGCGACATCGCCTTTGGCGACTTCAAGAACCAGATCGAATACCAGGACGCCGGATCGGGCATCAACCGCGCCATGAAGGCCGCCGTGCTGGACGGCATCGACACCGCCAGCCTGACCGGCAAGTCCGTCACCGTCACCGGCGCCTTCCGCCTGATCAACCCCAAGAACTGGATGATCACCCCGGTCGAGGTCGCGGTTCAATGACCCGGCAGACCCAAGGCGATCCCGACGCCCGCGAAGTGGTCCTGGCCGCGCGCAACGTCGCCAAGTCGTATGGCAACGTCCATGCGCTGAAGGGCGTGAACTTCGACATCCATCGCGGCCAGGTCACCACCCTGTTCGGCGAGAACGGCGCAGGCAAGTCCACGCTGATGAAGATCCTGTCGGGCGTGATCCAGCCCACCACCGGGCAGATCATCCTGGACGGCCAGCCGGTCAGCTTCGCCAACGCGAACGAGGCCCGCGACCGGGGCATTTCCATCATCCACCAGGAACTGTCGCTGGCCCCGAACCTGTCGGTCCGCGACAACATCTTCATGGGCCGCGAGCTGCGCGGCCCCATGGGCGTCGATTTCGCCGAGGAGGAACGCCAGGTCCGCCGGTTGATGGAGGAACTGGAGGAGGAGATCGACCCCCTGACCCCGGTCGAGGAACTGCGCCTGGGCCAGCAGCAGATCGTGGAAATCGCCCGCGCCCTGTCGGTGGACAGCCGCATCCTGATCATGGACGAACCCACCAGTGCGCTTTCGGCATCAGAGGTCGAGGTGCTGTTCAAGGTCATCCGCGACCTGACCGCACGCGGCGTCAGCATCGTCTATATCTCTCACCACCTGGAAGAAGCGCTGACGATCACCGACCATGCCGTGGTGCTGCGCGACGGGACCATGACGGCCTATGCGCCCCGCGCGGACATCGACCTGGAATGGATCGTCCGCAACATGGTGGGCGAGAATTACGACCTGGGCAGCCCGCCCGACAGCGCCAGGGGCCAGGTCGCCCTGTCGATCCGCAACCTGTCGGTGCCCGACCAGACCGGGCAGGATCTGGTGCGCAACCTGTCGCTGGACGTGAAGGCGGGCGAGATCGTCTGCATCTATGGCCTGATGGGCGCGGGGCGCACCGAACTGCTGGAAACCTGCGCGGGACGGCTGCGCGCCAGCGGCGGAGAGATCGTGCTGGAAGGGCAGGAGATTTCTCACCTGCCCATCGGCGAACGCATCGCCCGCGGCTTGGCCCTGGTCCCCGAGGATCGCCAGCGCGACGGCCTGGTCCAGACCATGAGCGTGGGCCAGAACCTGTCGCTGGCATCCATCCGCAACTTCACGCGGGGGCTGTTCACCAGCAGCCGCACGGAACGCAGGCTGATCGACGACAGCATCCGCAGCGTCACGGTCAAGACGTCCGGCGGGGGCGCGCCCATCGGATCGCTGTCGGGGGGCAACCAGCAGAAGGTCGTGATCGGCAAGATGCTGGCCACCAACCCCAAGGTCATCATGCTGGACGAACCTTCGCGCGGCATCGACATCGGCGCCAAGGCCGAGGTCTTCCGCCTGCTGGCCGAAGGCGCGCGCCGGGGCCTTGCCGTCATCTATTCCACATCCGAGGTCAGCGAATGCCTGTCCATCGCGCATCGGATCATCGTCATGCACAAGGGCCGGATCTCGGCCGAATTCGATTCCACCGTTTCCAAGGAAAAGATCATGGCCGCCTCGGGCGAGTCCGTGGCTGCCTGATGGGCCGTTGAGCGAGGAAAACCTATGTCTGCCACCACCACCGCGCCCAAACAGGACGGCTTCAGCATCGGCCGCCTGCTGCTGGAAGGCCGCGCCTTTTTCGCCCTGATCGCGATCATCGCGGTCTTTTCCTTCCTGTCGCCGAACTATTTCACGGTGTCGAACTTCCTGATCATGTCGTCGCAGGTGGCGATCTATGGCATCCTGTCGGTGGGCATGCTGCTGGTGATCCTGAACGGCGGGATCGACCTGTCGGTCGGGTCCATCCTGGCGCTCTGCGGGGTCTGCGCGGGCGCGATGATGCAGGGCGTCACGCTGGAATGGGCAGGGGTGATCCTTTATCCGCCGGTCTGGGCGGTGGTCGTGCTGACCATCGCCATCGGCGCGGCCGTTGGGGCGCTGAACGGCGTGCTGGTTGCCTTCTTCAAGGTGCCGCCCTTCGTCGCCACCCTGGGCGTGATGTATGTGGCGCGCGGGGTCGCGCTTCTGATGACGAACGGGCTGACCTACAACAACCTGCGCGGCCAGGAAGCCCTGGGCAATACCGGCTTCAACTGGCTGGGCTTCAACCGGCTGTGGGGGATCCCCATCAGCGTGATCGTGCTGGCCGTGGTGGCGGTGCTGGCGGGGCTGATGCTGTCGCGGTCGGCCTTCGGCCGGTGGCTTTATGCCTCGGGCGGGAACGAACGGGCCGCCGAACTGTCGGGCGTGCCGGTGCGGCTGGTCAAGATCACGGTCTATACCATCTCGGGGGCGCTGTCTGCGGTGGCGGGGCTTGTGCTGGCGTCGCAGCTGACCTCGGCGGGGCCAACGGCGGGGACCACCTATGAACTGACGGCCATCGCGGCGGTGGTGATCGGGGGCGCGGCGCTGACCGGCGGGCGCGGCGGCGTGC
The DNA here is from genome assembly GCF_002901215.1 of Paracoccus sp. SY. NCBI lineage: Bacteria > Pseudomonadati > Pseudomonadota > Alphaproteobacteria > Rhodobacterales > Paracoccaceae > Paracoccus > Paracoccus sp. SY. The sequence continues at coordinate 220,135 of NZ_NWMQ01000002.1, read as the reverse complement.
GCGGCACGATGCTGGGCGCCTTCGTGATCGGCTTCCTGTCGGCGGGCCTGGTGATCATCGGCGTCAGTTCATACTGGCAGACGGTCTTCACCGGCGCGGTGATCGTGCTGGCCGTGCTGATGAACTCGATCCAATATGGGCGCGGCGGGCGCAAGTCCTGACCGGCCAAGCCTTCCCGTCCGGGCCGAAAGGGTCCGGGCGGCAACCCTGCCGCAGGCGGCAGTTTTACCAACCCAGAGGGAGAGAGAGTATGTTCACCATGACCCGCCGCGCGCTGCTTGCCGCTGCCGTCGCCATGCCGATGATGGCAGGCGCCGCCTCGGCCGAGGGGCTGATCACCATCATCGTCAACGACCCCGCGAACCCCTATTGGTTCACGGAAGGCGAGGTCGCCAAGAAGACCGCCGAGGAACTGGGCTATACCGCCAACGTCGCCGCGCACCGGGGCGACACCAACACCGAAAGCACCCTGGTCGATACCGCGATCACCAACAAGTCGGTCGCGCTGATCCTTGACCCGGCCAATGCCGACGGTTCCGTGGGCGCGGTGCAGAAGGCCGTGGACGCGGGCATCCCCGTCTTCCTGGTCAATGCCGAGATCAACCAGGAAGGCTTGGCCAAGGCGCAGCTGGTGTCGAACAACGCCCAGGGCGCAGCCCTTGGCGCGCAGGCCTGGGTCGAGGCCGTGGGCGATGCCGGCAACTATGTCGAACTGTTCGGCGCGCCGTCCGACAACAACGCCCAGACCCGGTCCAACGGCTTCGAGACCGTGCTGACCCAGTATCCCGACCTGGTGAAGGTCGGCCAGGAAGTCGCCAACTGGGACCGCACCCAGGGCTATCAGAAGATGCAGTCGCTGCTGCAGGCCAATCCCGACATCGTCGGCGTGATCTCGGGCAACGATGAAATGGCGCTTGGCGCCATCGCCGCCCTGAAGGAAGCCGGCAAGCTGGAACAGGTCAAGGTCGGCGGCTTCGACGGATCGCCAGACGCGGTCGAGGCCGTGAAGGCGGGCGAGCTGCAATACACCGTCCTGCAACCTGTCGCCGTCTTCGCCGAGGAAGCCGTCCGCCAGGCCGACAACTTCATCAAGAACGGCTCGACCGGCGTGGATACCGAAAAGCAGTTGTTCGACTGCATCCTGGTGACGGCCGACAATGTCGATCAGATGACCGAGCCGTTCACGCTGTCGCAATAAGACAAGCTTTCAGGAAGAACGGCTTTCAGGAAGAAGGGGCGCGGATCACCGCGCCCCTTTTTGCGTTCATTCGGCCATTTCGTCTTCCCGCCAAGCATGGTCGGGGTCGGGCTGGCCCGCGTCGTCATGTTCGGCCAGCCAGTTTTCCGCATCCAGCGCCGCCATGCAGCCCATGCCCGCGCTTGTGACCGCCTGGCGATAGACGTGGTCGGTCAGGTCGCCCGCCGCGAAGACGCCGGGGATCGAGGTGCGGGTGCTGCCCGGTTCGACCTTCACATAGCCGCCGTTGTGCAGTTCAAGCTGGTCCTTGACCAGTTCGTTGGCGGGCGCATGGCCGATCGCCACGAAAACGCCGTCCGCCGGAACCGTGCGCGTGCTGCCGTCCACGGTCGAGGTCAGGACCGCGCCCGTCACGCCCAGCGGCGTATCCACGCCCTGCACTTCGGTCAGGGCGTGGTTCCAGATCACCTCGACCTTCGGGTGGTTGAACAGGCGCTGCTGCAAGATCTTTTCGGCCCGCAGGCTGTCGCGACGGTGGACCAGCGTCACCTTGCTGGCGAACTTGGTCAGGAACAGCGCTTCCTCGACCGCGGTGTTGCCGCCGCCGATCACCACGACCTCGCGGTTGCGATAGAAGAAGCCGTCGCAGGTCGCGCAGGCGGAAACGCCGAAGCCCTTGAACTTCTCCTCGGACGGCAGGCCCAGCCAGCGGGCCTGCGCACCGGTCGCCAGGATCACCGCATCCGCCGTGACCACGCGCCCGCTGTCGCAGGTGGCGGTGAAGGGACGCTTCTGCAGGTCCAGCGCCGTCACCATGTCCACCACGATCTCGGTGCCCATGGCGCGGGCATGTTCCTCCATCTTGACCATCAGCTCGGGGCCCTGGATTTCCGTCTCGCCCGGCCAGTTTTCCACTTCGGTGGTGATGGTCAGCTGTCCGCCGGGCTGCATCCCCTGGATCAGCATCGGGTTCAGCATGGCGCGCGCGGCATAGACGGCGGCGGTATAGCCCGCCGGGCCAGAGCCAATGATCAGAAGTTTGACATGCGTGCTATCGGTCATCTTGCGCCCCATCCGGTGTTTGTGCATGAGGTAGTCCTTCCCACCGGAAATCGCAACGCGGGACGCGTGCCGAAAGAATGTTGCGCGCATTCGGCCTGCGCTGTAGTTTCCGGAAACGCTCAAGACCCGATCAAGAAAGACCTCCATGGCTGGCGCGAAACTGGACGACATCGACCGCAAGATCCTGGCCGAATTGCAGGCCGATGGCCGGATGACCAATGTCGAACTGGCCCGCCGCGTCGGCATCTCGGCGCCCCCCTGCCTGCGCCGCGTCCGCGCGCTTGAGGAAACCGGCTTCATCCGCGGATATCACGCCGACATCGACGCCCGCGAATTGGGATTCGAGGTGCAGGTCTTTGCCATGGTGCGCCTTGCCAGCCAGTCCGAACGCGACCTGTCGGCCTTCGAGGCCCTGGTGCAGGGCTGGCCCCTGGTCCGGGAATGCCACATGCTGAACGGAGAGATCGACTTTATCCTGAAATGCGTCTCGCCCGACCTGTCCACCTTCCAGCGTTTCCTGACGCAGTCGCTGACGGCGGCGCCCAATGTCGCCAGCGTCAAGACATCGCTGGTGATCCGGGCGGCGAAGGATCAGCCGGGCGTGCCCTTCGAGGTGGTCGAGGAACGGGTGCGCGAGGCGGGGTGAAGGGCGGGGGCCAGCCCCCGCACCCCCGGGATATTTCAGCCAGAATGAAGATCAGCGCGCGGCGTGGCGCCGTTCGATCGCCTGCCAGATCGCCTCGGCCGCGTTGATCCCGTCGAAGCGTTCCAGTTCCTGGATGCCGGTGGGCGAGGTCACGTTGATTTCGGTCAGCCAGCCGTCGATCACGTCGATGCCGGTGAAGATCAGGCCCTTTTCGCGCAAGGTGGGGCCGATGCGCTTGCAGATTTCGTATTCGCGGTCGGTCAGGCCGATCTTCTCGGCGCGGCCGCCCACATGCATGTTCGACCGGGCCTCGCCTGTCTGGGGGACGCGGTTGATCGCGCCGACGGGTTCGCCATCGACCAGGATGATGCGCTTGTCGCCCTTGCTGACGGCGTGGATGTATTTCTGCGCGATCATGGGTTCGCGGTTGATGCCCGCGAAAAGCTCCAGCAGGGCCGACAGGTTGCGGTCCTCGGGGTCCAGGTGGAAGACCCCTGCCCCGCCGTTGCCGTAGAGGGGCTTGACGATGATGTCGCCGTGCCGGTCGCGGAAGGCCCGGATGGCGGCGGGGTCGCGGGCGATCATGGTGGGCGGCGTCAGGTCGGGAAAATCCAGCACCATCAGCTTTTCCGGGCAGTTCCTGACCCAGAAGGGATCGTTCACCACCAGCGTCCCCGGATGCACCCGGTCCAGCAGATGGGTCGAGGTGACATAGGCCATGTCGAAGGGCGGATCCTGGCGCAGCCAGACCACGTCGAAATCGGACAGGTCCACCTCGGCCCATTCGCCGAAGGTGACGTGGTTGCCTTCCTCGCGGCGCAGGGTGACGGGGCGGCCGCGGGCGATCACCCGCCCCTCGTCATAGCGCAGCTGGTCCACCGTGTACTGGAACAGCCTGTGGCCGCGCGCCTGAGCCTCGAGCCCGATGCGGAAGGTGCTGTCCCCGGTGATCGAGACATGTTCGATCGGGTCCATCTGCAGGGCGACATACAGGCTCATCTTGTCCTCCTTGGGCGGCTTGGCTCCGCTTGTCGCCCGGCGTCCTGCTGGATGCAAGCCGCCGCTGCATTGACTTGCACGCGCGCTGCCCCAAGTGATAGACGGGCGTCGATTTTGAGAAAAGCTGGCCGCTGGCCCGCAGGAAAGGCAAAAACCGCATGGCGATGGACAAGACCAGCTTCGACAAGGGCGACCTGCTGGCCTGCGCACGGGGCGAGCTGTTCGGCCCCGGCAATGCGCAGCTGCCCGAGCCGCCCATGCTGATGATGGACCGCATCACGGAGATTTCGGAAGACGGCGGCGAACATGGCAAGGGCCATGTGGTGGCCGAATTCGACATCACCCCCGACCTGTGGTTCTTCGCCTGCCATTTCCCCGGCAACCCGATCATGCCGGGCTGCCTGGGCCTGGACGGGCTGTGGCAGCTGACCGGCTTCAATCTTGGCTGGCGCGGCTGGCAGGGGCGCGGCTATGCCCTGGGCGTGGGCGAGGTGAAGCTGACCGGCATGGTCCGCCCCGACCGCAAGCTGCTGCGCTATCACGTCGATTTCACCAAGGCCGTGCAGACGCGGCGCCTGACCATGGGCGTGGCCGACGGCCGCGTCGAGGCGGATGGCGAAACCATCTACCAGGTCAAGGACATGAAGGTCGCGCTGTCGTCCAACTGACGGCGGCCCATCAACCAAAGGAGAAGGCCCATGCGGCGCGTCGTCATCACCGGCCTTGGCATCGTATCGCCCATCGGCAACAACGCCGACGAGGTCACCGAAAGCCTGAAGGCGGGCCGTTCGGGCATCGTCTTCGCCCCGGAATATGCCGAACACGGCTTCCGCAGCCAGGTCCACGGCATGCCGCAGATCGTGCTGGAAGACCATATCGACAAGCGCAACCTGCGCTTCATGGGTCCGGGCGCGGCCTATAATTTCCTGGCCATGGAACAGGCGATCAAGGATTCAGGGCTTGAGGAAAGCGACGTCTCGAACGAGCGCACCGGCCTGATCATGGGATCGGGCGGGCCGTCCACGTCGAACTTCTTCCTGGCGCACCAGACCGTCATCGAAAAGGGCAGCCCCAAGCGCATGGGGCCGTTCATGGTGACGCGCTGCATGTCGTCCACCAATTCGGCCACGCTGGCCACGCCCTTCAAGATCAAGGGCGTGAACTATTCCATCACCTCGGCCTGCGCGACATCCGCGCATTGCATCGGCAACGGGGTCGAGCAGATCCAGATGGGCAAGCAGGACATCGTCTTCGCCGGCGGCGGCGAGGAACTGGACTGGACGCTGTCCTGCCTGTTCGACGCCATGGGCGCCATGTCGTCGAAATACAACGACACGCCCGAAACCGCCTCGCGCGCCTATGACGCGACCCGCGACGGCTTCGTGATCGCGGGCGGCGGCGGCGTGGTCGTGCTGGAGGAACTGTCCCACGCCCTGGCGCGCGGCGCGAAGATCTATGCCGAAGTCACCGGCTATGGCGCGACCAGCGACGGATACGACATGGTGGCTCCGTCCGGCGAGGGTGGCGAGCGGGCGATGCGCGTGGCGCTGGCAACCCTGCCCGAAGGGCGCAAGGTCAGCTATATCAACGCGCACGGCACCTCGACCCCTGTAGGCGACGTGGGCGAGGTCAAGGCCGTCCGTCGCATCTTTGGCGAGGGCAACACGCCGCCGATCAGCTCGACCAAGTCGCTGACCGGGCATTCGCTGGGCGCGACCGGGGTGCACGAGGCGATCTACAGCCTGCTGATGTTGCAAAATGACTTCATTGCAGCCTCTGCAAACGTGACCACTCTGGACCCCGACCTTTCGCCAAGCGAGATTGCGACAAGCCGGGTGGACAATGCCGGTCTTGATTCCGTGCTGTCGAACAGCTTCGGGTTCGGGGGAACGAACGCCACCCTGCTGATGTCGAAATACCAGGAATAGGTAGGGCCGGTACATGGGCGATCTTCTTCAAGGCAAGCGCGGGCTTGTGATGGGGGTCGCCAACGACCATTCCATCGCCTGGGGCATCGCGAAGGCGGTGTCGGACCAGGGGGCGGAACTGGCCTTTTCCTATCAGGGCGAGGCCTTCGGCAAGCGGGTGCAGCCCCTGGCGGCATCGGTCGGGTCGGATTTCCTGCTGGACGTGGACGTGACCGACGACGCATCGCTGGACGCGGCCTTCGGGGCGATCACCGAACGCTGGGGCAAGCTGGACTTCGTGATCCATGCCATCGCCTTTTCCAGCAAGAACGAACTGACCGGCCGCTTCGTGAACACCAGCCGGGCGAACTTCAAGCACAGCCTGGAAATTTCCTGCTATTCCCTGATCGAGGTGGCGCGGCGCGCCCATCCGCTGATGGCGGCCAGTGAATCGGGGGGCGGGTCGCTGATCACGCTGACCTATGGCGGGTCGAACCGGGTGACGCCCTTCTACAACGTGATGGGGGTTGCCAAGGCCGCGCTGGAATCGACGGTGCGCTATCTGGCGAACGACCTGGGCCCCGACGGTATCCGCGTGAACGCGATCAGCCCCGGCCCGATGAAGACCCTGGCGGGCGCGGCCATCGGCGGGGCGCGCAAGACCTTCCGCCATACCGAGGCCAATGCCCCCCTGCGCAAAAACGCCACGCTGGAGGCGATCGGCGGCACGGCGGTCTGGCTGCTGTCGGACTGGGGCGCCTGCACCACCGGGGAAATCGTGCTGGTCGATGGCGGCTATCACGTCCTGGGAATGCCGCAGAGCGAGAATTTGTGAGGACAGGCCGGGGGCCAGCCCGTCGCCGATCGGTTCTCGAACCGATGGCGCACCGACCGGCGACCCCCGGGATATTTGGGCACAGAAGATGGGCGGCATGTTCTTCACGGCGGATGACGGGGCGCGGCTGGCCTATTCGGACCAGGGCGAGGGGCTGCCGGTCCTGTGCCTGGCCGGGCTGACGCGGAACATGGGCGATTTCGATTACCTCGCGCCGCATCTGTCGGGCGTGCGGCTGATCCGCATGGATTATCGCGGGCGGGGGCAGTCCGACCGCACCGGCGCCGCCACCTATACCGTTCCGCAGGAAGGCAAGGATGCGCTGGCGCTGCTGGATCACCTAGGGGTGGACAGGGCCGCGATCCTGGGCACGTCTCGCGGCGGGCTGATCGGGATGCTGCTGGCCGCCGTGGCGCGTGACCGGCTGCTGGGGCTGTGCCTGAACGATGTCGGCCCGGTGATCGAGCGCGCGGGGCTGGAGCGGATCTTCGACTATGTCGGCCGCAATCCGGCGGCGCGGACGCATGCGGCGCTGGCGGAACGGCTGCCTGCCGCCATGCCGGGCTTTGCCAATGTCCCCGATGGCCGCTGGCTGGAGGATGCGCGGCGCCATTACGAGGAAACGCCGGAAGGGCTGCGCATCCAGTATGACCCTGCCCTGCGCGAGGCCTTCTTGGCGGCGTTCGAGGGCGAGTCCCCTGACCTGTGGCCGCTGTGGGATGCAACGGCGGGGCTGCCCGTCGCGCTGATCCGGGGGGCCAATTCCGACCTGCTGTCGGAGGGTGTCGCGGCCGAGATGCTGCGCCGCCGCCCCGACGCGATCATGGCCACGGTGCCGGGCCGCGCCCATGTCCCCTGGCTGGACGAGCCGGAGTCGCTGGATGCGATCAATGCCTGGCTGGATCGCTGCGGGCGCTAGAAGCGCATCCCCACGCTGAAGCTGGCGCCCTCGGTCCCGATGCCGAAATCGGCGGCGCCGAAGGAAAAGCCGATGAGGGCGCCTGTCAGGGCCTGTTGCGCGGTATGTTCGACCGCATGGACCCGGCTTGCCGCCGTCAGCCCCGCCGCGCCGTAAAGGCCGATGCCCGCCGCGCGGTCGTCAGGAAAGCACTTGCCCGCCAGATCCGCCGCGCCAAAGGCCGCCGCGGCGGAATGGCCGGACGGAAAACCCTTCCCCTCGCCATTGGGCCGGATCGATACAGGGGTACCGTCCAGCCAGGTCTTGAGGCCCAGGACCACCGCCGCCTGCAAGGCGCCGCGAAGGGCGAAGTCCTCCAGCCGGTCGTCGCGGGCGGCGCAGACGGCGGCGGCAAGCGGCAGGCCGTATTTCATCGCCGTGCCGAAATCCCCGAACGGGTCGGCCGTGGCGGGTTGGGCCAGGGTCGCCGCAAGGGCGGCGGCTGCCACCAGCTTCAACGCTGCATCGCCTCGACATATTCCATCAAGGCGACCAGGCGCACGGGCGTGGGCGTCGGATTGCCGTCGCCCGCGTCATAGGGAATGGTCGGCCCGTCCAGCAGGTCGCCGAATTGCGGCATCGGCGATTCGCTGCGGCCGGGCGTGAAGCCATAGATATGGCCCATCACCTGCAGGCGCGGGAAGACGCCGCCATTCTTGGCCGCGACCTGCGTCAGATCGACCGGATGGGGGACCATCCCCTCGGTCGCCGGGCCGCCGCCACGACCGTCCGCGCCATGGCAATCGACGCAAAGCGCATTGAAATCGTTGCGCGCCTGCACGCGGTCGGATGCCTGCGGCGCGCAGGCGGCGATCAGGCCCGCCATCGCCAGTCCGGCCAGACCCGCCCCATATGTTGCCTTCATCGCTGCCCCTTTCGCATCGTTTTCCCGACTTTGCCCCGGCGGCACGGGTCACGCAACCGTCTGGTTGAGACGGATCACCCGGTCCATGCGCCGGGCCAGGTCGTGGTTATGCGTGGCGATCAGCGCCGACAGGCCCGTGTCGCGGACAAGCGCCATCAGCATGTCGAAGACCCGGTCCGAAGTCTCGGGGTCGAGGTTCCCGGTGGGTTCATCCGCCAAGAGCAGCGCGGGCGCATTGGCAAGGGCGCGGCAGAAGGCCACCCGCTGCTGTTCGCCCCCCGACAGCGCCGCCGGGCGGTGATCCGCGCGCGCCGACAGGCCCACGCGTGCCAGAAGATCGGCGGCGCGGGCGGCGGCGTCGCGTTGGGGAACGCCGTTGGCAAGCTGCGGCAGGATGATGTTTTCCGCCGCGCTGAATTCCGGCAGCAGGTGGTGGAACTGGTAGACGAAGCCCAGCTCGGCCCGCCGCGCCTCGGTCCGGGGCTTGTCGGGCAGCCCGGTCATGTCACGCCCGTTGAGGATCACGCGCCCCGCGTCGGGCGTGTCCAGCAGCCCCGCGATATGCAGCAGCGTCGATTTGCCCGCGCCCGACGGCGCGACCAGGGCCACCACCTCTCCGCGCGCGACGGACAGATCCAGGCCGCGCAGGACCGGCACCGGGGCGGGACCGTCCTTGCCATAGGTCTTGCCGACCCCTTCCAGCCGCAACACGTCATTCATAGCGCAGGGCCTCGACCGGGTTCATGCGCGCGGCGCGGCGCGCGGGAAAGATCGTAACGACGAAGGACAGGAACAGCGACAGCGCCACCGCGCGGAAGATGTCCCAGGCACGCAATTCGGCGGGCAGGCGATAAATGCCCCGCACCTCGGGCTGCCAGGCGCCCCCGCCGGTCAGGGCGTTCAGCGCGGCCATGATATTGTCCACGTTCAGCGCCAGAAGCACGCCCAGGACCACCCCGGCGATGGTGCCGATGACGCCCGTGAAGGCCCCGCACAGAAAGAAGACCCGCAGCACCGCGCCCTCGGTCAGGCCCATGGTGCGCAGGATGCCGATGTCGCGGCCCTTGTTCTTGACCAGCATGATCAACCCGCTGGTGATGTTCATGGATGCGATCAGCACCAGCACCGACAGGATGACGAACATCACATCATCCTCCATGTCGAGCGCGGCCAGGAACGACCCCGAGGAGTCGCGCCAGTTCCAGACCTGCGCGCCATCGCCCGCCGCCTGAATCAGCGGCAGGGTCCAGTCGTCCACCCGTTCGGGGTCGGCGACGAAGACCTCGATCTCGTCGGCGACGCCCTCGCGGTTGAAATATGACTGCGCCTCGGCCATGGGCATGTAGATGCGGGTGCGGTCGATGTCGTATCGCCCGGCGCTGAAGATGTATGTGACCTCATAGGCCTTGACGCGCGGCGTGGTGCCGATGGCCGTGCGCGCGCCTTCGGGGGCGATCAGGCGGATCCGGTCGCCCAGGCCCACCGCCAGTTCGCGCGCGATGCCCGAGCCGATGGCGATGCCGCGGTCGAAATCCTCAAGGCTGCCGACCGAGGTCTGGGGATCCACGATCCGCGGCATTGCCTTGAGATCATCGAGGGTTACGCCAAACACTTCGGCCACGTTCGAGCTGTCGTTGGCGGTCGCCATGACCTGGCCGCGAACCACGGGAGCCGTCCGCTTGACACCCGGCACCTGCGCCAGCTTCGCGGCCATGGCGTCGTAATCCGCGATCCGGCCGGGGACGACATAGACATCCTCGGTGAATTCGTTGGTGATGCGCTGCGGCGCCATGTAGACCGTCGTATGGGCATTGGCCCCCAGGATCGTGTCCACGAACTCGGCCCGGAAACCCGCGCGCACGGCCAGGGTGGCGATCAGCGCCATGACGCCCAGGGCGATGCCGATCAGGCTGATCCAGGTCATCACGCTGACCCCGCCCTCGGCCCGGCGGGCGCGCAGGTATCGCCAGGCGATGGTGAATTCGTATCGGGAAAACGGTCGGGGTGTGGCCATCGGGACGCCTTGATTTTGCGCGGGGAACCTGACCGGGACGCCCCCAAAGATCAAGCCGACAAAGGCGTGAGGGCTTCTTCGTTGCTCAAATACCCATATTGCGACGGCAGCCCCCAGATGCCACATGAGGGGCATGGCAAAATCCACCAATGCTTTCACCTGCACCGCCTGCGGTGCGTCCCACAAGAAATGGGCCGGGCGCTGCGATGCCTGCGGGGCCTGGAACACCATTGTCGAGGAAGCGCCCCTGTCCCAGGGTCCGGGCCGGGGCCTTGGCGCCCACAAGGGCCGCGCCGTTTCCCTGTCCAGCCTGATGACGACCGAGGCCCCGCCCCCGCGCAGCCTGTCGGGGATGGAGGAACTGGACCGCGTGCTGGGCGGCGGCCTTGTGCCCGGCAGCGCGATCCTGGTCGGCGGCGATCCCGGCATCGGCAAGTCCACGCTGCTGCTGCAAGGCGCCGCGGCCTTTGCCCGGCGCGGTGCGAACGCGGTCTATATCAGCGGCGAGGAAGCAAGCGCCCAGGTCAGGATGCGCGCGCAGCGGCTGGGCCTGGCGGATGCGCCGGTGCGGCTGGGGGCGGAAACCAACCTGCGCGACATCCTGACCACGCTGGACAATGAACGCCCCGACCTTGCCATCATCGATTCCGTCCAGACGCTCTGGTCCGACCAGGTCGAGGCTGCGCCGGGCAGCGTGGCTCAGGTGCGGGCGGCGGCGCATGAACTGGTGACATTCGCCAAGCGCAAGGGCGTGGCGATCTTCCTAGTGGGCCATGTCACCAAGGAGGGCCAGATCGCGGGCCCCCGCGTGGTCGAACACATGGTCGATACCGTCATCTATTTCGAGGGCGAGCGCGGCCACCAGTTCCGCATCCTTCGGTCCGTCAAGAACCGCTTCGGCCCCGCGGACGAGATCGGCGTCTTCGAGATGACCGGCAGCGGCCTGGCCGAGGTCGCCAACCCCTCGGCCCTGTTTCTGTCCGAACGCGGCCAGCCGGTGCCCGGCAGCGCCGTCTTCGCCGGGATCGAGGGCACGCGGCCCGTTCTGACCGAGGTGCAGGCGCTTGTCGCCCCATCCACCCTGGCATCCCCGCGCCGGACGGTCGTGGGCCTGGACTCGGGCCGGGTCAGCACCATCCTGGCCGTGCTCGAGGCGCGCTGCGGCATTCCCTTCGCGGGGTTGGACGTGTTCCTGAACGTGGCGGGCGGGATGCGCGTCAACGAACCCGCCGCCGACTTGGCGATCGCCGGCGCGCTTCTGTCGGCGCGCGAGGACAGCGCCCTGCCCCCCGAGGCGGTGCTGTTCGGCGAAATCAGCCTGTCGGGCGCGCTCCGTCCCGTCGCGCAGGCGGAAAACAGGTTGAAAGAAGCGCAGAAACTTGGTTTTTCACAGGCGATTTTGCCCGACAGCCAGAAGGTCGAGGGCGCAGGGGGCATGAGGATCAACCGCATCGCCGACCTGACGAGATTCGTGGGCGAGGTCTTCGGCGCCGGCTGAAGTGCTTGACTTGAAAACATAACCGGCGCGAGGGGCAAGAACCATGGACGGATTCACGATCATCGACGCGGTGGTGGCTGCGGTCATCATCCTTTCGGCCATCCTGGCCTGGTCGCGCGGATTCGTGCGCGAATCGCTGGCGATCCTGGGATGGATCGGCGCGGCGGTGCTGGCCTTCATCTTCGCCGCCGCCATGCGCCCGCTGATCGCGCAACTGCCGGTCCTGGACCGCTTTCTCGGCGACAGCTGCGAACTGGCGACCATCGCGGGCTTTGCCGTGGTCTTCGCGCTGGCGCTTGTAGTCTTTTCCATCATCACCCCGCTGTTCTCCTCGGTCGTGCAACGCTCGGCGCTTGGCGGGGTGGATCAGGGCATGGGCTTCCTGTTCGGCGTGGCCCGCGGCATCCTTTTGGTCGCGATCGCCTTCATCGTCTATGACCGCGTGATGACCAGCCAGCAGGTCGCGGTGGTGGAAAACAGCCGCAGCGCCCAGGTGTTCGAGCGGATGCGCGGCCAGATGAACCAGCAGATCCCCGACGACGCGCCGGGCTGGATCGTCAGCCGCTATGAACAGATGGTGGCGGGCTGCACCGCGACCGCAACGCCCTCGGCGCAGGAAACACCGCCCGCCAACTGATGCGCCGGGCGCATGCCTGCCCTGCCATGACGGTTTGGTGACGAAAAACCGCCCCCGTCGGCTTGCGGGGGCGTGACTTTGGGTCGCACCCGCACTACATGGGGCGGGACAGCCCAAAGCCATTCAGGATGCCGCGATGCAACCATTCCTGGCCCATCCGTTCGATTCGGACCGCCTCCATGAAGAATGCGGCATCTTCGGGGTCATCGGCGTCGCCGATGCCTCGAGCTTCGTGGCCCTTGGCCTGCACGCGCTGCAGCATCGCGGCCAGGAAGCGGGCGGCATCGTCGCCCATGACCCCGAAAGCGGCTTCAACAGCGCCCACCGCTTCGGCTATGTCCGCGACAACTTCACCAAGGCCGACGTGATGGGGACCCTGCCGGGGCCGCTGGCCATCGGCCATGTGCGCTATTCCACCGCCGGCACCAAGGCCGCGACGGCGATCCGCGACGTGCAGCCCTTCTTCGGCGAATTCCACATGGGCGGCTGCGCCATCGCCCATAACGGCAACATCACCAACGCCGCCGCCCTGCGCCGCGAGTTGATCGAGCGCGGCTCGATCTTCCAGTCCTCCAGCGACAGCGAATGCATCATCCACCTGATGGCGCGGTCGATCCAGCGCAACATCCCCGAACGGATGAAGGACGCCTTGCGCCGGGTCGAGGGCGCGTTTTCCGTCATCGCCATGACGCGGACCAAGCTGATTGGCGTGCGCGATCCCCTGGGCGTGCGCCCGCTGGTCATGGGCAAGGTGGGCGAGGGCTTCGTGCTGGCGTCGGAAACCTGCGCGCTGGACATCATCGGGGCCGAGTTCATCCGCGAGATCGAGCCGGGCGAAATGGTCGTGATCTCGCGCGGAGAGGTCGAAACGTCCCGCCCCTTCGGGCCGTCCACGGGGCGGTTCTGCATCTTCGAGCATGTCTATTTCTCGCGTCCCGATTCGATCATCGGCGGGCGTTCGGTCTATGAGACCCGCCGCCAGATCGGCGTGGAACTGGCGCGCGAGGCGCCCATCGAGGCCGATCTGGTCTGCGGGGTGCCCGACAGCGGCACGCCCGCGGCCATCGGCTTTGCGCAGGAATCGGGCATCCCTTACGGGTTGGGGATCATCCGCAACCAGTACATGGGCCGCACCTTCATCGAGCCGACCGAGCAGATCCGCAACATGGGCGTGCGGTTGAAGCTGAACGTCAACCGGTCGCTGATCGCGGGCAAGCGGGTGGTTCTGGTCGATGACAGCGTGGTGCGCGGCACCACGTCGCGCAAGATCAAGGACATGATCCTGGACGCGGGCGCGGCCGAGGTGCATTTCCGCATCGCCTCGCCCCCGACCGCATGGCCCTGCTTCTATGGCGTGGACACGCCCGACCGCGACAAGCTGCTGGCCGCGAACATGACGCCCGAGGAGATGCGCGACTGGATCGGCGTCGATTCGCTGGCCTTCGTGTCGCTGGACGGGCTTTACCGCGCCGTGGGCGAGGCCGAGGGCCGCAACAAGGCCTGCCCGCAATATTGCGACGCCTGCTTTTCGGGCGATTATCCGGTGGCGCCCTTCGACCAGCTTGAGCGTGGGTTCCGCATGAAGTCGGGATCGGAAACCGCGATGAACGAGGCGGCGGAGTAACGGGGGACTTCACGTCCCCCGCACCCCCTGTGGGATATTTGCGCACAGAAGATGCTCAGCGGACGATCCGTTCCAGCGGGTCGTACCAGGCAGCGTGCTGGCCCCAAACGGCGCGGGCCAGCATTCCGGGCTTGTGGCGCAGGCGGGCAAGGTCGGCGCGCGTGGCCCAGGTGAAGCGGTTCACCACCTTTTCGGGATCTTCCAGGACAATCCCGGCATTGCCGGTCAGCCTGGCGCGGAAGATGATCTCGACCTGATGGAAGCCGCGTTCGGGGTCGTGGAATTCGTTGACCAGGATCGGGGCGCTGACGGTGATCGCAAGGCCGGTTTCCTCGGCCACTTCGCGGATCAGGTTTTCGGGCAGCGACTGGCCGGGTTCGACCCCGCCGCCGGGCAGGCACCACAGGTCGGACTGCTGGCCGGGATAGGCGTTGACCAGCAGCAGCCGGTCGTCGCGCAGGATCGCCGCGCGGACCGCCAGCCGGAGCGGCTTCATCCGGTGATCCGGTTGACGTGCCCCATCTTGCGCCCCGGGCGCGGCGTGCCCTTGCCGTAAAGGTGGACCTGCGTCTTCGGCGATTTCAGCAGGTCGGGCACGCGGTCCAGGTCGTCGCCGATCAGGTTTTCCATCACCACATCCGCATGGCGCTTGCCGTCGCCCAGCGGCAGGCCCGCCACCGCACGGACATGCTGTTCGAACTGATCGACCGCGCAGCCGGCCTGGGTCCAGTGGCCCGAGTTGTGGACGCGGGGCGCGATCTCGTTCACGATCAGGCCCTGGGGGGTCACGAACAGCTCGACCCCCATGACGCCGACATAATCAAGCGCATTGGCGATGCGGGCGGCGATCAGCACCGCATCGGTCGTGATCTTGCCGGGCAATCCGCAGGGCACGGTGGTGGTGCGCAGGATGCCCCCTTCATGGACATTCAGGCCAGGGTCAAAGGCCGCGACCTGCCCGTCAGCGCCGCGCGCGATGATGACGCTGATTTCGGCCGAGAAATCAACAAAGCCTTCCAGCACGGATGGCGCGCCGGTCCATTCGGCGGGACCGCCGCCGATCCGCACCTGACCCTTGCCGTCATAGCCCATGCGGCGGGTCTTGAGGATCGAGGGGCGGCCGATCCGCGCAACGGCCGCGTCAAGGTCAGTCTCGGCCGGGACGTCGGCGAAGGGTGCGGTCGCCAGGCCGATGTCGTTCAGGAAGGTCTTCTCGGTCAGCCGGTCCTGGGACACCGCCAAGGCGCGGCGGTTGGGCCGGATCGGACGGATCGATTCCAGCAGATCCAGGGTCGTGGTCGGCACATTCTCGAATTCATAGGTGATGACATCGACGCTTTCGGCGAAGGCGCGCAGGGCGGCCTCATCCTCATAGGGCGCGGTGGTCACGCGCCAGGCGACGTCGCCCGCAGGGGCGGCACCGGGTTCGAAGATGTGGCAGCGCAGGCCAAGGCGGCTGGCCGCGACGGACAGCATCCGGCCCAATTGCCCGCCGCCCAGGATGCCGATGGTCTGGACGTCACTCATCGCGCGGCTCCTTGGGGATGGAATCGGACAGCGCCTGCCGCCATTCGTCCAGGCGCTGCGCCAGGTCGGGGTCGGACAGGGCGAGGATCCCCGCCGCCATCAACCCCGCATTAGCCGCGCCCGCCGACCCGATGGCCATGGTCGCCACCGGATAGCCCTTGGGCATCTGCAGGATGGAATAAAGCGAATCGACCCCGGACAGGGCCTTGGTCTGGACCGGCACGCCGATCACCGGCACGCGGGTCTTCGACGCCATCATGCCCGGCAGGTGCGCCGCGCCGCCCGCGCCCGCGATAATGACGCGCAGCCCGCGTTCCACCGCCGTCTTGCCATAGTCCCACAGCCGGTCGGGGGTACGGTGCGCGCTGACGATCCGGGCCTCGTATCCCACGCCCAGTTCATCCAGAATCGTCGCGGCTTCCTTCATCGTAGGCCAGTCCGACTGGCTGCCCATGATGATGCCCACAGGTTTGTCCATTCGTCGTCCCCCGCATCTGCCCGCCCGTCCTAGCGCGCAGGGGCGCAGGCCGCAATCAGGCGATGATGTCGGGGGTGATCTCGTCTTCCAGGCGCGAGATCTGGTCCTTGAGCATCAGCTTCTGCTTCTTCAGCCGTTGAAGCGCCAGCGAGGATGTCAGTTGCTGCGCCGACAGGGCCGCGATCGCCTCGTCCAGGTCGCGGTGTTCGCAGCGCAGCGCGGCCAGCTTGGCGCGGATGATTTCGTCATGGGACATCTCGTGGTGCATGTTCATCTTGCTTGGCCTGGCTGACGCGTGAAACCGCTTTGTCACTATAATCCGTAGCACGGCACATGTTAACAGAATGCTTCGCAGTGCGTGGATCGGGCTTGCATTTTTGCCCGCCCTTCCAGGATTGGACCCGTTGCCTCACAAGGGGTTGCGCGCAATGGCATCCCTTGTGCCGCCGCCGACGCCGGATCGCGCGGGCCTGTGCGATCCCGTCCCGACCGGCCTTGCATGGCCCGTCGCGCGCCCACATATTGATGGCAAGCGGATCGCCGCCAAAGGGGTCCGCAAACCAGTCGCTTGACGGAAAGAGGGCTGACGATGACCAAGATTTCGCTGGGTGCGCATCCGTATCTGCTGGGGTTCGACCAGCTTGAACGACTGGCCGAACGGGCCGCGAAAGGCGCCGAAGGCTATCCGCCCTATAACATCGAACACATCGCCCCGGACGGGTTCCGAATCACGCTGGCCGTCGCGGGTTTCGCGGAACAGGATCTGTCGGTCACGACCGAGGACCGGCAGCTTGTGATCCGCGGCCGGATGGCCGATCCCGAAGGGGACCGCGTCTTCCTGCACCGGGGCATCGCCGCCCGTGCCTTCCAGCGCAGCTTCGTTTTGGCCGATGGGGTCGAGGTCGAGGGCGCCCAGATGGAGAACGGGCTTTTGCACATCGACCTGCGCCGGCAGCAGCCCCAGCAGGTCGTCCAGACCATTCCGATCAGCCGCAAGTAAGGGGATCATCATGGATACCAAATTCGATTTCGGCGGCATCGACGCCGAAAAGACCGTCTATATCCGGCAGGTCGAGACCCGCACCCTGCCCCAGGAAATCCAGCAGCAACTGCCGGGGATCGAGACGATGTATGCCGTCCACGACACCGATGGCGAACGGCTGGCCCTGGTCAAGGAACGCCCGCTGGCCTTCATGCTGGCGCGCCAGAACGAACTGACGCCCGTCAGCGTCCACTGACCGCCTTGTCTGGCGGCGGGGCGGTCACGCCCTGCCGCGCAGGATGCCGCGCCAGGCCAGGATCGCCAGGATCGCGCTGAAGACGCCAAGCTGATAGATCAGAGCGTGCGACATCGCCCCGGTATAGTCGCCGCCCCCCTGCCCGTTCAGCCGGACGAAGAACAGGCTGGACACGACCGCGATGCCGATGGCCGCGCCGACCTGCTGGAAGGCCTGCATCGCCCCGGACCCCGCGCCCGCGTCGCGGCCGGGCACCGATTGCAGCACCGTCTGGAACAGCGGAGAGATCGTCAGCCCCATCCCCAGCCCGCAGATCGCCAGGGGCGCCGCCAGCGACATCACCCCGAAGGGCTGGGGCGGATGGCCGGTCAGATGGCGCAGATAGGCCATCCCCGCCAGCATGATCGCCACCCCGACCGCCATGCGCCGGGACATCGCCCTGGTGCCGAAGCGCCCGGTGACATAGCTGCCCAGCATGATCCCCAGCGGAAAGGGCGCCGTGGCCATGCCGGAATGCAGCGGATCCAGCCCGAACCCGGTTTGCAGATAGATCGCCAACACCAGGAACATTCCGGGGATGGCCGAGAAATGCAGCATCACCATCGCGACCCCCGACAGATAGCCGCCGTTCCGCATCAGCGCCACGGGCAGCAATTGCCCCCGGCCGCGGCGCGCAAGCCTGACCTGGCGCCAGACGAACAGCGCCCCCAGCGGCACCGCCGCCGCCAGCATCGCCACGCACCACCAGGGCCAGCCCAGCAGCGCGCCCTCGATCACCGGCAGGACGACCATGATCACGGCCAGCGAAAAGATCGCGATGCCGATCCAGTCGATCCGCATCCGGGAATCGGATGACAGCGCGGGGATCCAGCGAAGCCCCGCCGCGATCACGAAGATCCCCACCGGCAGGTTGACCAGGAAGATCGGCCGCCAGTCCAGCCCCCAGATGTCGCCGATGATCAGCGCGCCGCCCAGCAGCGGCCCGGTGACGGCCCCCAGGCTTGCCACCACCCCGGCAAGCGCGAACGCGCGGGCCTTCTGTTCGGGCGGAAACATCACATGCATGATCGCCATCACCTGCGGCACCATCATGGCCCCGCCGATCCCTTGCAGGGCGCGCGACCAGATCAGCATCGGCATGGACAGCGCGAACCCGCACAGCGCCGAGGCCAGCGTGAACAGCGCCACCCCCCACAGGAACAGCCGCTTGCGCCCGAACTTGTCGCCGAAGCGCCCGAAGGGCAGCAGCCCCGCCGCGAAGGCCAGCACATAGGCCGCCGAGACCCATTCGATCTGCGCCGCGGTGGCGTTCAGGTTGTCCCTGATCGAGGGCAGCGCGACGTTCACGATGCTGACGTCGATCAGGTTCATGAAGTTGCCCAGCAACAGCAGCACCGTTGCCAGCCACGGGTTGTAGCCGGCAATGCCTGGACTTGTCGGGGTCATGATGCCGCCTTCTTGCAGATCGTGGAATTTCCGGACGGTCTAGGGCATTGTCCCGGGTTCGACCATCCGCACTCCGATGCTGACTTCGTGGGGGCGATAAAGTTCCCTCGCGGCGGCCTCGAACAGCATCAGATGCGTGGCGCCGTGGTTGCGCGCCACCAGGGCCTGCCACAGCGCGGCGCGGGGACCTTTCGGCGGCGCAACGGGCAAGGGCGACAGGATCGCGTCGTCGGGCGCATCGAGTGCCACGCCCGGCAGCGGCTGGACCAGCAGCAGCGCGTCCAGATCCCGTGCAGCGCGCAAGGCGGGGGCGAGTTGTTCGGGACGGTCGGGCTGGACCGCCAGCACGCGGGCCTTGCCCCGGTCGGCGATCAAGGCGCGCAGGCCGGTCGGCGTCATGCCCCCTGTCGCAGGGCGGCGCAGGCCCTTGACCCTGCCGCCCAGCAGGACCGGATCGCCCCAAGCGTCGGTCACGGACATCACCGCGACCACGCCCCCTTCGTCGCGCAGGGCGATATCGTCGCCGGGCTGCACCCGTGCCGCGAAATCCGCATCGACCTGCAAGGCCAGCGGCACCGGCCAGGGCGACACCGCGCCGCCCTGAACAGCGTCGTGGTCGGCCCGGGTCATGTAGCCGCGCAAGGGGGCATATGCCCCGTTCATCAGCAGGGCCAGGTCGCCCGCCTGTTGCGCGTCCAGCGTCCAGGCAGGCAGCCGGGCGGAATCTGCCAGCAGGGCGGCTGCGGCCTCGGGGGAAACGTAAAGCTCTCGGATCATCATGGGCCATGGCTAGCGCAGGCCCGGCCGTTTGTCATCCTTGCCCGTTCGGTGTAGGGATCGGCTGTTATCGCCAACGGGGGGTTGCATGACCAATATCCGCGCCGTGATCTTCGACATGGACGGCTGTCTTGTGGACAGCGAACCCATGTCGCTGCAAACCCTGGCGGATCTGATGGCGGCCGAGGGGCTGCCCACCACCACCGACGAATTGCGCCGCAAATTCCTGGGCGTGTCGATCCAGTCCATCGTCAGCCACATCGCCGAGGCCCTGGACCGCGACGACCTGCCCGACTTTGCCCGCGATTTCGAGGAAAGCCTGCTGGCGCGCTATCCTGCCGAATTGCGGGTGATCCCCGGCATCCCCGCCCTGCTAGACGATCTGGCGGCGCGCGGGATCATGGTGGCGATCGCCACGGGCAGTTCGATCCGCAGGCTGGGGATCACGCTGCAGGTCGCGGGACTGGCCGAACGGTTCGGCGCCGCCGTCTTCAGCGCCGATCAGGTCAAACATGGCAAGCCCGCGCCCGACCTGTTCCTGCTGGCCGCAAGCCGGCTGGGCATCCCGCCCGCCGCCTGCGCGGTGATGGAGGATTCGCCCCACGGCATCGTCGGCGCCCGCATGGCCGGGATGCGCGCGGTGGGCTTTACCGGCGGCACGCATCTGGAGGGGATGCGCGACGATCATGCCCGACGCCTGGCGGAAGCCGGGGCAGTGGCCGTGCTGCCGGATCTGTCCGGCATGGCGGATGTGCTGCTGGATCATCAATCGACAAGCGCCTGAGGGGGGACGCATGAGTTTTCTGGGGATCGACCTTGGCACTTCGGGCCTGCGCGCCTTGCTGGTGGACAGCGGCGGCAGGCCCATCGGCGCGACGGAACGGCATTATCCGGTCAGCCATCCGCATTCCGGCTGGTCCGAACAGGACCCGGCCCACTGGATCGCGGCTCTGGACGGCGCCGTGGCGGAGCTGCGCGACCGCCACCCGGAATTTGCCGCCCTGCGCGGCATCGGCGTGGCCGGTCACATGCATGGCGCCACGCTGCTGGATGCCGACGATCGGGTGATCCGCCCCTGCATCCTGTGGAACGACACACGCAGCCATGCCGAGGCCGCGCGCCTGGACGCCACCCCCGGCCTGCGCGACCTGTCGGGCAACATCGTCTTTCCCGGCTTCACCGCGCCCAAGCTGGAATGGGTGCGCGAACACGAACCCGAAAACCACGCGCGCATCGCCCGCGTCCTGCTGCCCGCAGCCTTCCTGAACCTGTATCTGACCGGCGATCACGTCACCGACATGTCGGACGCGGCGGGCACGTCCTGGCTGGATATGGGGGCGCGCGACTGGTCGGACGCGCTGCTGGCGGCCGGGCACATGCGCCGCGACCAGATGCCCCGGCTGGTCGAAGGGTCG
Source organism: Paracoccus sp. SY (assembly GCF_002901215.1). NCBI lineage: Bacteria > Pseudomonadati > Pseudomonadota > Alphaproteobacteria > Rhodobacterales > Paracoccaceae > Paracoccus > Paracoccus sp. SY. The sequence goes on along the minus strand of NZ_NWMQ01000002.1, from coordinate 199,011 downwards.
GCCGCCGCCGGGCAGTTGCGCGGCGATCTGGCGCAGGCCTGGGGCCTGTCGCATCCGGTGGTGGTGGCGGGCGGCGCGGGCGACAACGCCGCCGCCGCCTGCGGGATCGGCGCGATGGCCGAGGGCCAAGGCTTCGTGTCGCTGGGCACCTCGGGCGTGCTGGTGGCGGCGCGGGACGGCTATCACCCCGCGCCGGAAACCGCGCTGCACACCTTCTGCCACGCGGTGCCGGATACCTGGTATCAGATGGGGGTGATGCTGTCGGCGACCGACAGCCTCAACTGGCTGTCGCAGATTACCGGGGCCTCGCCCGCCGACCTGACCGCGCCCTTGGGTGATGATTTGCGGGCACCGGGCGGGGTGCGGTTCCTGCCCTATCTGTCGGGCGAACGGACGCCGCACAACGACGCGGTGATCCGGGGCGCCTTCACGGGGCTTGGATCGGGGACCACGCGCGACGACCTGACCCGCGCCGTGCTGGAAGGCGTGGCCTTCGGCCTGCGCGACAGCCATCAGGCCTTGCGGGAAACCGGCGCGCGGCTGGACCGGATGATGGCCATCGGCGGCGGCGCGCGGTCGCGTTACTGGCTGCGCGTGATCGCGACGACGCTGGACGTGACCCTGACCCTGCCTGCCGACGGCGAATTCGGCGCGGCCTTGGGTGCGGCGCGGCTGGGCATGGTCGCGGCGGGCGCGGGCAGCGTGGCCGATGTGATGACCGCCCCCGACGTGGTCGAGGAAATCGCCCCCGACGCCACCCTGCGGGACCGCTTCGACGAGGCCTACGGCATGTTCCGCGCAGCCTATCCGGGGATCCGGGCGGTGCAATAGTCCCGCCCGGACGCCGCGATTCCAAGGGGATGAAAAAAAGCATTGTGCCATGTCAGTTTGCTGTCGCAATCTGGCCCCAGCATGACGGCCGCGTAACCGCCGCATCACCAGTCTGGGAGGACACATGACCGCTTCGAAACTGCTGGGCGCCCTGTTCGCCGCAACGATCCTGACCGCGCCCGCCTTCGCGCAGAGCTATCCCGAACGCCAGATCACCATGGTCGTGCCCTTCTCGGCCGGGGGGCCGACCGACACGGTCGCGCGCCTTGTGGCCGAACGCATGTCCGAAGACCTGGGCCAGCAGATCGTGATCCAGAACGTCGGCGGCGCGGGCGGCACGCTGGGCGCGTCCCAGGTCGCCAAGGCCGAGGCCGACGGATACACGGTGCTGCTGCACCATATCGGCATGGCGACGTCCGACACCCTGTATCGCAACCTGCCCTATGAAACGCTGGACGCCTTCGAATATGTGGGCCTCGTGACCGAGGTGCCGATGGTCGTCACCGCCCGGCAGGATTTCGAGCCGGCCGATTTCCCGGCCTTCATCGAATACGTCAAGGCCAATGCCGACAGCCTGACGCTGGCCAATGCGGGCATCGGCGCGGCCAGCCACCTGTGCGGGATGCTGCTGATGCAGGCGCTTGAGGCGCCGTTGGTCACCGTTCCCTACAAGGGCACCGGCCCGGCGATGACCGATCTTCTGGGCGGACAGGTGGACATCATGTGCGACCAGACCACCAACACCACCCAGCAGATCAAGGCGGGCACGATCAAGGCCTATGCCGTGACCACGCCGGAACGGCTGGACCTGTTCCCCGACCTGCCCACCGCCGCCGAATCCGGGCTCGAGGCGATGCAGTTCGGCATCTGGCACGGCATCTATACCCCGAAAGGCACCGCGCCCGAGATCAACCAGCGTTTGTCGGAATCGCTGCAAAAGGCCCTGGCCGACGAAGACGTGGCGAAGGCCATGGCCGACCTGGGCACCGCCCCCTCGCCTGCCGAGGACGCCACCCCCGAGGCGCTGAAGACCAAGCTGGAGGAGGAGATCGCCCGCTGGCAGCCCGTCATCGAGGCCGCGGGCGTTTACGCCGACTGATCCACGCGCCCGCCGCCCTTCCGGCGGCGGGCTTTCCGACAAGGGGGGGGAACCATGTCCACGAAACCGAAGGACGGCACCGACATCGCGGCGGGCCTGCTGTTCATGGCCATTGCCGCGTTCTTTGCCTGGCAGGGACTGGGGCTGGAGATGGGCACCTCGATCCGCATGGGACCGGGCTATTTCCCGATGGTCCTGTCGGCCATCCTGTTCCTGCTGGGCGCGGTGATCCTGTTCAAGGCCTTCGGGCGGCCCGACGACGAACCCATCGGCCGCTTCGCCTGGCGGGGCATCCTGTTCATCCTGCCCGCGCCGATCTTCTTCGGCCTGACGGTCCGGGGCCTGGGCTTCGTGCCCGCGCTGTTCTTCACCACGCTGATCGCCAGCCAGGCATCGGTGCGGATGCGCCCGCTGCCCGCGCTGATCCTGGCGATCGTGGTCACGATCATGTCCACGCTGATCTTCAGCTATGGCCTGGGGCTGCCCTTCCGGCGCTTCGGTCCCTGGCTGCCGCTGTAAGGGGCGATCATGGACCTGCTTTCCAACCTAGCCCTGGGATTCGGCGTCGCGTCCTCGCTGGCCAACCTTGCCTTCTGCCTGATCGGGGTGCTGCTGGGCACGCTGATCGGCGTGCTGCCGGGCATCGGCGCCACGGCGACCATCGCCATGCTGCTGCCCATCACCTTCCAGCTTGAACCCGTGTCCTCGCTGATCATGCTGGCGGGGATCTATTACGGCGCGCAATACGGCGGATCGACCACGGCGATCCTGATCAACATGCCGGGCGAAAGCTCCTCCGCCGTGACGGCCATCGACGGATACCAGATGGCGCGCAAGGGCCGCGCGGGAACGGCGCTTGCGACCGCCGCCCTGGGGTCGTTCTTCGCGGGCAGCGTGGCGACCTTCCTGGTGGCGATCTTCGCGCCGCCCCTGACCACCATCGCGCTGAAATTCGGCGCGGCGGAATATTTCAGCCTGATGGTCATGGGGCTGGTCATGTCGGTGGCGCTTGCCCACGGATCGGTGCTGAAGGCGCTTGCGATGGTGGTGCTGGGCCTGCTGCTGGGCATGGTCGGCACCGATGTCTATACCGGCGCGCCGCGTTTCACGATGGGCATGAACCAGTTCGCGGACGGGCTGAACTTCGTGGCCGTGGCCGTGGGCGTCTTCGGCATCGCGGAAATCCTGCGCAACCTGGAAGACGAACACGACCGCCAGGTGATGACCAAGAACATCACCCGCCTGTTCCCCAACCGCGAGGAATTCCGCCAGATGGTCGGCCCCGTCCTGCGCGGCACCGGCATCGGATCGGTCCTGGGCATCCTGCCCGGCGGCGGGGCGATCCTGGCCTCCTTCGCCTCCTACACGATCGAGAAGAAGGTCTCGAAGAACCCCGGCGAATTCGGCAAGGGCGCCCTGGCGGGCGTGGCCGGTCCCGAATCGGCCAACAACGCGGGGGCGCAGACCAGCTTCATCCCGCTGCTGACGCTGGGTATTCCGGCGAACCCGGTGATGGCGCTGATGATCGGGGCGATGATCATCCAGGGCATCGTGCCGGGGCCGAATGTCGTGACCGAACAGCCTGCGCTGTTCTGGGGCATCATCGCGTCGATGTGGATCGGCAACCTGATGCTGGTGGTGCTGAACCTGCCGCTGATCGGGCTGTGGGTGAAGCTGCTGACCGTGCCATACTATGTGCTGTTCCCGATCATCATGGCGATGTGTTCCATCGGGGTCTATTCGGTGAACTCGAACCCCTATGACCTGTTCGCGGTCGCCTTCTTCGGGCTTCTGGGATACGTCATGTCCAAGCTGCGCTGCGAACCCGCGCCGCTGCTGCTGGGCTTCGTCCTTGGCCCCCTGCTTGAGGAGAACCTGCGCCGGGCGATGATCCTGTCGCGGGGCGATCCCACCACCTTCGTCACCCGCCCGATCAGCGCCACGCTGCTGCTGATGTCGCTGGCGATCCTGGTGCTGGTCTTCCTGCCCCAGATCCGCAAGCGCCGGGACGAGGTCTTTACCGAAAGCGACGCCTGAACCCCAACGAACGGAGATCACCATGACGTCCATCACCCGCCGGATCCTGCTGGGATCGGCCCTGGCCCTTGGCCTTGCCGGGGCTGCGGCCGCCCAGTTCCCCGAACGCCAGATCACGCTGGTGATCCCCTTCGCCGCCGGAGGGTCCACCGATGTCGTGGGCCGCATCGTCGCGGAACGGATGTCGCAGGAACTGGGCCAGCAGATCGTCGTCCAGAATGTCGGCGGCGCGGGCGGTTCCCTAGGCGCGCAGCAGGTGGCGCAGGCCGATCCCGACGGATATACGATCCTGATGGGCACGGTCGCGACCCATGCGCTGAACCCGCTGATCCTGAAGCAGAAGCCCTATGACCCGGTGACGGATTTCGCGCCGGTGTCGCTCTTGGTTCTGGTGCCGAACGTGCTGGCGGTCCATCCCGACGTGCCCGCCCAGACCGTGCAGGAACTGATCGACCTCGCCAAGGCGGAACCGCTGGCCTATGCCTCCTCGGGCAACGGCACGCCGCTGCACCTGTCGGGCGAATTGTTCAAGGCCATGGCGGGGGTCGAGATCGACCACATCCCCTACAAGGGCTCGGGCCCGGCGCTGACGGACGTGCTGGGCAACCAGGTGCCGATCATCTTCGACAACCTGCCCTCGGCCTCGGGCCATATCAGCAGCGGCAAGCTGCGCGCGCTTGGCGTCACCACGGCCGAACGCGCCCCCAGCTTCCCCGACGTGCCCGCCATCGCGGAAACCCTGCCGGGATACGAGACCTATAGCTGGAACGCCCTGTTCGCCCCGGCGGGCACGCCGCCCGAGGCGATCGAGGCCCTGGCGGCCGCCGCCCAGGCCACCATGGCCGACCCTGCCGTGGTGGCGCGCATGGGCGAGTTTTCGGCCACGGTCGTCGCCTCGACCCCGGCCGAACTGGGCGACCATGTGACGGCCGAGATGGCGAAATGGGAACCCGTGGTCCGCGACGCCAATGTCAGCATGGATTGAACCATCCCCGGATATCGGTGTTTGATTGTGCGCGGCCCGCCTGACGGGCCGCGCACGATACAGCCGGCGAGGGATGGATGAGCGGACTTCTGGCACTTCTGGACGATGTGGCGGCCATTTCCAAAGTCGCGGCGGCATCCATCGACGACGTGGCGGGCCAGGCGGTCAAGGCCGGGGCCAAGGCGGCGGGCGCGGTGATCGACGATGCCGCAGTGACGCCGAAATACGTTCACGGCTTCGATGCCAGCCGCGAAATCCCCATCGTCTGGAAGATCGCGCGCGGATCGCTGTTCAACAAGCTGGTGATCCTGCTGCCCGTGGCGCTGCTGTTGTCGGCCTTTGCCCCCTGGGCGATATCGCCCCTGCTGATGCTGGGGGGCGCCTATCTGTGTTATGAAGGCGCGGAAAAGGTCGCCCATGCCTTTGGCCATGGCGACAAGCACGACAGCGAACAGCATACCCACCCCGAAACCGGCGGCGCTGCGTTGGAAGAACAGCGCGTGGCTGGCGCGATCAAGACCGACTTCATCCTGTCGGCGGAAATCATGGTTCTTGCCCTGTCCACGATCCCCGGCACCGACACGGTCTGGATGAAGGGGCTGATCCTGGCGGTGGTCGCCGTGGGCATCACCGCCGCCGTCTATGGCTTCGTCGCGCTGATCGTGAAGGCCGACGACGTGGGCGTCTATCTGGCGACCCACCGCACGGGGTTGCGCGCCGCCATGGGGCGCGGCATCGTCAAGGTGATGCCGGGGTTCATGAAGACCCTTACGGTCGTGGGCACCGCCGCGATGATCTGGGTGGGCGGCCAGATCGTGCTGCACGGATTCGCCGAACTGGGCTGGGCCGGACCCTATGACTGGATCCACCACCAGGCCGAGGCTGCGGCCCATGCCGTCCCCCAGGCGCCCGGCCTTGTGGCCTGGGCCGTCACGGCGTTCTTCGACGGCATCTTCGGGCTGATCCTGGGCATGATCCTGATCCCCATCGCACACTATGTCATCAACCCGCTGTTGCAGGCCACCGTGGCCCCGCTGATGGCGCGGCTGCGCGGGGCGTGATCCGGCGGGCTGACGCAACGGCATGAAATATCTGCTTCTGGCTTTGGGCCCGGAAAGATTGACCATGTGGTCAAAGGGTGTCACCTTCCTGTCATGCGGATGTTGCGTTCGCGTCACCTTGGCCCGTTAGGTCGGCGCGAACCGCAACTCCATAAGGGGAGGAAATCATGAACAAACTTTTCGCAGCGTCCGGCGTGGCGCTGATCGCGTCCTTGTCGGCCGCGAATGCGCAGACCGAAATCCAGTGGTGGCATGCCATGGGCGGCGAACTGGGCGCCAAGCTTGAGGAAATCACCAAGGGCTTCAACGACAGCCAGCAGGAATACCGGGTCGTGCCGTCCTACAAGGGCACCTATCCCGAAACCATGACCGCCGCGATCGCCGCCTTCCGCGCGCAGCAGCAGCCCGCCATCGTCCAGGTCTTCGAGGTCGGCACCGGCACCATGATGGCCGCCCAGGGCGCCATCGTCCCGGTCCACCAACTGATGCAAGAACAGGGCGCCAATTTCGACCCGCAGGCCTATCTGCCCGCCGTCGTCGGCTATTACACCGACACTGATGGCAACATGCTGTCGCTGCCCTTCAACAGCTCGACCCCGATCGTCTATTACAACAAGACGGTCTTCGAGAAGGCGGGCCTGGATCCGAACACCCCGCCCAAGACCTGGGCCGAGCTTGAGGAATTCAGCACCAAGATCCGCGATTCGGGCGCGGCCACCTGCGGATTCACGACCCAGTGGATCAGCTGGATCCAGACCGAGAACCTGTCGGCCTGGCACAACCAGCCGATCGGCACCGAACAGAACGGCTTTGGCGGCACAAGCGCGCGCCTGACCCTGAACGGGCCGGTCCAGGTCAAGCATTGGGAAAACCTCAAGCGCCTGTCCGACGAAGGCATCTTCAAATATGGCGGCCCGGTGGGCGGCGACAACGCGGCGCCGATGTTCTATTCGCAGGAATGCGCGATGTACATGGCAAGCTCGGCCAGCCGGGCGGGCGTGATCGCCAATGCCAAGGACTTCGAGGTCGGATACGGGATGCTGCCCTATTACGACGATGTCGAGGGCGCGCCGCAGAACTCGATCATCGGGGGGGCCTCGCTCTGGGTGCTGGCGGGCAAGCCGGACGAGGAATATGCCGGCGTCGCGAAGTTCTTCGAATACCTCTCCACCCCCGAGGTTCAGGCGGACTGGGCCTCGTTCTCGGGCTATCTGCCGATCACGCAGGCGGCGATGGACCAGCTGTCCGGCTTCTATGGTGAAAACCCCGGCGCCGACACGGGCATCAAGCAGATCACGCTGAACGAGCCGACCGAGAATTCCAAGGGCCTGCGCTTTGGCAACTATGTCCAGATCCGCGGCATCATCGACGAGGAGTTCGAGCAGCTTCTGTCGGGGTCCAAGGACGCCCAGGGCGCGCTTGACGCCGTGGTCGAACGCGGCAACGCGCTGATCGCCGAGTTCGAGACGCAGAACCAGTAACGCACCGGCGGGGCCGCGCCATCGCGGCCCCTTCCCTCCGAAAAGGCAAGACGATGAAGCGCACCCTGTTCCGCAACCAGTTGCTGCCCTGGCTGCTGCTGGCCCCGCAACTGGCGATCACCTTCATCTTCTTCCTGTGGCCCGCAGCCCAGGCCGTGCGGCAAAGCTTCCTTCGCCAGGACGCCTTCGGCATCAACACCACCTTCGTGGGCCTGTCGAATTTCAAGGCGCTGTGGAACAGCCCGGAATATCTGAATTCCTTGCAGGTGACGGCGATCTTCGCGGTGCTGGTCACGGTGCTGTCGATGGGCTTCGCGCTGCTGCTGGCGGTGGCCGTGGACCGGATGATCCGTTCGACCAGCGTCTATACCACGCTGCTGGTCTGGCCCTATGCGGTGGCCCCGGCGGTTGCGGGGATCCTGTGGTGGTTCATCTTCAATCCCACCATCGGCGTGATGCCCTATTTCCTGGACGTGATCGGCTATGACTGGAACCATATCAGTTCCAAGTCCGACGCCATGACGCTGGTGGTGATCGCCTCGGCCTGGAAGCAGATCAGCTATAATTTCCTGTTCTTCGTGGCGGGGCTGCAATCCGTGCCGGCGTCCTTGCGCGAGGCTGCCGCCATCGACGGCGCGGGTCCGGTGCGCCGCTTCTTCGACATCACCGTGCCGCTGCTGTCGCCCACCACCTTCTTCCTGCTGGTCGTCAACATCGTCTATGCCATGTTCGACACCTTCGGCGTGATCGACGCCACGACCGAGGGCGGGCCGGCGCAGGCTACCAACATCCTGGTCTACAAGGTTTATTTCGACGGCTTCGTGGGGCAGAACATGGGGTCTTCCGCCGCGCAATCGGTGATCCTGATGCTGATCGTGATCGCACTGACGGTGGTCCAGTTCCGCTATGTTGAAAAGAAGGTGGCCTATTGATGATCGAGAACCGTCCCGGCCTGAACCTTCTGGCGCATCTGACCCTGATGCTGGGGGTGGCCATCGTCGCCCTGCCCGTCTGGGTGGCCTTTGTCGCATCCACCCATACCGCGACCGACTTCATGTCGGGCACCATCCCGCTGTGGCCCGGCCCGCATCTGGTCGAAAACTATGCCCGGATGCTGGACGCGGGCGTGTCCACCAGCGGCACGCCCCCCGTCGGCACGATGATGTGGAACAGCCTGGTCATGGCGCTGCTGATCGCCTGCGGCAAGATTGCGATCTCCATCACCTCGGCCTTCGCCATCGTCTATTTCCGCTTTCCGCTGCGCAACATGGCCTTTTGGTGCATCTTCATCACCATGATGCTGCCAGTCGAGGTGCGGATCGTGCCGACCTTCCAGGTGGTGGCCGACCTGGGGATGCTGAACAGCTATGCCGGGCTGTCGATCCCGCTGATCGCATCCGCCACCGCGACCTTCCTGTTCCGCCAGGTCTTCCTGACCATCCCCGATGAGCTGACCGAGGCCGCGCGCATCGACGGCGCCGGGCCCATGAAGTTCTTCCGCGACATCCTGCTGCCCCTGTCGCGGACCAATATCGCGGCGCTGTTCGTGATCCTGTTCATCTATGGCTGGAACCAGTATCTGTGGCCGCTGCTGATCACGACCAGCAGCGATTATTACACCATCGTCGCGGGCATCAAGCGCATGGCGGATGCGGTGGACGGGCTGCCGCAATGGCATCTGGTGATGGCGACCGCCATGCTGGCGATGCTGCCCCCCGTTGCCGTGGTGATCGGGATGCAGCGCCTGTTCGTCAAAGGTCTTGTCGAGACGGAGAAGTAAGAAAAAATGGCATCAATCACCCTCGACAAGGTCGGCAAGATCTATGCGGGCGGCACCCGCGCCGTGGGCGACGTCAGCATCGATATCGCGGATGGCGAATTCATCGTGCTTGTCGGGCCGTCCGGCTGCGGCAAGTCCACCCTGCTGCGCATGGTCGCGGGGCTAGAATCGATCAGCGAAGGCACGGTCCGCATCGGCGACCGCGTGGTCAACGACATCGAACCCGCCGACCGCGACATCGCCATGGTGTTCCAGAACTATGCGCTTTATCCGCATATGTCGGTGCGCCAGAACCTGGCATACGGGCTGAAGAACCGCCGCACGCCCAAGGCGGAAATCGACAAGCGCGTGGCCCAGGCGGCCGAGATCCTGCAGATCGGCCCCTTCCTGGACCGCAAGCCCCGCGCCCTGTCCGGCGGCCAGCGTCAGCGCGTCGCCATGGGCCGCGCCATCGTCCGCGAACCGGCCGCCTTCCTGTTCGACGAACCGCTGTCGAACCTGGACGCCAAGCTGCGCGTCACCATGCGGCTGGAGATCAAGGAATTGCAGCGCCGCCTGCGCACGACCTCGATCTATGTCACCCATGACCAACTCGAGGCGATGACGCTGGCCGACCGCCTTGTGGTGCTGAACGCGGGCCGGATCGAACAGATCGGCACCCCGCTGGAGGTTTATCGCAGGCCCGCGTCCACCTTTGTCGCCAGCTTCATCGGCAGCCCGGCCATGAACCTGATCAGCCGCCACGCGGTCCCGCACCTGCCCGGCACGGCCCATGCCGGAACCATCGGCATCCGCCCCGAGGATCTGGCGGTCGCCCCCGACGGTCCCATCGAGATGGAGGTTCTGGCGGTCGAGGAACTGGGCGCGCAACGCCTGGTTCACGGCCAGACCGGAGGAGAACGGCTGACCGTGACCATGCCGTCGGGCGAACCCTTGCCCGAATACCTGCGCCTGGCCTACCGCCCCGGATCGCTGCACCTGTTCGAGGCGGATACGGGGCGGCGCATCGACTGACGCGTCAGGCGCGCATTGCCCTCGGCTGGGGCGCGGAGTCCAGATGCAGGGACATGCCGTCGCCCAGCTTCATGGCCGACAATTGTTCCTGCATCATGGCGTTCACCTGCGATCCGATCCTGCCCGGCAGGGCGGCAGAGGCATCGGCGATCTGGACCATGGCCGCCACCTGCCGTTGCTGGTCGTGGTCGATGCCTGCCGCCTTGAGCCAGCGGATCGGTTCGCGAAGATCGCCGATGTCGATCCCGCCCTGCCACGGGTCGGGATCAAAGGGATTGCGCTGCACCTCGACGAAAAGCGGGATGCAAATTTCTTTTCCATCATTGGTCGTCAGGCAAAATCTTGCCGGCATTTATAATACTCCCTGAAAAGTTTATAGTTATATATACCTAATATAAATCCTATATCATTAAAATAGAAAATATTTAATCTATTACAACGTCTAAAATTTGTTCTGTGTTTGTTCTGTCGGGAACATGTGCTAGAATCGCTCTACCCAGAGAGGAATCAAGATGAGTCTGTTTTGCTGCGGCCATGGTGCGCATCATCCCATCACCTGCATCGTTCCCCCCTATATGCTGCGGGTGCTGGCCCTGCGCGGCGATCCCAGGACGGCTGAAATGGCGCGGACGCTGCTGAAGCAGACCGAAAGGCTGCGCGACGAACGGGCCGAACTGATGGAGGCCGGCCTGCCCCCGGCGCAGCCCCTGGGCACCACCGCGGTCGCACCCGTCCAGGATCTGTGCTGCCCGGACCGCCGCATCCATGACGGCCAGCACAAGGCCGCGCTTCCGGGCAAGCTGGTCCGGTCCGAAGGCGACGGCCCGACCGGCATTCCCGATGCCGACACCGCCTATGAGGCGGCAGGCCAGGTCTTTTCCCTCTTCGCCGAGGAATATGGCCGCAATTCCCTGGACGGCCAAGGGATGCCGCTGGTCGCCACCGTCCATCACCGCCGCGACTACAACAACTCCTTCTGGAACGGCACGCAGATGGCCTATGGCACCGGCGACGGCAAGATCTTCCGCACCTTCCTGGAACTGTCGGTGATCGGGCACGAAATGGCGCATGGCGTCATCCAGCATTCCGGCGGGTTGATCTATGAAAACCAGTCGGGCGCGCTGAACGAAAGCATCGCCGATGTCTTCGGCAGCCTGTCCCTGCAGCGCGCCCTGGGGCAAGAGGTTCACCAGGCCGACTGGCTGGTCGGGCGCGGCATCCTGGGGCCCGGCATCAACGGCGCGGCCCTGCGCAGCATGAAGGCGCCGGGCACGGCCTATTCCGACGACCTGCTGGGCCAGGATCCCCAGCCCTGGCACATGGACCATTTCGTGACGACGACCGACGACAATGGCGGGGTGCATATCAATTCCGGGATCCCGAACCACGCCTTCTACCTGTTCTGCGCCTATCTGGGCGGGCGGGCCTGGGAACTGCCGGGCCGGGTCTGGTATCGCGCGCTGCAGACGCTGAACAACCCCATGGCCAGCTTTGCCGACTGGGCGGACCAGACCATGGACGCCGCGATCGAACTGACCGGGCGCGGCAGTTACGAGACGATCATGCTGCGCCGCGCCTGGAAACTTGTCGGAATCGCGATCTAGGCCTAGATTCCCCCAAACCAGCGGGGGATCTTCGGCCATGATCATCGACATCGCGGCGCAGGGCGGCTTTGGCGGCATCAGCGCCGCGCAGATGCGCAAGACCATCGACGTGGAAGACCAGCCCGAACAGATGCGCCAGGAACTGTGCGACGCCTTCGAGCCGGATGAGCTGGCCCGCCTGGCCCGCCAGCCCTGCGGCGACTGCGCCGACCGGATGACCTATCTGATCACCGTGACCGAGAACAGCGAGACCCACCGATTTACCCTGCGCGAAGCCCAGATCCCGCCCGAGATGCTGGATTTGATCGACCAGATGTAGGACAGGCGACACCACCCCGCCCTTTGCCTTGATCCAAATATCCCACGGGGGTCCGGGGGTGTGAAACCCCCGGTGCGACACCTGAAATCAGCCCTGCGCGTGACCCTTGTGCCGGCGGTTCCACATGACCGAGTTCACGAAGGCGGCGCCGATGAAGATCGCGCCCAGCATCCCGGTGACGACCTCGGGCAGGTGCCACATGGTCTGGCCGAACATGATGATCGACAGGATCAGGATCGACCAGAAGGCGCCGTGTTCCAGATACCGGAACTCCGCCAGCGTGCCGCGTTCGACCAGCATCACGGTCATGGACCGCACATACATGGCGCCGATCCCCAGACCGATGGCGATCAGGAACAGGTTCTGGGTCAGGGCAAATGCGCCGATCACCCCATCGAAGCTGAAGGATGCGTCCAGAACCTCCAGATACAGGAACCCGCCCAGGCCGACCTGGGCCGTCCCCCGCGCGGCATCCTGCGCCTGTCCCCAGCGGTCCAGCACATGGCCCAAGGCGTCCACGGCCAGGAAGGTGACGATCCCCCACATGGCGCTGTACATGAAGATCTGCTCGTCCCGGACAGGCAGCAGCCAGACGAACAGCAGGATGATCACCAGGACGAAGCCCACCTCCATCCCGCGCACCGACCCGGCGCGGCGCAGGGCACGTTCGATCTTGCCGATCCAGTCCACGTCCTTGGACTGGTCGAAGAAGAAGCTCAGCGCGACCAGCATCAGGAAGGCGCCGCCGAAGGCCGCGATGGGCAGATGCGCCTCGTGGATCAGGCGCGAATATTCTTCGGGGTCGGTTGCGGCCAGCCGGATCGCGGCCAGGGGGCCGACATGGGCGGCGATCACCACGATCAGCAGCGGAAAGATGATCCGCATCCCGAAGACCGCGATCAGGATGCCCCAGGTCAGGAAGCGCCGCTGCCATTTGGGCGTCATTTCCTTCAGCTTGTTGGCATTGACGATGGCGTTGTCGAAGGACAGCGAGATTTCCAGGATCGCCAGCACCAAGGCGATCATGAAGAAGGACACCGCCCCGGTCGTGCTGCCGGTAAAGCGCAAGCCAAGCCAGGCCGCCAGGGCGATGCCCACGACCGTGACGATCAGCGGCCACCGCAGATAGGACAGGGACGAGCGCATGGACATTTCTCCTTCCGTCTGTGACCGACCGATAAGCGGCTGGATCCGGCGCGGCAAGGCCATCCCCGCCGCCCCCTGTCTATAGCCAGTGCTTCCAGCGCAGCACCAGCCAGGTCGCCGCCGCCGTCGCGGCCATCAGTCCCAGGGCCATGGGATAGCCCCAGCGTTCGTCCAGTTCCGGCATCACCTCGAAGTTCATGCCGTAGATGCTGGCGATCAGCGTCGGCGGCAGGAACAGTGCCGCCACGACAGATAGAATGCGCACGGTGTTGTTCTGTTCCAGATTGATCATGCCCAGCGTCGTGTCCACGGCCAGGCTGACGCGCGAACCCAGGAAGTCGGCATGAACCTCCAGCGCCTGGACGTCGCGCAACTGTCCCTGGACCACCGGGCGCAGCCGCTTGGCCTCGGGCTGTTCGTCAACGGTGGCCATATAGAAGGCCAGCATCCGTTCGATGGTCAGCAGGGACAGGCGGAGGCGGGCCAGGGCTTCGGCTTCGCGTCCCACCTGGCGCAGCGCCGTTTGCAGCCGGTCCCCCTGGCCCCGCGCGGGCCGGGTCTCGAAGATCGAGATGGTGGCATCGTCCAGCAGGCGGCCCGACCCTTCCAGGATGTCGGCCAGGCGGGCGATGATCTCCTCGGCCAGGCCGATGAACAGGCGGTGCGCGGTGGCGCAGCCCAGGGTGGACCGTTCGGCACGTTCAGGGAATGTCAGGAAGGGCCGGGGCGAATGATGGCGCACCGTCACCAGCCGCCGGGGCGACAGGATGAAGCTGACGGGCATCGTCACGCGGTTGCCGTCGCCCCGTTCGCCCGGCAGCACGGCCGTCATGGTGTCGATCCCCGCTTCCCGGTAAAGCCGGTTGGAAATCTCGATCTCCTCCATGTCCGCCAGGGTGGGAACATCCACGCCCAGTTCCTTGAGCAGGGCCGTTTCCTCTTTCCCCGGCGCGATCAGGTCGATCCAGATGGCGTCGGACAAGGGGGCGTCCCTGTCCTGCCGGACAATGCGGCCCTGGTGGATGACATAGGAATACATCATGGCAGCCTCCGGCCCCGGTCGCAGCCTTGGTAGCCTGCCCATCGGCAAAGAAAAAGGGTGCCACGAAGGCACCCTTTCCATCCGTTCCAGGACCCGCCGCTTAGTATGTGCGGTCGCGGAAATAGTCGTCGATGTTGCGTTCGGCCTCGTTCTTGGTCCAGCCGTATTTTTCCTGCAGCTTGCCGGCAAGCTGGTCCTTGCTGCCGTCCATCCGGTCCAGATCGTCGTCCGTCAGGTCGCCCCATTGTTCCTTGAGCGAACCTTTGACCTGTTTCCATTTGCCCTGGATGATATCCCAGTTCATGCCTATCTCCTTCGAAGCATCGATCTGGTGAATTAACATTTGGCAGTCCGACGGGGTTCCCGAGGGGGGTTCAATTCACCGGATCGTGAGGGTCGCGGCCCTCGGCAAAGGCGATCAGGTTGTCCAGCGCACGCAGGGCCATCGCCGTTCTGGTATCGTCGGTCGCGGTGCCCAGATGCGGCAGCAGCGTGGCGTTCGGGGCGTCGAGCAGGCCTTGGGGAACCAGCGGTTCGCGTTCGTAGACGTCAAGGCCCGCGCCGGCGATAACGCCGTCCTGCAGGGCCTGGATCAACGCGGCCTCGTCCACCACGTCGCCGCGGGCGATGTTGACCAGATAGCCCCGCGGGCCAAGCGCGGCCAATTGCGCGGCGCCGATCAGATGCCGCGTGCCGGCCCCGCCCGGCACCGCCAGGACGGCAACGTCCGCCTGTTCCAGCATGGCTTCCAGCCCGCCGATCTGGCGGGCGGGGAAATCCAGGCCGGCGACGGTCGAGCGGTTGAAGAACATCACATCCATCCCGAAGCCGTAGTGGCAGCGGCGGGCGATGGCCTGGCCGATGCGGCCCATGCCGACGATGCCCAAGGTCCGGCTCGTCGCGTGCCCGCCCAGAAGCTGCGTCGGGTTCCACCCGGTCCACTGGCCGGCGCGCAGGATCCGTTCGCCTTCGCTGGCGCGGCGCAGGGTCATCAGGATCAGCATCACCGCGATGTCGGCGGTGGCATCCGTCACCACGTCGGGCGTGTTGGTGACGACCACCCCCGCCGCCTTTGCCGCAGCGGTGTCGATATGGTTATAGCCCGCCCCGAAATTCGCCAGGATGCGGCAGCGCGGCTGGTCCGCGAAGGCGGTGGCGGTGAAGGCGTCGCCCAGCGTCGGCATGATTGCGTCGTAATCGCGCAGGGCGGCGGCGGCCTCTGACTCGGACAGGGGGGTGTTGTCGCGGAAGGTCGCGTCGAAACGGTCGCGGATCGCCTGGGTGGCGCGCGCGGTCATGGGCCTTGTGACAAGCAGCCGCATCAGTAAAGCCTTCCTCCATTCGGGACATCAAGGTCGGGACGGATCAGCACCACTTCCCCATCGGGGTCGGGAACGCCCAGGACCAGAACCTCGGACCGGACGGGACCGATCTGGCGGGGCGGAAAGTTCACCACGCAAAGCACCTGCTTGCCGACCAGTTGCGCGGGTTCGTAATGCCGCGTGATCTGGGCCGAGGATTTGCGTTCCCCCAGATCCCCCACATCCAGCCACAGCTTGATCGCGGGCTTTCGCGCCTCGGGGAAGGGTTCGGCGCGGGTGATGGTCGCCACGCGGATATCGACCTTCAGGAAATCGTCGAAGCTGATGGTCATTGCGCGGCCTTTCCCAATTCGCGCCCGCGTTCGGTGGCGGCGGCGATCGTGCGCGCCATCAGGGGCGGCAGACCGGTATCGGGATCCATCAGCACCCGCAGTCCCGCCGCCGTGGTTCCGCCCGGCGAGGTGACGTTTTCGCGCAAGACCGCCGGATCCTCGTCGGCATCGACGGCAAGCGCCCCCGCCCCGGCAACCGTCATGCGCGCCAGTTCCAGCGACAGCGCGGCGGGCAGGCCCTGAGCCTCGCCCGCCTTGGCCATCGCCTCGATCAGGTGGAAGACATAGGCCGGGCCGCTGCCCGACAGGCCCGTCACCGCGTCCATCTGATCCTCGTGGTCCAGCCGGACCACGCGGCCGACGGCCCCCATCAGCGTCTGGGCCAGATCCAGATGGGCGGGCGTCGCCAGACCGTTGCCGATCATGGCGCTGATGCCCTGACCGATGGCGGCAGGGGTGTTGGGCATCACGCGGACGATCGGCGCGCCGGGAAAGACCGCCTCGAACGTGGCGATGGTGGTGCCCGCCGCGACCGACAGGACCAGCGTGTCAGACAGGCGGGGCACGCCGCCCAGGGCCTGCGCCATCATCTGCGGCTTGACGGCCAGCACCAGAACGGCGGGATCGGCGGGCAGGCCGGTGTTCACGCGCAGCCCCTTGTCCAGCCATTCGGGCGCAAGATGCGGGTCGATCACCGTGACGGCGCCGGGTTCCAGCCCGCGCGCCAGCCAGCCGCGCAGCATCGCCCCGCCCATCCGGCCGCAGCCCACCAGCACCAGCCCGCGCGTGTTGAGATCGTCGAAATCGCCCATCCGGCCCCCCTTGTCCCGGCGGGGCCAAGCGCCCCTCATGCCCGTCCGTAGGCCTCGCCCAATGCGATGTCCAGTGCGGCGGCGGGGCTGCTGTTGCCCCAGGCAACCAGTTGGAAGGATGGATAGAAGCGTTCGCAACCCAGCAGCGCGTTGCTGATCATCCGGTCCACCTGTTCGGCCGACGCCACCGCGTCGCCCGCCAGTACCAGGCCATAGCGCCAGACCATCAGCCGCTGCTTGGACCAGAAGGTGAAGCCGCCGTCCCAGACCTGGTCGTTGGCCAGGTTCATCGTCTCATAGACGGGGGGCAGGCGGTCGGCAGGCGGGTCCAGATCGAAGGTGCAGATCAGGCGCAGCACGGATTCGCGCGCGGACCAGGCCAGCGTCAGCGAATAGCTGCGCCACTGGCCCTGGACCACCATGGCGATCTGGTCGTCGGCCAGCCGGTCGAAATCCCAGTCGTGATGCAGGGCCACCGCCTCGACGATGTCGATGGGATGAATCTCATCGGTCGGAATCACTGCTTCCGTTAGCGCCATGTCAGCATCCTGCCTCGGACGGGACGCGATTTCGTGCCGCTGCCCCTTGTTTGCAGAACAAGACCGGGCGTTTTCGCCCGGTTGTCCTTACCAGATATCGTGGTCGGCTTTTGCCGGTCTGTAAAGCGGAATTCCTGGAAAGATTGTGGAAAACTGTCGGCTTGGGTAAGCGGGACACAAATGTCCAGCAGGTGCGGTCAAGGCATGAAGCCCGATCATGGCAGCGATACCGGCGGGTCTGCGGCGCGCTTCGGACAGGGCGCCTGGATCGACCTGTCCACGGCGATAAACCGCCGCCCCTGGCCCCTGGGCGACCTGCCGCCGCAGGTGTGGCGCGCGCTGCCGACGGCAGCCGCGCGCGACCGGCTGATCGCGACCGCCGCCGCCTGGTTCGGCTGTCCCGCCGCGCAGGTTCTGCCGGTCGCGGGCGCATCTGCCGCCATCAGGATGATCCCGCGCCTTCTGCCCACGGGGCGGGCGGCGGTGATCGCGCCCAGCCATGACGACCATGCGGCCAGCCTGGGGGCGGCGGGCTGGCAGGTGTCCCAATTCGCCCGCCCCGAGGCGATGGAGGGGGCCGACCTGGCGGTGGTGGTCAATCCCAACAATCCCGACGGCCGGGAATGGCCGCCCGAGGTTCTGGCCCGGCTGGCCCGCCGCGTGGGCCATCTGGTCGTGGACGAAAGCTTCGCCGATGTCTGCCCGGATCTGTCGCTGGCCCCTGCCCTGCCCCCGAACGTGCTGGTGTTGCGAAGCTTCAGCCCGTTCTGGGGCCTGGCCGGGCTGCGGCTGGGCTTCGTGCTGGCACGGCCCGACCTGCTGGGCCGCCTGTCGGACGCCGCCGGACCCTGGGCCGTCAACGGACCCGCGCTGCATGTCGGCGCGCAGGCCATGGCGGACCGTGCCTGGGCCGACGCCACGGTTCTTTATCATGCCGAGGCCGCGCTGCGGCTGGACCGCCTTGCGATCCGTGCAGGCTGGCGTCCGGCGGGCGGCACGCATCTGTTCCGGCTTTACGATACGGGCGACGCCGCCGCAGCACAGGAACGGCTGGCGCGGGCGCATGTCTGGACGCGTCGTTTCTCCTTTTCGCGAACATGGCTGCGGATGGGCATTCCCGGCGGGCATGAGGAATGGGACCGGCTGACCGACGCCCTGCGCAAGATCTAGGCAAGGCGTCCGCGCCTTGCTGCGGCTGGGCCGTTCCGGCTTTCCTTCTCGCACCTGCCTTCACATCGTGTAAGCTGACGGCAGGGACAGCAGGGGAACGGCATGTCGATCAAGGCCAGCATCTATCACCTGACGCATTACAAATATGACCGTCCGGTGATCCTTGCCCCCCAGGTGATCCGGCTGCGCCCCGCGCCGCATTCACGGACCCGCGTCATATCCCATTCGCTGAAGGTCACGCCCGAAGACCACTTCGTGAACCACCAGCAGGATCCCTTCGGAAACTGGCTGGCGCGGTATGTCTTTCCCGAACCCGTACGCGAGCTGAAGATCGAGGTCGATCTGGTCGCGGACATGACCGTCTATAACCCCTTCGACTTCTTCGTCGAGGATGCGGCCGAATACTGGCCCTTCGACTATGCCCCCGACCTGGCCGAGGAACTGGTCCCCTATCGCCAGGCCGAACCCGCCGGTCCGCTGCTGGCCGCGATGCTGGCCGGGATCCCGCGCGAAAGGACCCGCACGGTCGATTTCCTGGTCGCCCTGAACGCGCGCATCGCGGGCGAGACCGCCTATACCATCCGCATGGAACCCGGCGTCCAGACGCCCGAGGAGACGCTGGACCTGCGCAGCGGATCGTGCCGCGATTCCACCTGGCTGCTGGTCAATGCGCTGCGCCACCTGGGCTTTGCCGCGCGCTTCGTGTCGGGATACCTGATCCAGTTGAAGCCGGACCTGCAGGCTCTGGATGGCCCGTCCGGCACCGCCCATGACTTCACCGACCTTCACGCCTGGGCCGAGGTCTATATCCCCGGCGCGGGCTGGATCGGGCTGGATCCGACATCGGGCCTGCTGACCGGCGAAAGCCATATCCCGCTGGCCGCCGCGCCCCATTACCGGTCCTGTGCCCCCATCAGCGGCATGGCCAGCTTTGCCGAGGTCGATTTCGACTTCGACATGCAGATCCGCCGCGTGGCCGAACACCCGCGCATCACCAAGCCCTTCAGCGATGATGCCTGGGCGGACCTGAACCGCCTGGGCCACCGGGTCGATGCGGCGTTGCGCGAAGGCGACGTGCGGCTGACCATGGGCGGGGAACCCACTTTCGTGTCCATCGACGATTTCGAATCCGCCGAATGGAACACCGATGCCGTGGGCCCGACGAAACGCCACCGCGCCGACGTGCTGATCCGCAAGCTTCGCCAGCGTTTCGCACCCAACGGTTTCCTGCATTACGGTCAGGGCAAGTGGTATCCGGGCGAGACGCTGCCGCGCTGGACCTTCTCGCTGTACTGGCGCAAGGACGGCCAGCCCATCTGGCAGAACCCCGACCTGATCGCGAATGAGGCCGACGACGCCACGGTGACGCCCCTTCAGGCGCAGGAACTGCTGCGGGAGATGGCGGCCGAACTGGGCGTGTCCGACGACAACGTCCTGCCCGCCTATGAAGACCCCGCCGAATGGCTGGTGCGCGAGGCGAACCTGCCCGCCAATGTCAGCCCCGAGAACAGCAAGCTGGAAGACCCCGAGGCCCGCCATCGCATCGCCGCCGTCTTCAATCGCGGCCTGACCACGCCCACGGGCTTCGTGCTGCCGATCCAAAGCTGGCAATCGAAATCCGGCATCACCTGGTATTCCGAACGCTGGCGGCTGCGGCGCGGGCATGTCTTCCTGGTGCCCGGCGACAGCCCGGTCGGATACCGCCTTCCGCTGTCCTCGCTGCCGCATCTGCCGGCTTCGGTTTATCCCTATATCAACCCGACCGACCCGACGGTCGAACGCGCGCCGCTGGCCGAACCGGGGGAGATCGCGCCGGATCGCAAGTCCCAGCCGATGGCCAGCTTCGTCGCCAACCAGCCGATCCAGGACGTGGTGCAGCAGGTGCCCGGCGTCGGCGTGCCGGAATTGCAGGGCATGGTCCGCACGGCCCTGTCGGTGGAACCCAAGAACGGGCGGCTCTGCGTCTTCATGCCGCCGGTGGCGACGCTGGAGGAATACCTGGATCTGCTGCGCGCGGTCGAGGCCGCGGCCCTGCGCCTGGACCTGCGCGTCCATGTCGAAGGCTATGCGCCCCCGCAGGACCCGCGTCTGAACATGATCCGCGTGGCCCCCGATCCCGGCGTGATCGAGGTGAACATCCATCCTGCCGCGTCATGGGACGACTGCGTGGCCATCACCCAAGGCGTCTATGAGGACGCGCGCCAGTCCCGCCTTGGCGCGGAAAAGTTCATGATCGACGGCAAGCATACCGGCACGGGCGGGGGCAACCATGTCGTCGTGGGGGGCGCCACCACCAACGACAGCCCCTTCCTGCGCCGCCCCGACCTGCTGGCCAGCCTGATCCTTCACTGGAACCGGCATCCCTCGCTGTCCTATCTGTTCTCGGGCCTGTTCATCGGTCCCACGTCGCAGGCCCCCCGGATCGACGAGGCACGGCACGATGCGCTTTACGAACTGGAAATTGCGCTGGCCCAGATCCCCGCGCCCGACCGGGGCACGCCGCCCCTGCCCTGGCTGACCGACCGGCTGCTGCGCAACATCCTGACCGACGTGACCGGCAACACGCACCGCGCGGAAATCTGCATCGACAAGCTGTATTCCCCCGACGGCCCCACCGGCCGCCTGGGGTTGGTCGAGTTCCGGGGCTTCGAGATGCCGCCCGACGCGCGGATGAGCCTGGCGCAGCAACTGCTGCTGCGCGCGCTGATCGCGCGGTTCTGGCGCGAACCGGCCACGGGCGACCTGACCCGCTGGGGCACCGCGCTGCACGACCGCTTCATGCTGCCGCATTTCGTCTGGACCGATTTCCAGGATGTGTTGCGCGACCTGACCGACCACGGCTTCCCGATGCAGGAGGAGTGGTTCAAGGCCCAGGCCGAGTTCCGCTTCCCCTTCTGCGGAGAGGTCGAGGTCGAGGGCGTCCACCTGGAACTGCGCCAGGCGCTGGAACCCTGGCACGTCCTGGGCGAAACCGGGGCGATCGGCGGAACCGTGCGCTATACCGACAGCTCGACCGAACGGTTGCAGGTCAAGCTGTCCTCGGCCGATCCGTCCCGCTATCGGGTGCTGTGCAACGGTCGCGCGGTGCCGCTGGCCGATGTGGGCGCGGGCGAAGCCGTGGCGGGGGTGCGCTTCAAGGCCTGGCAGCCCGCATCGGCGATGCATCCCGTTCTGCCCGTCGATGCGCCGCTGACCTTCGACATCTTCGACAGTTGGTCGGGCCGCGCCCTTGGCGGCTGCGTCTATCACGTCGCCCATCCGGGCGGGCGCAACTATGACACCTTCCCCGTCAACGGGAACGAGGCCGAGGCTCGCAGGCTGGCGCGCTTCAGCCCCCATGGGCACCGCCCCGGACATGGACACACGGTTCCGCCGGAACGGATCCACCGGGAATTTCCGTTGACCCTGGACCTTCGCCGCGCGGCCGGGGTGTGACGCATGGCGGGCGACCGGGCAGACAGCCTGGAACAGCCGCGCAGCGCGGCCTATCGCCCGCTGCCCGGCGTGCCGGACGAGATGGTCGCCCCCGACGGCAAGGTCCGCCCGCTGTGGCGCAAGCTGGTCGCGCATCTGGACGCCTTGCCCGACGACGGCCTGGCGCGCGATCTGGCGCGTGCCGACCGCTACCTGCTGGATAGCGGCGTCTTCTATCGCCAGTACGGCGGCGGCGAATCCGTCGAACGCCCCTGGCCGCTGAGCCATATCCCCGTCCTTCTGGCCGAGAAGGAATGGAAGGACATCGGCGCGGCCCTGCGCCAGCGCGCCGACCTTCTGGAAGCGGTGATGGCCGATCTTTATGGCCCGAACGAGCTTGTCGAGACCGGCCGCCTGCCCGCAGCCCTGGTGGCGGGCAATCCCGAATGGCTGCGTCCGATGGTGGGGGTCAAGCCGCGCGGCGGGCATTTCCTGCATTTCCTGGCCTTCGAACTGGGGCGCGGCCCGGACGGCGAATGGTGGGTGCTGGCGGATCGCGCGCAGGCGCCTTCAGGGGCGGGCTATGCGCTGGAAAACCGGGTCGCCACGTCCCGTGCGTTTTCCGAGCTTTACCCGGACGGCAACGTGCATCGGCTGGCGGGATTCTTTCGCAATTTCCGCGATG
The DNA here is from genome assembly GCF_002901215.1 of Paracoccus sp. SY. Taxonomy (NCBI): domain Bacteria; kingdom Pseudomonadati; phylum Pseudomonadota; class Alphaproteobacteria; order Rhodobacterales; family Paracoccaceae; genus Paracoccus; species Paracoccus sp. SY. The sequence goes on along the minus strand of NZ_NWMQ01000002.1, from coordinate 176,338 downwards.
CCTTGCAGGCCCAGGCCACCGACAAGGACAGCCGCGTGGCGATCCTGACGCCCGGCCCCATGAACGAGACCTATTTCGAACACGCCTATATCGCCCGTTACCTGGGCTTCACCCTGCTGGAAGGCGACGACCTGTGCGTGTCGGGCGACCGGCTGATGGTGCGCACCGTCCAGGGAATGCGGCAGGTCGATGTGCTGTGGCGCAGGCTTGACGCGCAATATGCCGATCCCCTGGAACTGGATCCCGCGTCCCGCATCGGCACGCCCGGCATGGTCGCGGCGCTGCGGGCGGGCGCGGTGACGATGGTGAACGCCTTGGGCTCGGGCGTTCTGGAAACCCGCGCGCTGATGGCCTTTCTGCCGAAGCTTGCGCCGGATCTGGTCGGCGCGCCGCTGGCCATGCCCAATATCGCGACCTGGTGGTGCGGCGATCCCGCCGCCCGCGCCGCGGTGCGCGCCAGCCCGCGCCGGATGGTGCTTGCGGATGCGCTGACCACGCGCCTGCCCTTCGACCCCACGGACGACCTGACGCGCGCCGTTGGCCTGCCCGCCGAGGTGCTTGACCGCCGGCTGACGGAGGGCGGCGGCGATCTGGTCGCACAAGAGGCCGTGACCCTGTCCACCACCCCGGCCCTTGTGGACGGCGCCCTGGTGCCGCGCCCCATGACGCTGCGCGTCTATCTGGCCCGGACGGCGCGGGGCTGGGCCGTCATGCCGGGCGGCTTCGCGCGGATCGGCACGGGCGCCGACGTGTCCGCCCTGGCCATGCAGGAAGGCGGTGCCGCCGCCGATGTCTGGGTCGTCAGCCCCTTGCCCGTGCCCGCCATCACCATGGCCCGCCAGGTAAGCGCCGCAGACACACGCATGGCCGCTGGCGGCCTGCCCGCGCGATCCGCCGACAACCTGTTCTGGCTGGGCCGCTATGCCGAACGGGCCGAAGGGATCGTGCGGCTGATGCGCGCCTATCACACGCGCCTTGCCGAATCCGGCGGAACGGGCGCGCCCTTGCTGGCGGGGTTCGACCCCCTGTTCCGCCAGATGGGCATCGACCCCGCTGCGGCCATCCCCCAGAAGCTTCTGGACAACCTGTCCGCCGCCATCGGCAGCGCGGGCAGCGTGCGCGACCGCTTTTCCCCCGACGCCTGGTCCGCGCTGCACGACATCGACCGCAGCGCACGAAAGCTGGCCCCCAAGGTCTCGGCCGGCGACGACGCGGCCCGCGCGCTGTCCGCGTTGCTGCGCAAGCTGGCGGGGATTTCCGGGCTGGTTCATGAAAACATGTACCGCTTCGTCGGCTGGCGCTTCCTGACCATCGGCAGGCTGCACGAACGGGCCATGGGCACGGCGGCGCTGCTGGCCGTGCTGTGCGATCCCAAGGCGCCCGAAGGCGCGCTGGATCTGGCGATCGAGGTGGGCGACAGCATCCTGACCCATCGCCGCCGCTTCACCCTGAACGCGTCCCGCGCCACCGTGATCGACCTGCTGGCGCTGGACCCGCTGAACCCGCGCGCGCTGCGCCATCAGATCGACGGGTTGCGCGAACAGGTGGACATGCTGCCCGCTGCCAATGACCACGGCGCCTTGTCGCCCCTTGCCCGCGAAGCCCTGCGCCTGCACACCGACCTGGCCACCGCCGAACCCGCCAGCCTGACGACCGAGGCTTTGTGGGGCCTGCGCGCGCGCATCGCCATGCTGTCCGACATCCTGACCACGACCTATTTCCACTGATGCTGTATCGCCTGCGCCTGTCCATCCGATACGACTTCGCCCGTCCCACCGGCGTGGGGCGGCAATTGCTGCGGATCAGCCCCGCAGACCTGCCGGGGATGCAGGACGTGCATCACAGCAGCATCGTCATCACCCCCCCTCCGGCCGAGCGGAGCCAGTTCACCGATTTCTTCGGAAACGAGGTGACGCAGCTTGTCATGCCTGCCGGGCTGACGCAGGTGCGCATCGACATGACCGGCCGGGTGCGCCGGCTGGGCGAGGAATCCGAACTGGATCTGTCCGCCAGCCTGGACCGCCTTCCCGACGACCTGCATGAGATCACCGACCTTGGCCCCCATTCGCCGCATCACTTTCTGCGCCCTTCGCACCGGATCCCGGCAGTGGCGCCGATCGCCGATTTCGCCCGGAAGGCCTGCGGCAAGGCCGCGACCGCGCGCGAGGCGGTGGAATGCCTGGGCCGTGCGATCCACGGCCACATGCGCTTCGACGCCCAGGCGACCGAGGTGGACACCCCCATCGCCCAGGCCTTCGCGGGCCGCCACGGGGTTTGCCAGGATTTCTCGCAGATCATGATCTCGGGGCTGCGCAGCCTTGGCATCCCGGCGGCCTATGTCTCGGGCTTCCTGCGCACGAACCCGCCGCCGGGAAAGCCCCGGCTGGAAGGCGCGGATGCCATGCACGCCTGGGTCCGCGCCTGGATCGGGGCCGAGGCCGGGTGGTGCGAATACGACCCGACGAACGACTGCTTCGTGGCCGCCAATCATGTCACCATCGGCTATGGCCGCGACTATGCCGACGTGGCGCCCGTCACCGGATCCATGCGCCTGGCGGGCGGCCAGACGACCAGCCACAGCGTCGATATCCTGGCCGAGGATTAGGCAGGCACCAAAACCGCCACCAAGGCGTTGGCGGATATGGATGCACCATTCGCAAGGCCATCCAGCGCACCAAGGCAGGAAGGAACCCATGGAAAACACCGAAACCGTCCACAGCACGCTGTTCCTGCTGAGCGTCGCGGCAGCCTCGGTCGGGCTGTTGCTGGTGCTGATCATGCGCTTCAAGCTGCATGCCTTCATCGCCCTGGTCCTGGTCAGCCTGCTGACGGCCCTTGTCACCGGCATCCCCCTGGCCGAGGTGGTGCCGACCCTGCTGACGGGCTTCGGCAACACCCTGGCCACCGTCGCGCTGCTGGTGGGCTTCGGCGCCATGATCGGCCGCCTGCTGGAGGTATCGGGCGGCGCGCAGATCCTGGCGGACCGGCTGATCAACAAGTTCGGGGAACGGCGCGCGCCCTTCGCGCTTGGCGTGGCATCGCTGCTGTTCGGGTTTCCGATCTTCTTCGACGCGGGGCTGATGGTGATGCTGCCCATCATCTTCAGCGTGGCGCTGCGCTTTGGCGGGTCGGTGCTGCTTTACGCGCGCTGCCGGCCGCCGGAGCCTTTGCGGTGATGCACGCCCTGGTGCCGCCCCATCCCGGTCCCGTCGCCTCGGGCGATCTGGTAGGGGCGGATATCGGGCTGTTGCTGATCGTCGGCACCATCGTGGCGCTGCCCACCTGGTATGTCGGCAGCTATCTGGTGTCGCTGTTCCTGGGCCGGCGCTTCACCGTCCCGGTGCCGGAACTGCTGGGCGCGAACGACGAACACCGCCTGACCGGCGAACCGCCGGCCTTCGGAACGGTGCTGCTGATCCTGCTGCTGCCGCTGATCCTGATCTTCTTCAACACCGGCCTGAACACGCTGGCGACGATCGGCGCCATCGACGGAGACGCGGCCTGGGTGAACCTGCTGCGGATGCTGGGCCAGACGCCCGTCGCGCTGCTGATCACGCTGCTGATCGCGCTGTATCTGCTGGGGCGCGGCAACGATCCGGCGCGGATGGAAAAGATCGTGGACGGCGCGCTTGGCCCGATCTGCGCCATCATCCTGGTGACCGGCGCGGGCGGCATGTTCGGCGGCGTCCTGCGCGCCAGCGGCATCGGCGAGGCCCTGTCGGGCAGCCTGGAATCGGTGGGCCTGCCGCTGATCGTGGCGGCCTTCGTCATCGCCACCGCCCTGCGCGTGGCCCAGGGGTCGGCCACGGTGGCGCTGACCACGACGGCCAGCCTGATCGCCCCCACCGTCGCCGCGACGCCCGGCTTGTCGGAACTGGACCTGTGCTTCCTGGTCATCGCCATCGCGGGCGGCGCCACGGTTCTCAGCCATTTCAACGATTCAGGGTTCTGGCTGGTGGGGCGGTTCCTCAAGATGGATGAGACGACCACGCTGAAGACCTGGACCGTGATGGAGACGACCATCGGCCTGACCGCCTTCGCCTTTGCCCTGCTGGGCTGGTGGCTGCTGTGACGGGGCCGCAGCACATCGTCGTGATGGGGGTTTCCGGCGCCGGCAAGACCACCACCGGGGAAGCCCTGGCCGCCCATCTTGGCTGGCCCTTCGTGGAAGGAGACGCCTTCCACCCCCAGTCCAACGTGGACAAGATGGCCCAGGGCACGCCCCTGACGGACGCGGACCGCGCGCCCTGGCTGCACGCCCTGGCCGACCAGATCGCCGGGGCCGAAGCGCGGGGCGAAAGCTCGGTCCTGGGTTGTTCGTCGCTGAAGCGCAGCTATCGCGACATCCTGCGCAGCGGGGCGCCGCGCGTGCGGTTCCTGCATGTCCACGGCACGCGCGAATTGCTGTCGGATCGGCTGAACCATCGCGCGGGGCATTTCTTTCCGCCCAGGCTTCTGGATTCCCAACTGGCCACGCTTGAGCCACTGGCCCCGGACGAGGACGGCGCCGTCCTCGACATGATGCTGACGCCCCAGCAGCAGGTCGCCCAGGCGGTGCGCCTGCTGGGCCTGTCCTGACAGGAAACGGGCGGGATTGTGCAGCATCATTGAACACTGAAACCAGCAGATCCGGTCTAATTAACGACAAATCAGGGGGTTATATCCATGTCATAGAAACGACAGACAGTTGAGACATATCATGAAAAACATCGCAGCCATCCTTGGCGCCGTTATCCTTGCCACCGGAACCGCGCAAGCCGCCAGCTACAATTCGGGCAATTCCGACGCCGACATGCCGACCGCCCCGGTCGTCGCGGCGCAGACGGTCGAGGTCAAGGCAGCCGACCTGATGAACAAGAAAGACCTGGAACGCGCAGGCATCGACGCCGACGCGACCCTGTCGGTCAGCGACTTCACCGCGCCCGGCCCCCGTTCGACCTATATCCGCTAAGCCGTCGCAAGGCAGGATTGCAACCGCCCCTGATCGGGGCGGTTTTCCTTTTTTGCGGCCCGGTGCATGGTGGCGCGCATGGATACCAGCGTCTTCCGCACCTTTGTCAGCGTCATCGACGAGGGCAGCTTTGCCGCCGCAGCGTCGCGCATGGGCATTTCCCGCAGCCTGTGCAGCAAGCACATCGCCGATCTTGAAGCCCGCCTTGGCGTCCGTCTTCTGGTGCGCACCACGCGCAAGGTGACGCCGACCGCCGCGGGCCTGGCCTACAGCCGGGACCTGCGCGAGATCCTGGCGCGGCTGGATGCGGCGACCGAAGCCGTCAAGGCGACCACGACAAGCCAGTCGGGCACGCTGAAGATCGGCAGCCCGATCTTCTATACGCTGAAGGTGCTTCAGCCGCATCTGCTGGACTTCATGGAACAATACCGCGATGTGCAGTTGCAGATCGTCCTGGACGATGGGACCAGCGACATCGTGGGCGACGGCTTCGACGCGGTGATCCGCATCGGCAACCTGCAGGATTCGACCCTGCACGCGCGGCGGCTGCACGCGGTGCGCATCATGCTGGTGGCCTCGCCCGATTACCTGGCGCGGATGGGCCGCCCGGAAAAGCCCGCCGACCTTCTGCGCCACGATTGCCTTCACTATACCAACCTGCCCGGCAACCTGACCTGGCCGCTGCGCCGGGGCAGCCGCACGATCCGCCAGCCGGTCCGGCCGGTCTTCTTCAGCAACAACACCGAGATGCTGCATTCCATGGCGCTGAACGGCAGGGGCCTGGCGCTGCTGCCGGAATTCGTCGTGCGCGACGATGTCAAGGCCGGCAGGCTGGATGTGGTGATGTGCGAATACGCCCTGCCCGACCTGCCGGTGAACCTGGTCTATCCATCCGGCAAGCTGATGACCGGCGCGATGCGCAGCTTCCTGGATTTCGCGGTCAAGCTGCAGCTTGACTGAAGAAAGGCGCCCCGAAGGGCGCCTTTCAAGTCTCAGCAGCTGTAATACATCGCGTATTCGATCGGGTGGGGCGTATGCTCATAGGCATAAACCTCCTCCCACTTCAGCTTGATATAGGCTTCCAACTGGTCGCGGGTGAAGACGTCGCCCTGCAGCAGGAAGTCCATGTCCTTTTCCAGTTCCTCCAGCGCCTCGCGCAGGGACCCGCAGACGGTCGGGATTTCGGCCAGTTCCTCGGGCGGCAGGTCGTACAGGTCCTTGTCCGAGGCGGGGCCGGGGTCGATCCGGTTCTTGATCCCGTCCAAGCCCGCCATCAGCAGCGCCGCAAAGGCCAGATAGGGGTTGGCCGCCGGATCGGGGAAGCGAGCCTCGACGCGCTTGGCTTTCGGCGATTCGGTCCACGGAATGCGGACACAGCCCGACCGGTTGCGGGCCGAGTAGGCGCGCAGCACCGGGGCCTCGAAGCCGGGGATCAGGCGCTTGTAGCTGTTGGTGGACGGGTTGGTCAGCGCGTTCAGCGCCTTGGCGTGCTTGAGGATGCCGCCGATGAAATACAGGGCCTCCTGGCTCAGGTCGGCATATTTGTCGCCGGCGAACAGCGGCTTGCCGTCCTTCCAGATCGACATGTTCACATGCATCCCCGACCCGTTGTCGCCCTTCATGGGCTTGGGCATGAAGGTCACCGACTTGCCATAGGCGTGGGCCACGTTGTGGATGACATACTTGTATTTCTGGATGTTGTCGGCCTGTTCGACCAGGCCGCCGAAGATCAGGCCCAGTTCGTGCTGGCCGGTGGCGACCTCGTGGTGGTGCTTGTCCACCTTCATGCCCATCCGCTTCATGGTGGACAGCATCTCGCCCCGGATGTCCTGGCCCGCGTCGATGGGGTTGACCGGGAAATACCCGCCCTTCAGGGGCGCGCGGTGGCCCTGGTTGCCCATCTCGTATTCGGTGTCGGTGTTCCAGGCGGCATCCACCGAATCGATCTGATAGGACACCTTCTGCGGCGAGACCTGGTAACGCACGTCGTCGAAGATGAAGAACTCGGCCTCGGGGCCGCAATAGAAGGCGTCGCCGATGCCGGTGGATTTCAGATAGGCCTCGGCCTTGACGGCGGTGCCGCGCGGGTCGCGGGCATAGGCCTCTCCCGTGTCGGGCTCGACCACGTTGCAATGCACGCAAAGCGTCTTTTCGGCATAGAACGGGTCCAGATAGGCCGACGAGGGGTCCGGCATCAGCTTCATGTCGGACTGGTCGATCGACTTCCATCCGGCGATCGAGGAACCGTCGAACATGAAGCCTTCCTCGAAGAAGTCCTCGTCGATCAGATCGACATCCAGCGTCACATGCTGAAGCTTGCCCTTGGGATCGGTGAAGCGGACGTCCACATAGGCGACCTCCTCGTCCTTCAGCAGCGTCAAAACGTCATTGACCGTCATCTCTTCCCTTTCTGCGTCGATGCGCCCCGGCTGTCCTGCCCGGCGCGATAATCCTGTTGGTATGTTGTTCTTCTGTCTCAGACCGCGTCGTCGCCGGTTTCACCCGTGCGGATGCGGATTGCCTGCTCGACAGGCGATACGAAAATCTTGCCGTCGCCAATCTTTTCCGTGCGGGCCGCGCTGACGATGGCGTCGATGGCGGCCTCGACCTGGTCGTCGGGCAGCACCATCTCGATCTTCACCTTGGGCAGGAAATCGACCACGTATTCCGCGCCGCGATAAAGCTCGGTATGGCCTTTCTGGCGACCGAAGCCCTTGACCTCGGTGACGGAAAGACCCTGCACGCCCACCTCTTGCAGCGCCTCTTTCACGTCGTCCAGCTTGAACGGCTTGATGATCGCCTCGACCTTCTTCATCGCAATGATCCTTCCTCGCGGCTTGCCTGAGGACTGATTGGCGGGTTTCATGGCTTGGGTAAACGGGCGTCGATGCCGATTGCGCCAGCAATCAGGCGGCATCCGGGATTGTGCCTGTTTTTTGTGCGATTCGATGAATTAAAAGGCAGATGCCATGTCAGCTGGCTGCGAAATCCTGACCACCGCCCAAATGCGCGCCATCGAAACCACCGCCATGAACAGCGGCAGCGTCACGGGCCTGCAGTTGATGGAACGCGCGGGCCGGGCGGTGGCCGATCAGGTGCGCCTGCGCTGGCCCAAGGCTGGGCGCGCCACGGTGTTGTGCGGGCCGGGGAACAATGGTAGCGACGGCTTTGTGGTGGCCCGTCTGCTGCGCCGGGCGGGATGGCGCGTCAGGGTCCTGGGGATGGACAACAGGCCCGGCCCCGATGCGGATCACATGAAACGGCAATGGCTGGCAATGGGCGGGCTGGAACCGCTGGACGCGGCGGTGCTGCACGCGCAACCCGCCGACATCGTGGTGGACGCGATCTTCGGGACCGGGCTGGCGCGGCCACCGTCTGGCCCCTTGGCCGAGGTGCTGGAAAGCCTTGCCACCCACCCCGCTCCGGTCGTCGCCGTGGATTGCCCCAGCGGTCTCTGCCTGGACAGCGGCGCGTTCCTGGGCAGGCCAAGGCAGGTTTCGGATCGGGACCTCCGCGCGCGGCTGACCGTCGCCTTCGACAGTCCCAAGCCCGGCCACCTTCTGGAACGCGGCCCCGAATGCTGCGGCGAACTGGTCATCGCCGACATCGGCCTACGTCCGTGGCGAGAGGCCCGCACCCAACAACCCGTGCTGACCGCCATATGGCCGCGCTTTGCCATTCCGGACGCCCGGTGCATCCAGGACAATCGTCTGGGCAAGCAGTCGTCCTCTCACCCCCACAAGTTCAGCCACGGCCATGCGCTTGTGCTGGCGGGTGGGCGGGGCAAGGGCGGCGCCGCGCGGCTTTCGGCGCGTGCGGCGCTGCGGATCGGCGCGGGCCTGGTCACCATCGCCCCGCCCTTGGACGCGCTGCCCGACCATGTGGGCCAGCCCGATGCCCTGATGCGGCGCGGCATCGACGACGACGCGGCCCTGCATGATGCACTCGGCGATGCACGCATCAACGCGCTGTGCATCGGGCCGGGCAGCGGCGTCAACCGGGCGGAGATGCTGCTGCGCGCAGCCCTGCCCGCCCGCCGTGCCACGGTGCTTGACGCGGATGCGCTGACCGCGCTGTCGCAGGCGGCCGACCTGATGGGCGCGCTGCATCCGGCCTGCGTCCTGACGCCGCACGGGGGCGAATTCGCGCGCCTGTTTCCTGACCTGGCTGGGCATCTGGATGGTCTGCCCGCGAAGGGTCCGGCCTATTCCCGGCTGGATGCCGCAAGGGATGCCGCGGCCCGCTGCGGCGCGGTCGTGCTGCTGAAGGGCCCCGACACCATCATCGCCGCCCCCGATGGACAGGCCCGCATCCACTCCGCCTTCGACGTGCCCTGGCTGGCCACAGCAGGGGCGGGCGACGTGCTGGCGGGGATCATCACCGGTCTTCTGGCGCGGGGTTTTCAGCCGCTGGACGCCGCCAGCCTGGGCGCGCTGATCCACGCCAAGGCCGCCCGCGCCTTCGGTCCCGGACTGATCGCGGACGACCTGCCGGACATGATCCCGCAGGTCCTTCGTCAACTCACTTGTAGATCGATTAGGTAGAATGTGGGCGCCTAAAGGCGCCCACATATTGAGTGACTAGCTCTGATCCTTAAGGACCAGAATGGGCCATCCTCGCTTGCCAAACGCCTTTGCATAGAGACGCTGCCCGGTTGTCGGGCACATCTTCCATGCTCTGAAGATATATCGGTATCCGGGCGGCGGTGGGGGTAGAGAGCCATTAGAGTGGGTCAAAGTGACCTCCTTCAATTCGAAGGCCTCTTGTTGCCAATCCAGTATTCCCAAGCTACCTTCAAAATTGCCGTGAATCGGGTAAGCTGGAAGGGATTGGTCTGCGCTGGTGGGCCTTCTTGACCAGACGCCGATTTCGAACAAAGGCTCGAGTTTTTCTCGAGCCTTTGTTTTTATTAGAAATCCCAGTCCTCGTCCTCGGTCGCGACCGCCTTGCCGATCACATAGGACGACCCGGACCCGCTGAAGAAATCGTGGTTCTCGCTGTCGGGCGACAGAGCCGCCAGGATCGCCGGGTTCACCTCGCAGACCTGGGGCGGGAACAGCGCCTCGTAGCCCAGGTTCTGCAGCGCCTTGTTGGCGTTATAATGAAGGAACGCCTTCACATCTTCGGTCAGCCCGATCCCGTCATAGAGTTCCGCGGTATAGCGCTGCTCGATGTCGTACAACTCGAACATCAGCGAGAAGGCGAAATCCTTCAACTCGGCCCGGCGTTCCTCGCTCTCGCGCTCAAGCGCCCGCTGGAACTTGTAGCCGATGTAATAGCCATGCACCGCCTCGTCGCGGATGATCAGGCGGATCAGGTCGGCGGTATTGGTCAGCTTGGCGCGGCTTGACCAATACATCGGCAGGTAGAAGCCCGAATAGAACAGGAAGCTTTCCAGGAAGACCGATGCGATCTTGCGCTTCAGCGGGTCGGAGCCAGCCTTGTATTCTTCCAGGATCAGACGTGCCTTGCCCTGCAGATGCGGGTTTTCCTCGGCCCAGCGGAAGGCCTCGTCCACTTCCTTGGTCAGGCACAGGGTCGAGAAGATCGAGGAATAGGACCGCGCATGGACCGCCTCCATGAAGGCGATGTTGGACAAAACCGCTTCCTCGTGCGGGGTGATCGCGTCGGGCATCATCGAGGGCGCGCCGATGGTGTTCTGCACCGTGTCCAGCAGCGTCAGCCCGGTGAACACACGGATCGTCAACTCCCGTTCCGCCGGGCGCAGCGTGGCCCAGCTTTGCACGTCATTGGACAGCGGCACCTTTTCCGGCAGCCAGAAGTTCACCGTCAACCGGTTCCAGACCTCAAGGTCCTTCTCGTCGTCCAGGCGGTTCCAGTTGATCGCGCGGGCGACCATCTGCATCACATGATCCTTCATCCCGAAGAACCCCTCTCTTTGCTTTGGCTTAAATATCCCGGGGGTCCGGGGGCTGGCCCCCGGCTTGGCTCAAAGAGTGCAGGACACGCAGCCCTGGACCTCGGTCCCCTCCAGCGCGGTCTGGCGCAGGCGGATGTAATAGATCGTCTTGATGCCCTTCTTCCACGCATAGATCTGGGCACGGTTGATGTCCCGCGTCGTGGCCTCGGCCGGGAAGAACAGCGTGAGGCTCAGGCCCTGGTCCACATGCTCGGTCGCGGCGGCATAGGTGTCGATGATCGCCTCGGGGCCAATCTCATAGGCGTCGCGATAGTATTCCAGGTTCTCGTTCGACATGAAGGCGGCGGGGTAATAGACCCGGCCGATCTTGCCTTCCTTGCGGATCTCGATCTTGGACACGATCGGGTGGATCGAACTGGTCGAATTGTTGATATAGCTGATCGACCCGGTCGGCGGCACCGCCTGCAGGTTGCGGTTATAGAGCCCGTGCTTCATCACGTCCGCTTTCAGCGCGGCCCAGTCGTCACGCGTGGGCAGGGTCACGTTCCCGAAGACGCGCGCCACGTCGGGCAGCGTCGGCAGCCAGTCGCGGGTGGTGTATTTGTCGAAGAACGACCCGTCGGCATATTTCGACTTCTCGAAATCCTTGAAGGTCTGGCCCTTCTCCTGCGCCAGCAGGTTCGATGCGCGGATCGCGTGAAAGGCCACGGCCGCGAAATAGACCGACGTGAACTCGACCCCCTCGGGCGATCCGTAATGGATCCGCTCGCGCGCAAGGAAGCCGTGCAGGTTCATCTGGCCAAGGCCCACGGCATGGGCCTCGTCATTGCCGCGCCGGATGGATGGCACGGCCTCGATCGCGGACATTTCCGACACAGCGGTCAGGGCGCGGATCGCGGCCTCGATGGTGGCGCCGAAGTCCGGGCCGTCCATGGTCGCCGCGATGTTCAGCGAACCCAGGTTGCACGAGATATCAGTGCCCAGGTGCGAATAGCTCAGATCCTCGTTGAACTCGGACGCCTCGTTCACCTGCAGGATCTCGCTGCACAGGTTCGACATGGTGATGCGGCCATGAACCGGGTTCATGCGGTTCACCGTGTCCTCGAACATGATATAGGGATAGCCGCTTTCGAACTGGATCTCGGCAATGGTCTGGAAGAACTCGCGCGCGTTGATCTTGCGCTTCTTGATGCGCTTGTCGTCCACCATCTCGGCGTATTTCTCGGTGACCGAGATCTCGGAAAACGGCACCCCATAGACCTTCTGCACGTCATGGGGCGAGAACAGGTACATGTCGGCGTTCTTTTTCGCCAACTCGAAGGTGATGTCGGGGATCACCACGCCCAGGGACAGCGTCTTGATGCGGATCTTCTCGTCCGCATTCTCGCGCTTGGTGTCCAGGAAGCGCATGATGTCGGGGTGGTGGGCGTTGAGGTAGACCGCCCCCGCCCCCTGCCGCGCGCCAAGCTGGTTGGCATAGCTGAAGCTGTCTTCCAGCAGCTTCATCACCGGGATGACGCCGGACGACTGGTTCTCGATCCCCTTGATGGGGGCACCGGCCTCGCGCAGGTTGGTCAGCATCAAGGCCACGCCGCCGCCGCGCTTGGACAGTTGCAGGGCGGAGTTGATGGACCGGCCGATGGACTCCATGTTGTCCTCGACCCGTAGCAGGAAGCAGGAGATCAGCTCGCCCCGCGACTTCTTGCCGGCGTTGAGGAAGGTGGGCGTGGCCGGCTGGAAGCGGCCCGACAGCATCTCCTCCATGAAGCGCATCGCCAGCGCCTCGTCCCCGCGCGCCAGCGCCAGGGCGACCATCACCACGCGGTCCTCATAGCGTTCAAGATAGCGCTGCCCGTCGCGGGTCTTCAGCGTATAGCTGGTGTAATACTTGAAGGCGCCCAGGAAGGTCGGGAAACGGAACTTGCGCTTGAAGGCGGCGTCCCAGATCGCCCGCTGGAAGTTCTTGGAATACTGGTCCAGGACCTCGGGCTCGTAATAGCCTTCCTCGACCAGGTAATCCAGTTTCTCGTCCAGCGAATGGAAGAAGACGGTGTTCTGGTTCACATGCTGCAGGAAATACTGCCGCGCGGCCATGCGGTCAGCGTCGAACCGGATGCGCCCGTCGGCGTCATACAGGTTCAGCATCGCGTTCAGCGCGTGGTAATCGAGTTCAGGCTTCAGGCCGTCAAGCATTCCAACCCCCGGAATTGATGAAGGCCCGCGCGGACCTTTTGAATGTCGGTGTCCGTCCCCGCCAGCTCGAACCGCCACAGCACGGGGACCTTGCATTTGTCTGCGATGACGCGGCCCGCAAGGGCGAAGGTCGCGCCGAAATTGCGGTTGCCCGCGCCAATGACGCCGCGCAGGTGGCTGCGGCGGCGGGGATCGTTCAGGAAGTGGATCACCGCCTTGGGGACCGCGCCGCGCCCCTGCCCGTCCGCATAGGTCGGGCAGATCAGCACGAAGGGCGCGCCGACCTGCGGCATCGGGTCCGAAGGCCTGATCGGGATCCGCTGCGCCGGAAGGCCCAGCCGCGCGACGAACCGCGCCGTATTCCCCGAGGCCGAGGAATAATAGACCAGCCCGCAAGGCGGGGCTTCACCCCACCGGCCCCCGCCCATCGAGGGTCAGCCCAGCCGGCCGATCATGTCGGGCCGAAAGCCCGCCCAATGCGCGTCACCGGCGATCACCACCGGGGCCTGGCGATAGCCAAGCGCGGTCACACGTTCCATCGCCGCCGCATCCTCGGTCAGGTCGATGACGTCATAGGTCAAGCCACGCGCATCCAGGGCGCGAGTCGTTGCGGTGCATTGCACGCAGGCGGGTTTGGAATAAACGATGATGGTCATGCCCACTGCTCCTTCGTTCTGGACAAAAGGGGGCATCATGGCCGCAGGGGGCACCCCGCAGGCCACGGCGCCGGACCCTTGCCCGGTGTCATTTCTGTCTTGGCCTGCTCTGGCCCCTTGCCGATAGCTTGCCGGGCCCGCCAGTCGGTCGCAATCAGGGACTTTCCAGACCGGAAAGGCGGTAACCCGCCCTGCCGCAATGGAAATCGTCAAACCGCGTCTCGACCACAGGATATAGACACGAACACTTCTAAATCGTCAACATGTGGTTATCGCTTGACAGGCGATTCGGTTCCGCCTTTCCGCAATCTGTCGCCAAATTGCCGCACCGAACATTTCTGGAGGCCGGGACTTCCGCAGGACCGTGCGGGCGATGTCTCAATCACGCGACACAAGGTCGCAATTTGTCCAGCACGGCGTCGCAATCGGGCTAAGTTGCACCCCATAGCAGCCAGCACCTCCATGGGTCCAGACATGAATACGCCCTCGACCGCCAGCCTGATCGCAGAACGCGTCCCCGGCTTTTCCCTGCCTCGTGATCTTTATTGCGGACAGCAGGCCTTCCAGGACGACCTGGAACATATCTGGTACCGCGAATGGCTGTTCGCGCTGCCGTCCTGCGAGATCCCCAAAACCGGCAACTTCGTCACGCTGAACGTGGGCGCCTATCCCGTCATCGTGGTGCGCGGCGCCGACGGGCGCATCCGCGCCTTTCACAACGTCTGCCGCCACCGCGGCCAGCGGCTGTGCCCCAAGACCAACGGGACCAACCCCAAGCTGGTCTGCCCCTATCACCAATGGACCTATGACCTGGACGGCAAGCTTCTGTATGCCCGCGACATGGGCGAGGGTTTCGACGCCAGCAAATACGGGCTGAAGCCGGTCCATTGCATCGACCTGGGCGGCATGGTCTTCATCTGCCTGGCCCAGATCCCGCCCGCGATCAACGAACTGGCCGCGAACCTGACGCGCTTCGTCGCGCCAAGCGCCATCGCCGACAGCAAGATCGCCTTCACCTCGACCATCATCGAAAAGGGCAACTGGAAGCTGGTGATGGAAAACAATCGCGAATGCTATCATTGCGGCGGCTCGCATCCCTCGCTGTGCCGGACCTATTCCGACGATCCGCTGATGACGGTGATGGAGGGGCCGAATTCCGCATCCCCCGAGATCCTGGACCACTGGGGGCGCTGCGACGCGGCCAACCTGCCCGCGCGCTTCACCAATGCGCCCGACATGCAGTGGCGCATGGCCCGCGTGCCGCTGATGGACAACCAGGAAAGCTTCACCATGTCGGGCAAGGCCGCCGTGTCGCGGCGCATGGGGACCATCCCCTGGAACGACGCGGGCAGCCTGATGTTCTATCACTTCCCGTCGTCCTGGAACCACTTCCTGCCCGACCACGCCATCGTCTTCCGCATCCTGCCGATCAGCCCCACCGAAACCGAGGTCACGACCAAGTGGCTGGTCCACAAGGACGCGGTCGAGGGCGTGGACTATGACCTCCAGAAGTTGACCGAGGTGTGGCTGAACACCAATGACGAGGATCGCCAGGTGGTCGAGGAGAACCAGAAGGGCATCCTGTCCCCCGCCTATCAGCCCGGACCTTACTCGCCGACGCAGGAAGCGGGCGTCATCCACCTGATCGACTGGTATTGCGGGCTGATGTCCCGCCGCCTGTCCCCCAACGCGGTCGCGGCGGAGTAAGACGCGCATGAAGAAGCCACGCCTGAACTGGGCCGCCGAGCCGTGGTCCGACGACGAGTTGCTGGAATGTGCGATGGTCGTTCCCGAAACCGCGGACGCCGCCACCTTCACCTTCCGGGCGCCGTCGGGGGCGTGGTTCGATTACCAGCCGGGGCAGTTCATCACGCTGGACCTGCCCCTGCCGTCCGGCAACGTGCAGCGGACCTATACGATCAGTTCAAGCCCGTCGCGGCCCTTGTCGATCTCGGTCACGGTCAAGGCGCAGCGCACGTCGCTGGCGACGCGCTGGATGCTGGACCACCTGCGGCCGGGCATGAAGATCAAGGCCTATGGACCGTCCGGTATTTTCACCACCCACCGCCATCCGGCCAGGAAGCATCTGTTCATCTCGGCCGGGTCGGGGGTCACGCCGATGATGTCGATGACTACCTGGGCCTGGGATTCGGGCGAGATGCCGGACATCGTCTTCGTCCATGCCGCGCGAAGCCCGTCCGACATCATCTTCCGCCGCAGGCTGGAACAGTTCGCGGACCGCGTGCCGGGATTGCAACTGCGCTTCACGGTCGAGGAGAACGACCCCTTCACCGCCTGGACCGGCTATCTGGGCCGACTGAACCAGATCATGCTGGGCCTGATGGCGCCCGATTACCTGGAACGAGAAGTGTTCTGCTGCGGGCCCGAGCCCTTCATGCAGTCCGTACGCGACATGCTGGTCGCGCTTGGCTTCGACATGGACCATTACCACCAGGAAAGCTTCGGCGCCCCCATCAGGACCGAGGCCGACGCCCCGGTGATCGAGGATGTCGCCCCCGAGGAAGGCGCCAAGGCCCAGATCACCTTTGCCGCCAGCGGCGTCACCGTGCCCTGTGCCGAAACCGATACCGTTCTGGCCGTCGCCAAGCGGTCGGGCCTGAACATCCCCTCGGGCTGCACCTTCGGTCTGTGCGGCACCTGCAAGATCAGGAAGACCTCGGGCGAGGTGCATATGGTCCACAACGGCGGCATCAGCGACGAGGATATCGCCGAAGGCTTCATCCTTGCCTGCTGCTCGCATCCGCTAGGCCCGATCGCGGTCGAGGTCTGAAGGGACCGTTCCCCAACGACGCCGGGCCGCGTCTGGTTCACCCGCCGGGCAATCTGTCGCGGCCTGGCGCCGATGTGCGGTTCAGATAACAGAAAAGTTGGATAAATCCTGCAATCGCGGGCAATCTGGACTTGAACTCGACCCGGTCGGAAGGCATTCGGGTCTTGATCCCGAATGCCTTGTGCAGCTTGTCCCCCTTGCCAGGATGGACAAGGTTGCGTGGGCATGTGTCGGGAAAGGCGAAACAATTCATCCGAGGTGAGGGCAGCGCGAAGATGGCCGAACACAATCTGTTCCTGTTACTGGCCTGCCTTCCCTTTGCGACGTCGCTGATCCTGTTGACCCTGTCGCCGAACGCGCGCGGCGCATCGACCTGGCTGTCGGGCCTGTCGCTGGTTGCCGGCCTGGCGATCCTGGCGGGGTTCCTGCCCGGCATCCGCGAAGGCGACGTGCTGCGCGCCAGCCTGGAATGGGTGCCCTCGCTGGGGATGAACCTGGCCTTCCGGCTGGACGGATTTGCCTGGCTGTTCACCACGCTGGTGCTGTCGATCGGCGTGCTGGTGGTGATCTATGCCCGCTACTACATGTCGGCCAAGGATTCGCTGCCGCGCTTCTATGCGCTGCTGATGGCCTTCACGGGGGCGATGCAGGGGATCCTGATTTCCGGCAACGTGCTGGGAATGGTCGTCTTCTGGGAACTGACGTCCTTCATGTCCTTCCTGCTGATCGGCTTCTGGCACCAGGGGGCGGCGGCGCGCGACGGGGCGCGGACGGCGCTGATCATCACCGCGCTTGGCGGGCTGTGCCTGCTGACGGCGATGCTGATGCTGGGGCATGTCGCGGGCAGCCATGACCTGGGGGTGATCCTGCGGTCGGGCGACGCGATCCGCGCGCATCCCTGGTATGGCGCGATCCTGGCGCTGTTCCTGCTGGGCGCCTTCACCAAGTCGGCGCAGTTCCCGTTCCATTTCTGGCTGCCCGGCGCCATGGCCGCGCCGACGCCCGTATCGGCCTTCCTGCATTCCGCGACCATGGTGAAGGCCGGGGTCTTCCTGCTGGTGCGCTTTTCCCCTGCCTTGGGGGGAACCGAGGCATGGTTCTTCACGGTCACGGGCATCGGCATGGTCACGCTGATCCTGGGGGCGGCGGTCGCGCTGTATCGCCACGACCTCAAGGGGCTGCTGGCCTATTCCACGATCAGCCACCTGGGCCTGATCACCGCGCTTGCGGGGATCGGGGGACCGGTGGCGATCCTGGCCGCGATCTTCCACATCTGCAACCATGCGGTCTTCAAGGCGTCCCTGTTCATGGCGGCGGGGATCATCGACCACGAGACCGGCACGCGGGACATGCGCCGGCTGTCCGGCCTGTTCAAGCCGATGCCCATCACCGCGACCCTGGCCATCGTCGCGGCCGCGGCCATGGCGGGGGTGCCGCTGCTGAACGGGTTCCTGTCCAAGGAGATGTTCCTGGCCGAGGCCGTGTACTGGCACAACGGCACCTGGCTGGACAACGCCCTGCCCTATCTCGCCATCGTCGGCAGCACCCTGTCCGTCGCCTATTCGCTGCGCTTCATCGCCACCGTCTTCTTTGGCCCGCAAGCCACCAACCTGCCGAAGACCCCGCACGAGCCGCCCGCCTGGATGCGCCGCCCGGTGGAACTGCTGGTCTTCATCTGCCTTGTCGTGGGCATCCTGCCCGCGCTGACCCTGGGTGCCATCGTCAACATCGCCGCGCGTTCGGTGGTCGGTCCCGACCTGGCCTATTACAAGATCGCCATCTGGCACGGGGTGAACGCGCCCCTGATGCTGAGCCTGATCGCCCTGGCGGTGGGCACCCTGATCTATGCCCTCAGCGCGAAAGCCATCGCCACCGGGCCGGAAGGTCCGTTCCTGCTGCACCGCATCCGGGGCCAGCGCATCTATGACTGGCTGCTGTTCCGGCTGACCTGGCGCCTGCCGCGCCTGGCGCTTGGCCTGGTGTCCACCGAATCCCTGCAGCCGCAACTGCGACTGCTGGTGCTGACCGCCCTTGCGGTGGCCGTGGCCTCGCTGTGGGGTGGACTGAGCTTTGCGCCCGAACTGCGGCTGCACGCATTCAATCCCGCCTTCGCCCTGTTGTGGACCGTCGGTGCGGCCTGCGCCATCGGCGCGGCCTGGCAGGCCAAGTATCACCGCTTCGCGGCCCTTGTCCTGCTGGGCGGCGCAGGGGTCGTGACCTGCCTGACATTCGCGTGGTTCTCGTCCCCCGACCTGGCTGTGACGCAGCTGCTGGTCGAGGTGGTGACGACCGCCCTGCTGCTGCTGGGCCTGCGCTGGCTGCCCAAGCGCCGGTCCGAAATCCCCGAGGACAAGCTGTTGCCCGCCAAGATCCGGCGCAGCCGCGATCTGGTGATCGCAGTCGTCGGGGGCTTGGGCATCGCGTCCATCGCATTCGCCGTGATGTCGCGCCCGGTGGTCAGCAACGTGGGCGACTGGTTCCTGGGCAACGCCTATTACGAAGGCGGCGGCACCAATGTGGTGAACGTGATCCTGGTCGATTTCCGCGCCTTCGACACTTTCGGCGAAATCGCCGTCCTCGCGATCGTCGGGCTGACCGTTTATGCCCTTCTGCGCCGCTTCCGGCCCGCCCCCGAAAGCATCGAGGCGCCGGACCAGCAGACCATGGCCGACAGCCCGTCCGTGGATGACTACCTGTTCGTGCCCTCGGTCATCATGGTCTGGATGTTCCCGATCCTGATCATGCTGTCGGGCTATTTCTTCTTCCGGGGCCATGACCTGCCGGGCGGGGGCTTTGCCGCGGGGGTGACGCTGGCCATCGGATTCCTGATCCAGTACATCGCCAGCAACGTCCGCTGGGTCGAGGCGCGCATCACCGTCCTGCCGATCCGCTGGATGGGCTTCGGTCTTCTGGGCGCGGTGACGACGGGAATGGGGGCCTGGGTCTTCGGCTATCCGTTCCTGACGGCCCATGCGCGCTATGTCAATATCCCGCTTGTCGGCCAGGTGCCCGCCGCGACGGCCCTGCTGTTCGACATCGGCGTCTTCGCCACCGTGGTGGGCGCCGTCGTGCTGATGCTGGTCGCCATCGCCCACCAGTCGCTGCGCGCCAGCCGAAGGCGAGAGCAGGAGGAACTAGCCGCCCGGAAGGAGGCCGCCTGATGGAAATCATCCTTTCCGCCGCCATCGGCATCCTGTCGGCATCGGGCATCTGGTTGCTGCTGCGCCCGCGCAGCTTCCAGGTGATCATCGGGCTGTGCCTGCTGTCCTATGCGGTCAACCTGTTCATCTTCTCGATGGGACGGCTGACCCCCGGCGCGCCGCCGATCATGCCCAAGGGCGGCTTCGTCGATCCCACGCTTTACGCCGACCCGGTGCCGCAGGCCCTGGTCCTGACCGCCATCGTCATCAGCTTCGCCACCACGGCGCTGTTTCTTGTGGTGATGATCGCTTCCCGGGGCCTGACCGGCACCGACCACGTTGACGGAAAGGAACGCAGCCAGTGATCAGCGAACACCTGATTATCGCGCCGATCCTGATCCCCTTCGTCGTGGGTGCCTTGATGCTGCTTTACGACGACCGCCAGCGGGGGGCCAAGTTCTGGCTGAGCCTGGCCTCGACGGCCGCGCAACTGCTGATCGCGGTCGAGCTGGTGGTCCGCGCCAAGATCGGCGGCGACATCGGCGACGCCGAGGGGATGAGCTTCTACCTGCTGGGCGACTGGCCCGCGCCCTTCGGGATCGTCCTGGTGCTGGACCGCCTGGCGGCGATGATGCTGGTCCTGACCGCGCTTCTGGCGATCCCGTCGCTGGTCTATGCCCGCGCGGGTTGGGGACGGCAGGGTCCGCATTATTATTCGCTGTTCCAGTTCCTGCTGGTCGGGCTGAACGGCGCCTTCCTGACCGGCGACCTGTTCAACCTGTTCGTGTTCTTCGAAATCCTGCTGGCCGCGTCCTATGGCTTGCTGCTGCACGGATCGGGGCAGCTGCGCGTCCGGGCCGGATTGCATTACATCGCGATCAACCTGGCCGCGTCGCTTCTGTTCCTGATCGGGGTCAGCCTGATCTATGGCACGACCGGCACGCTGAACATGGCGCATCTGGCCAATCTCGTCGCCTCGATGCCCGGAGAGGACCGGCCGCTGCTGCACGCGGCCATCGCGATCCTGGCGGTGGCCTTCCTGGTCAAGGCAGGCAGCTGGCCGCTGAACTTCTGGCTGCCCACCGCCTATATGGCGGCTGCGGCCCCGGTCGGCGCGATGTTCGCGATCATGACCAAGGTCGGCGTTTATGCGATCCTGCGGCTGTCGATGCTGGTCTTCGGGGAAACCGGCGGCGCCTCGGCCGGGTTCGGATCGGGCATCCTGATCATGCTGGGGATGTTCACAGTCCTGTTCGGGCTGCTGGGGATCCTCGCCTCGCAGGGGTTGGGACGGATGGCCGCGCATTCCGTCCTGATCTCGTCGGGCACCGTTCTGGGCATCACCGGCTTCGCCCTGGCAGGGGGCGGGCAGGCGATGCTGTCGGGGGCGCTCTACTACATGATCGGTTCGGTCCTGGCGACCGGCGCCCTGTTCCTGCTGATCGAGCCGATGAACCGGGAGGACGGCGGCATCGCCGCGATGCTGGCGCTGACCGCCGACGCATACGGCATCGACGACGCCGACATGGAGGAGGAGCCCGACGTGGGCCTGGCCATCCCCGCCACGATGGCCGTGCTGGGGGGCTGCTTCGCGCTGTGCGTGCTGATGCTGGCGGGCCTGCCGCCGCTGCCGGGCTTTGTCGGCAAGATCGCAATGATCCAGCCCCTGATCGCGCAGACCGCGCTGCCTGCGGGGCTGGCCTGGGGCTTCGTGGCGCTGCTGATCCTGTCGGGCCTGGCCACGCTGATCGGCATGGCCCGGATCGGCATCCAGACCTTCTGGGCCAATGACGTGCCCTTGCCCCGCGTCCTGGCGCTGGAAATCGCGCCGGTGATCGCGATCCTGCTGATCCTGGGCACGATCAGCTTCAAGGCCGAGGTGATGCTGCGCTATACCGGCGGGACCGCCCATGCCCTGCACGACACGGCGGCCTATGCCTATGGCGTCTTCGCCACGCCCCGCGCCGCCGACCGACCCGCCGACGAGGAGGCGCAGCAATGAGCCGCCTTTTCCCCCATCCGGTGCTGGCGGTCTCGCTGATCTTCATGTGGCTGATGCTGACGCGCTTTTCGCTGGGCTATCTGATCCTGGGAACGGTGCTGTCGCTGGTGGCGGGCTGGGCCTATTCGGCGCTGCATTCCGCCCGCCCCCGGATCCGCCGCTGGTCCACCATCCCCCGGCTGGGCGTGACGCTGTTTCTGGACATCATCCGGTCCAACATCGCGACCACCCGCCTGCTGCTGACAGAAGGCCGCAACGGCCGCCAGTCGGCCTTCATCCAGATCCCGCTGACCGTCACCAATGCCAATGCCCTGGCCGTTCTGTCGATCATCGTCACCGCGACCCCCGGAACGGCCTGGGTGGAATACCAGACCGACACGGGCATCCTGATCGTGCATATCTTCGACGGAGCCGAGGCCGAGCATTACCACGAGGTGATCAGCAACATCTATGAACCCATGCTGATGGAGATCTTCGAATGAGTGGAATGATCCTGACCATCGCGCTTGGCTATGCGCAGATCGCCCTGGCCCTTGCGGGCTGTCTGGTCGGCACGCGGATCCTGCGCGGGCCGCGCGCCCAGGACCGGGTTCTGGCGCTCGATTCGCTTTATGTCTCGGTCATGCTGCTGTTCCTGGTGACGGGGATGCAGCTTGGCACCGCCTTCTTCTTCGAGGCGGCGATGGTGATTTCCATCATGGGCTTCGTGTCGTCGGTCGCGCTTGCCAAGTTCCTGTTCCGGGGCGAGGTGATCGAATGAGCCCGCTGGATTCCATCCCCCTGTTCCTGGCCATTCCCGTGGCCTTCTTCGTCTTCCTGGGCGCCACGCTGACGCTGATCGGGGCGCTTGGCTTTGCACGGCTGAATTCGTTCTATGACCGGCTGCACGCCCCGACGCTGGCGACCAGCTGGGGGACGGCCTCGGTGATGATCGCATCCTCGCTGATGTTCAGCTTCATCGACGGTCGGGCCATCATCCACGAATTCGTGATCGGAGCCTGTATCATCCTGACCACGCCGGTCACGCTGATGATGCTGGGCCGGGCCGCCCTGATGCGCGACCGCGCGGAACGATCCGACGCCCTGCCCGAGGAGATGCATATCCGCCCCCGGCCGCAGGATCCGCCCGCACAGACCTGACATGCGCCGCGCGGTCGTCATCATCGCCCTTTTGCTGGGTTCCGGCTTTGCGGCGCGGGCCGATGCGCCGCTGATCGTCCTTGACCAGACGCGCCTGCCCTTCGACCTGGGTCCGGGCCACCCGGCCAACAATCCGGCAAGCCCCGGCAATTCCCCGAATGGCGCTTGGAATTCGTCGGGCAACACGGCCAATGCGGCCACTGCCTGGCAGAACCGCCCCTCCAACCCCGACAACGAACAGCGGCTGATCATCACCGCCGATGGCGGCGTTCTGGGATACTACGCCACCAATTCCGGCGGCGTGCTGAACCTGTTCGACGTGAACGGCCGCCGCATCGCCTATCGCCCCGCACGCGGCACCAAAAGCCTGTTCACCGTAACCGGGCAGTGGTGCGGCACGGTCGATGGCGGGACGCGC
Organism: Paracoccus sp. SY; assembly: GCF_002901215.1. Lineage (NCBI taxonomy): Bacteria > Pseudomonadati > Pseudomonadota > Alphaproteobacteria > Rhodobacterales > Paracoccaceae > Paracoccus > Paracoccus sp. SY. The sequence continues at coordinate 153,166 of NZ_NWMQ01000002.1, read as the reverse complement.
AGCTTCGTGCTGGCCGTGACGCCCGACTGCGCCGCCCGCTTCGGCCGCTGACAGGACCGCCGCATCACCGTTACATTCGCCCCTTAGACCGACCCAGCATTGCCGGAGTGGACCATGACCGACGAACCCAAGGACTGGCTGGAAGCCGAGCTTCAGGAAACCCTGGACGAGGATTACGAGATCGAGCTGGAAGACGCCGTCCTGTCCGAGGAGATCCGCCGCATCTATCGCGAAAACCGGCCCGAGCAGATGGACCGAAAGCTGTATTTCCGCGAATTGCTGCGCCTGCAGACCGAGTTGATCAAGCTGCAGGACTGGGTCGCCCATACCAAGGAAAAGGTCGTCGTCATCTTCGAGGGCCGCGACAGCGCGGGCAAGGGCGGCGCGATCAAGCGCATCACCCAGCGGCTGAACCCGCGCGTGGTCCGCACCGTGGCCCTGCCCGCCCCATCCGACCGCGAAAAGACCCAATGGTATTTCCAGCGCTACGTCCCCCACCTGCCTGCCGGGGGCGAGATCGTGCTGTTCGACCGAAGCTGGTACAACCGCGCGGGCGTCGAACGCGTGATGGGCTTTGCCACCGAGGACGAGGTGGACCAGTTCTTCCAGGACGTGCCCGAATTCGAACGGATGCTGGTCCGGTCGGGGATCCGGCTGGTGAAATACTGGTTTTCCATCACCGACGAGGAACAGCAGATGCGCTTTCTGATGCGCATCCACGACCCGCTGAAACAGTGGAAATTGTCGCCCATGGACCTGGAATCGCGGGTCCGCTGGGAAGCCTATACCAAGGCCAAGGAAGACATGCTGGAACATACCAACATCCCCGAGGCGCCCTGGTATATCGTTCCCGCCAACGACAAGAAGCGCGCCCGCCTGAACTGCATGAGCCATCTGCTGAGCATCATCCCCTATGCCGAAGTCCCGCATGAGGAGGTGACCTTGCCCGACAGGGTCTTCAACCCCGATTATGAACGCGATGTCTTGTCACGCGATCTTTATGTGCCGCAGAAATATTGACATAATATGCAATTTAATCAACGACGAGTTTAACTTAGTATTGTTTTTACCCTTAATTCTTGAACTGCGCGGATATCCCCGTAAGATGAAGGCATGTTCCGAAATATGCTGAACCGCCTTTTCACGGAAGATATCGATCCGCGCCCCCTGGCTGCGGACGATGCCGAAATCGCGGTGGCTGCCCTTCTGGTCAGGGTGGCGCGTGCGGACGATCATTACCACGCGACGGAACGGAAGCGCATCGACCAGGTGCTGGCCCAACTTCATGGCCTTGGCCCGTCCGAGGCTGCCGAACGCCGCGCCGCAGCCGAGATGATCGAGGCCGAGGCCCCCGACACCGTGCGCTTCACGCGGCTGATCAAGGATCGCGTGCCGCTGGAGGATAGGGTCGCCATCATCGGCGCGATGTGGGACGTCTCGCTGGCGGACAATCACCGCACCCCGCACGAGGAAACGGCGATCCGGCTGGTGGCCAGCCTTCTGGGCGTCACCGACCGCGAATCCGCCATGCAGCGCCAAAGGGTCGTGGGCGGGCGCTAGAACCCCAGCCGGTCGCGCAGCCCATACCAGGCCATCCCTGCCACCAGAAGCGGGCTGCGCAGCATCGACCCGCCGGGGAATGGTCGGGACGGGATGGCGGCCATCGCGTCGAAACCGTCGGATTGTCCCGCCACGGCATCGGCCATCAGCTTTCCCGCAAGCGTCGCCAGGGCAACCCCATGACCGGAATAGCCGCCCGCCGACAGGCAGTTCGGCGCGGGCCGGGCGAAATGCGGCATCCGGTTCATGGTGATCGCCAGCGTGCCGCCCCAGGCATGGGTGATCCGAACATGCCGCAGTTGCGGATAGACCGACAGAAGATGCGGGCGCACAAGGGCCGCGATGTCCTTGGGGAAACGATACCGGACAGTCTCGCCCCCGCCGAAGATCAGGCGACGGTCGTCGTCCAGCCGCCAGTAATTGACCACGAACTTGGTGTCGGCGGCGGCGATGTTCCGGGGCAGGATCTCGGGGAAGTCGCGGTCCAGGGGTTCGGTCGCAACGATATAGTTGTTGATCGGCATGACCCGCGCGGCCACACGCCCGTCCAGGCGGCCCTGATAGCCGTTGCCCGCCAGGATGACGTGATCGCAGACGATCCGGCCCGTGTCGCACAGCACGCGGCTTTTGCTGGTGGCGGTTCCGTGTTCGATCCGGTGGACATGCGTTCCCTCGTGGATGCGCACGCCCGCCGCCATCGCAAGTCGCGCCATGCCAAGCGCAAGGTTCAGGGGCTGGACATGTCCCGCGCCCCAGTCCACGTCCCCGCCGGCATAGGCCTTGCTGCCCAGTTGCGCGACCATGCCGTCGCGGTCCAGCGGCTGGACCTTGTCATAGTCGTAATGCGCCGCAAGATGCGCGGCCATCCAGGCGGCATGATCGACCTCGGCCGCGCTGCGGCAGGCATGGGCCACGCCGTCGCGGATCGGCACATCCGCTTCCCCAGCCAGGGACCGGACCAGGGCCTTGGCATCCTCGGCCAACACCCACAGGCGGCGGGCGGTGTCGCGGCCAAACCGGCTTTCCAGCCAGTCCACTTCCTGCCTCTGGCCCGATCCGATCTGGCCGCCATTGCGCCCCGATGCGCCAAAGCCCACCCGATGCGCATCGACCAGAACCACGTCGCGCCCCACCCGCGCCAGATGCAGCGCCGCCGACAGCCCGGTATAGCCCCCGCCCACCACCGCGACATCGGCGCGCGTTTCTCCCTTCAGCGCGGGCTGGCGGTCAAGGGCCGTGCAGGTGTCGGCATAGACGCTTGGCGGATATTCCCCGCGCCGGTCGTTGGCATAAAGCAGCTTCATACGTTCAGCAGCAGGTGTTCGCGTTCCCAGGGGCTGATGACCTGCAGGAACTCCTTGTATTCGTTGCGCTTGACGGATTCGTAAACGGCGGTGAAATCCTCGCCCAGGACGCCGCGCATGGGCGCGTCCTCGGACATGATGTCCAAGGCATCGCCCAGGTTATAGGGCAGTTCGTCCTGCGACGACATGTAGGCATCGCCCAGGCATTCCCCGCGCGGATTTTCCGCCTCGACCAGGCCCAGGTATCCGCAGGCCAGGCTGGCCGCGATGCCCAGGTAGGGGTTGCAGTCCATCCCCGCCAGCCGGTTTTCCACCCGCCGCGCCTCGGGCGACGAGATCGGGACGCGCAGGCCGGTCGTGCGGTTGTCGCGGCCCCATTCCAGGTTGATAGGCGCGGCGAAGTCCGGGACGTATCGGCGATAGCTGTTCACATAGGGCGCCAGCAACGCCACGGCGGCGGGCAGGTGCTTCTGCATCCCGGCGATGAAATGCAGGAACTCGGGCGTCTCGCCCCCCTTGTGGTCCGAGAAGATGTTGCGCCCCGTCGCCAGATCCACCACCGAGTGGTGGATATGCATGGCGCTGCCCGGTTCGCCCTCGATGGGCTTGGCCATGAAGGTGGCGAAGCAATCGTGGCGCAACGCGGCCTCTCGGATCAGGCGCTTGAAATAGAAGATCTCGTCCGCCAGCGCCACAGGATCGCCGTGGTTCAGGTTGATTTCCACCTGCCCCGCGCCGCCTTCCTGAAGGATGCCGTCGATCTCGAATCCCTGGGCCTCGGCGAAGTCATAGATGTCGTCGATGACCTTGCCGTATTCGTCCACGGCGGACATGGAATAGGCCTGCTTGGCCGCAGCCCGCCTGCCTGTCCGGCCCATCGGCGGGATGATGGGCTGGTTCGGGTCGATGTTGCGGGCGACCAGGAAGAACTCCATCTCGGGCGCGACAACCGGCTTCCAGCCCCGCTGGCGGTACAGGTTCACCACCCGCTTCAGCACGTTGCGCGGCGCGATGGGCACTGGATTGCCCTGCTGGTCATAGGCGTCGTGGATCACCTGCAGCGTCCAGTCGGCCGTCCAGGGCGCGGCGGTCGCGGTGGTGAAATCCGGGGTCAGGATCATGTCGGGTTCGGTGAAGGCCCCTGCCGGATTGTCGGCCCATTCCCCCGTGATCGTCTGCAGGAAGATGGAATTTGGCAGATAGAACTTGTCCTGCCGCGCGAATTTCGACGCAGGCATGGCCTTGCCGCGCGCGACGCCCGCGATGTCGGCCAGGATGCATTCAACCTCGTCCAGGCGGCGTCCGGCCACGAAGTCGCGGGCGGCCTGCGGCAGTCTGTCGATCCAGTCGCTCATGCGGCACCCCTGCTGATGGCGCGGGGCTGCTTGAAGAAGGCCTCGATCCGTTCGGCGACGGCGTCCGAACCCTTGGCTTCGCCCATGCGGCCGGTCGCGCGGTCCATCAGGTCCTGGGGCACGCGGCCCTTGCCGCGCTTGTCCATCAGCCCCTTGATGAAGTCGTCGGTAAACTCGGGATGCGCCTGCACCGTGAAGGCCCGGTCGCCATAGATCAGCGCGGCGTTTTCGCAGAATTCGCTGCGTCCCGCGACCTGCGCGTCCTTGGGCAGCACCACCACCTGATCCTGGTGCCAGGCGTTCAGCCGCAGCGTCTCGCCGCCGAAATCGTAATCCTGCGTGCCTACCGACCAGCCGCCCTGATGCTTGACCACCGTGCCGCCAAGCGCCTGCGCGATGATCTGGTGACCGAAGCAGATGCCGACCATGGGAACGGCGGCGTCATAGGCGTCGCGGATGAACCGTTCCAGGGGCGCAATGAAGGGATGATCCTCATAGGCGCCGTGACGCGACCCGGTCAGCAGCCAGCCGTCCTGGTCGAGGACGCTTTCGGGAAACTCCATCTCCTCGACATGCCAGGTGCGGAACTGGAAGCCCCGTCCGTCCAGAAGCCGGACGAACATGTCGGGATAATCGCCCATGTCCTGTTTCAATTCGGCGGGCGCCTGGCCGCATTGAAGAATGCCGATGCGCATGAAGTCCCTGCGATGCTGCTGTCGGCGGCAAGGTAGTCGCCGGAACGGGGGGGCCGCAAGGGGGCCTTTCGCATATTTGAAACAACCCCCGATTATGACGAAATAAATATCAATATAAAATAATGGCGCTTTTATTTATAATGAGGCATTATTTTCGGGTATTAAAATGGACCCTTTTGCCAATATATTTACCATTGTGGGTTTGCATCTTGCCGTGGCAATGACGCCCGGTCCCAACACCCTTGCGATATGTTCGGTCGCAAGTACCGGATCACAACGCGACGGGCTGTCCGTGGCGGTCGGGGTAGTCGTGGCAACCGGCCTTCTGGCCGGCATCGCGATCCTTGGCGCAGGGGCGGTAATTGCTCGGAATCACTACCTTTTCCTGGGTCTTCGGGTGGTGGGGGCGCTTTATCTGATCTGGATCGGCCTGCGGATCCTGACTGCGCCCGCCATCCCCAAGGCGTCGGTCATCAAGGGCCAGCCCTTCCTGGTCGGGCTTCTGACGGCGCTGACCAATCCCTTCGCCATTGCCTTCTGGTTCGGAACATTTCTGGCGGCAGTTCCCGCATCCGCGCCGGATCATTTCTATGCCCGCATATTCGGGCTGATTATCCTTCAAAGCCTGATCTGGTATTCGTCGCTGGCCATCCTGTTCTCGACCGCGATGCGCGGCCGGACCCTGGGAACGGCGCGGCTGATGCGTTACGTCACGGCAGGGGCGCTGATCCTGATCGGGACAAGCGCAATCGTCCCCGGCTGAACCTGCGTCCTTTGGCGGTCTGGCGGCCCGGGGCGGCACAGGCTACGCTGCCCCCGGCTTGGACAGGAGAGCGCGATGCCCCATCTTCACCCCGACATCGACCCGAACGGGCTTGACGAATTCTCGGTCGTGTTCACCGACCGGTCGCTGAACCACATGTCGCAGCGGTTCCAGCAGGTGATGCGCGACCTGTCCGCGACCCTGGCCGAAGTTTACGGCGCGGCCGAGGTCGCCATCGTGCCCGGCGGCGGCACCTATGCGATGGAGGCCGTCGCCCGCCAGTTCGGCACCGGCCACGCGCTGATCGTCCGCAACGGCTGGTTCAGCTTTCGCTGGAGCCAGATCTTCGACATGGGCGGCTTCGCGCGCGAGACGACGGTGGTGATGGCCCGCCCCGCCGGGAACGAGCCGCAGCCCGCCTATGCGCCCCCGCCGATCGAGGAAGTCGTGGCGAAGATCCGCGAGGCGCGGCCCGACGCGGTCTTTGCGCCCCATGTCGAAACCTCGGCCGGGTTGATCCTGCCCGACGATTACATCCGGGCGCTGTCGGACGCCGCGCATGAGGTCGGCGCGCTGATGGTGCTGGACTGCATCGCGTCCGGCGCCATCTGGGTGGACATGAAGGCAACCGGCGTGGACGTGCTGATCTCGGCCCCGCAGAAGGGGTGGTCGGCTTCGCCCGCCGCTGGTCTGGTGATGCTGTCGGAACGCGGGGCGGAACGGCTGGCGGCGACCGACAGCAACAGCTTCGCGCTGGACCTGAAGAAATGGCGCGCGATCATGGCCGCCTATGAAAATGGCGGCCACGCCTATCACGCGACCATGCCGACCGATGCCCTGCTGGGCCTGCGCGACGCGATGGAGGAAACGCGCGCCATGGGATTTGACGCCGCCCGCGACGCGCAATGGCGGCTGGGCAACGCGGTGCGCGACATGCTGGCCCAGCGGGGCGTCCGGTCGGTGGCCGCGTCCGGCTTTGCCGCGCCGGGGGTGGTGGTCAGCTATACCGACGACCCCGACATCAAGACCGGCAAGAAATTCGCGGCCCAGGGGATGCAGATCGCGGCCGGGGTTCCCCTGGCCGTGAACGAGGGGGACGCCTTCTCGACCTTCCGGCTGGGCCTGTTCGGGCTGGACAAGCTGAAGGACGTGGACGGCACCGTGGCCCGGCTGCGGGCGGTGATGGACAAGGTGATGCCAGCCTGAACCGGCGGAAAGAACGACAGGCCCGCCCCTTCGGGGCGGGCTTTTTGCATTTTGGGGGCCGGAGAATGATCTTCTCTGGCCCCCATCATTTTCGAAACGTCTTTGCTCTTGCTAAAGACGACTTTCCCTGTCGTTATTTGTGTCATAGAAGGCAGCGAGTCACAGGAGAAGACGGCCATGACGATCCAGGGTCGGAACATCGACGCAAAGGCCCGCCCGCTTTATTCGGTCCGGCTGATCGACCGGCGCACCGGCCAGGTCCACCGCCTGAACGGCGCACCCCTTCTGGCGCTGAGCCAGGAACCCCATGCCGCGGCCGCCTCCATGCTGGAAGGCCGCGATCCTGAACTGTGGGAAGCGCGGATCGAGCCGCTTTTCACCCGCGCCACGCAATGACGACAGAATTCCTGGGAGACGGTTTCATGTTGAAGTCGAAATCGGGCCGCCTTGGCGCCCTGATGCTGGCCCTGGCCATCGCGGCCCCGGCCCATGCCGAAACGCTGCTGAACGTCAGCTATGACCCGACGCGAGAGTTGTATCGCGACGTGAACGCGGCATTCGCCGAAAAATGGGCAGCCGAAGGGCACGAGGCGCCGACCATTGAGACCAGCCACGGCGGGTCGGGCGCGCAGGCCCGCGCGGTCATCGACGGGCTGAACGCCCAGGTGGTGACGCTGGCTCTGGCATCCGACATCGACCGCATCGCCGAGGCCGGCAAGCTGCCCGCCGACTGGCAGTCGAAACTGCCGCATAATTCCAGCCCCTATACCTCGACCATCGTCTTCCTGGTGCGCGAGGGGAACCCCAAGGGCATCCAGGACTGGGGCGACCTGGTCAAAGACGGGGTCGAGGTGATCACGCCGAACCCCAAGACCTCGGGCGGCGCGCGCTGGAACTATCTTGCCGCCTGGGCCTGGGCCGAAAAGAACGGCCAGGATCCGCAGGCTTTCGTGGGCGATCTTTACACCCATGTGCCCGTGCTGGACACCGGCGCGCGCGGTTCGACCACCACCTTCGCGCAACGCGGTATCGGCGACGTGCTGCTGGCCTGGGAGAACGAGGCCTATCTGGCGCTGAAGGAAATCGGCGAGGATCAGTTCGACATCGTCGTGCCCTCCGTCAGCGTTCTGGCCGAGCCGCCGGTCGCCATCGTCGAAGGCAACATCGCCAATGACGCACAGCGGGAACTGGCTACGGCCTATCTGGACTTCCTGTATTCCCCCGAAGGCCAGGCGCTTGCCTTCAAGCACTTCTACCGCGCCTGGGACGACAGCGCCGTCGCCCCCGAGGATGTGGCCCGCTTCCCCAAGCTGGATTTGGTCAGCATCGAGGATTTCGGCGGCTGGAAGAAGGTGCAGCCCGAACATTTCGGTGACGGCGGGATCTTCGACCAGATCTATACGGCGAAATGACCATGACCGCGCGACCCCTGGTCCACAAGACGGCGATGCCCGGCCTTTCCCTGTCGGCGGGCATCACCCTGACGATGCTGTCCATCGTCGTCCTGTTGCCGATCGGCGCCCTTCTTCTGAAGGGCGCCAGTTTCGGCCTGACGAACGTGCTGGAAGTCGTGGGACGAGAACGGGTGACGGCCTCGCTTTACCTGTCCTTCAAGCTGTCCCTGCTGGCGGCCCTGTTCAACCTGGTCTTCGGCGTGCTGCTGGCCTGGGTGCTGGTGCGCTATCGCTTTCCGGGCAAGCGGCTGCTGGATGCGGCGGTGGACCTGCCCTTCGCCCTGCCGACCGCCGTGGCGGGGATCGCGCTGACCGCGCTTTACGCGCCGAACGGGGCGTTCGGCAGCCTTGCGCAGGCAGTTGGCCTGAAGATCGCCTATACCCAAGTTGGCATCTTCATCGCCCTGGTCTTCGTGGGCCTGCCCTTCGTGACACGCACCGTCCAGCCGGTGATCGAGGAGATCGAGCAGGAGGTCGAGGAGGCCTCGGCCACCCTCGGCGCCTCGCGCCTGCATACGCTGCGCCATGTGATCCTGCCGATGCTGATGCCCGCCGCGCTGACGGGCTTTGCCCTGTCGCTGGCCCGCGCTGTCGGCGAATACGGATCGGTCATCTTCATCGCGGGCAACATCCCCCTGCGCACGGAGATCGCGCCCCTGCTGATCGTGATCCAGCTTGAGGAATTCAACTATGACGCCGCAGCCGCCATCGGCATCGCCATGCTGGTGATCTCTTTCGCGATGCTGCTGGCGATCAACCTGATCCAGATCGTCAGCCGAAGGAAGATGGGCCATGTCTGATACCGCCCTGCCCCGCCCCGCCTTCCGCGCGGCGACCGACGAGGCCCCGCTGCTGCGCATCGCCCTGATCGGCATCGCTGTCGCGGGCCTGGCCGTCCTGGTCTTCGCCCCCCTGGCGGTGGTCTTCGCCGAGGCGCTGAAGCAGGGATGGTCCGCCGCGATCCAGTCCCTTGGCAACCGCGACGCGCGATCCGCGATCCAGTTGACGCTGCTGATCACCGCCATCGCCGTGCCTGCAAACGCCGCCTTCGGCATCGCGGCCGCCTGGTTCATCACCAAGTTCGACTTTCGCGGCAAGGCCTTCCTGATCACGCTGATTGACCTGCCCTTCAGCGTCAGCCCGGTCGTGGCGGGCCTGTGCATCGTCCTGCTGTTCGGCGCCAATTCCGCCATCGGCGGCTGGCTGGTCGCCCATGGCTGGCCCATCGTCTTCGCCATCCCCGGCATCGTGCTGGCGACGATCTTCGTGACCTTCCCCTTTGTCGCCCGCGAACTGATCCCGGTGATGATCGAGCAGGGCCGCGCCGAGGAAGAGGCTTCACTGACGCTTGGCGCGTCGGGCTGGCGGACCTTCTGGTCGGTGACGCTGCCCAATATCCGCTGGGCGCTGCTTTACGGCACACTGCTGTGCACCGCACGCGCCATGGGCGAATTCGGCGCGGTCGCGGTCGTGTCGGGCAAAATCCGCGGCCAGACCGCGACCATGCCGATCACCATCGAGATGCTGTACAACGAATACCTGTCCGTCGCGGCCTTCAGCATGGCCGCGCTGCTGACCGCGCTTGCGCTTGTCACCCTGCTTCTGAAAACCATCCTCGAGCTGCGTCACGCCGACCAGCTTGCCGCCACCCGCCGCCATTAAGGGGAACCGTCCATGCATATCGACATCGACGAAATCGCCAAGACCTTCGGCGCCACCACCGCGCTGCGCCCCGTGTCGCTGAACATTCCCTCGGGCGCGCTTGTGGCGCTGCTGGGGCCGTCGGGTTCGGGCAAGACCACGCTGTTGCGGATCCTGGGGGGGCTGGAATTCCCGACCTCGGGGCGGGTGCTTTTCAACGGACAGGACGCGACCGGCATGACGGTGCAGGAACGCCGCGCGGGCTTTGTCTTCCAAAGCTATGCGTTGTTCCGGCACATGACGGTCTTCGACAACATCGCCTATGGCCTGCGCGCCCGCCCGCGCGGCCAGCGTCCCCCCAAGGCCGAGATCACCCGCCGCGTCACCAAGCTGCTGGACCTGATCCAACTGCCCGACATCGCGGGCCGCTATCCGACGCAGCTGTCGGGCGGGCAGCGTCAGCGCGTGGCCCTGGCCCGCGCGCTGGCAATCGAACCCCGGATGCTGCTTCTTGACGAACCCTTCGGCGCGCTTGACGCCAAGGTCCGCAAGGAACTGCGCCAGGGCTTGCGCGACATCCATGACGAAACCGGGTTGACCACGGTTTTCGTGACCCATGACCAGGACGAGGCGATGGAACTGGCCGACCTGGTGGTGGTGATGTCGATGGGCCGGATCGAACAGATCGGCCGCCCGCAAGACATCCGCAGCAAGCCCGCCACCGAATTCGTGCGCGACTTCATCAGCGCCTGATCGGCGTCAGCCCTGCAGCAAGGCCTTTGCCGCCCCCGTGGCGGCATCGGTGATCCGGTCGCCCGACAGCATCCGGGCGATCTCCTCGACCCGTTCGGGCGGCGACAGCGCCGCCACGGTGGATGTCGTCATGTCGTCATGCACCGACTTCGACACCCGGAAATGGTTCGCCCCAAGCGCCGCAACCTGCGGCGAATGGGTGACGACCAGAACCTGCGCATCGTCGGACAGCCGCTTGAGGCGGCGGCCCACGGCATCGGCGGTCGCCCCGCCCACGCCCCGGTCGATCTCGTCGAAGATCAGTACAAGCGCGTCGTTGCCGCGCGCCAGACAGACCTTCAGCGCCAGCAGGAAGCGCGACAATTCCCCGCCCGAGGCGATCTTGTCCAAGGCGCCGGCCGGCGCGCCGGGATTGGTCGCCACGGTAAAGGCCACGTCGTCGCGCCCGTCGGGGCCGGGTTCGCCCGGCGTCACGAGCGTCTGGAAGACTGCGCGTTCCATCTTCAAGGGCGCCAGTTCGGCGGTGACGGCACGATCCAGCGCAATGGCGGCTTCGATGCGCGCGCGCGTCACCTCCTCGGCTTCGGCGTCATATCGGGCCTCGGCATCTTCGACCTGCCGGCGCAGGGCGGCGATCTGGGCCTCTCCGGCGTCGATCTGACCCAGGCGGCCGCGCAATTCATCCGCCAGCCCGGCCAGGTCGTCTGCCAGGACATTGTGCTTGCGGGCAAGGGCGCGCAGGGCAAACAGGCGTTCCTCGGTCGCTTCAAGCTGGGCGGGATCCACGTCAAGCGCGGACAAGGCATCCTCGACCCCGCGATGGGCCTCGCCCAGTTCGACAAGCGCGCGGGACAGCGCGGCCAGTGGTTCGTCCAGCCGCCCCTCGGCGCGGTCGGACGCGCCTTCCAGCCAGCGGGTCGCGTCCAGCATCGCGCCCTCGGCCCCCTCGCCGCCCAGCATCTTCAAGGCGCGCGCGACATCCTCGCGGATGCGGATCGCGCCCTGCATGGCGCGGCGGCGGGTGTCCAGCGTCGCCTCCTCGCCCGCCTCGGGCATCAGGTCGTCCAATTCGGCGACCGCGTGGCGCAGGAAATCCTCCTCGGCGCGGGCGGCGGTCAGGCGTGCCTCGGCCCCATCCAGGTCGCGCCGCGCCGTGCGGCGTGCGGCCCAGGCATCGCGCAACGGGGCAAGGTCGATGGCGCCGAAAGCGTCAAGCAGCGCCCGATGGCCGCGCGGGTTCAGCAGGCCCCGGTCGTCGTGCTGCCCGTGCAGTTCGACCAGCGTTTCCGACAACTGCCGCAATACCTCGCCCGAGACGCGGCGGTCGTTGACATAGCCGGTCTTGCGCCCGTCACCCCCGTTCACCCGGCGCAGGATCAGATCGTCGTCCTCAAGCTCGATCCCCGCATCCGCCAGAACGGCGCGGGCCGGATGGCCTGCGGGCAGGTCGAAGACCGCCGTCACCTCGCCCTGCTGGGCGCCCTGGCGCACCAGGTCGGCCCGGCCGCGCCAGCCCAGGACGAAGCCCAGGCAGTCCAGCAGGATCGACTTGCCGGCGCCGGTTTCCCCGGTCAGCACGTTCAGGCCCGGACCAAAGGCCAGATCCAGCCGGTCGATCAGCAGCATGTTGCGGATGTCCAGCGATCTCAGCATCGGTTTATCCTTGCAGGGCGGTTTGCACCCTAACTCAAAGCCACCGGCCCTGGATCATCTGGCGATAGACATTCGTCAGCCAGTTGTCGCCCCGCGCCTCGGGCGCCAGCCCCCGGCCGCGCAACTGGCCATAGGCATCCTGGTAGAAGGGCGAGGACTGGAAGTTATAGCCCAGAATCGCCCCGGCCGTCTGCGCCTCGTCCGTCAGACCAAGCGCCAGATAAGCCTCGACCAGCCGCAGCAGCGCCTCGGGCGTCTGGGTCGTGGTCTGGAACTCCTCGACCACGACGCGGAAGCGGTTGATGGATGCGGCATAGTGCCCGCGCTTGAGGTAATAGCGCCCGATCTCCATTTCCTTGGCCGCCAGATGGTCGAAGGCCAAGTCGAATTTCAGGATCGCGCTGCGGGCATATTCGCTGTCGGGATACTGTTCGATCACGCTGCGCAGCGATTGCAGCGCCTGGAACGTCAGGCCCTGGTCGCGCCCGACCTCGTCGATCTGGTCGTAATAGGACAGCGCCAGCAGATATTGCGCATAGGCCGCGTCCTCGTCACCCGGATAGGTGTCGATGAAACGCTGCGCCGCGCCCCGCGCTTCCTCATAGTTCTGGGCGCGGTGGTTGGAATAGGCCTGCATGATCAGCGCACGCTTGGCCCATTCGGAATAGGGGTAAAGCCGCTCGACCTCGCTGAAATAGAAGACGGCGTCTTCGGGCTTGCGGCTGTTTTCCAGCTCGAATTCGCCGCGCTTGTAGATTTCCTCGGCGGTGAAGCGGTCCAGGTTCTGCCGCTCGCCCGAGCCACCACCCCTGTCGCACCCCGTCAGCACCAGACCCGCCAGAATCGCCGCCATCACGGAAGCCGAGAATTTCGAGCGCGCCATCGTCACCTGCCTAAGACTTCTTCCTTGCAGCAGCCCCGTCCCGGCCACGCTGCCCGGACCCTCTAGCACAGAACATCAGAGGGCGCAAAATGGCAATCCGTTGAATTTTGCCTGTGAATTCTGCCGCTGCCTGACGTCGGGGAAGGCCGCGCTCAGGCGGCCGCCCAGGTCGTCGCCGCCAGGTCATAGGCCGCGACACCCGCGCCCGGCAGGCGGTTTTCCAGGGCCGGCGAACAGGTTTCCCAGGTCCAGGCGGCAGGATCGGCGAACAATGCGCGCAGCAGGCGGTTGGTCATCGCGTGACCCGCCCGATGCCCGGTATAGCGCGCCAGCAGCGGCGCCCCGGCAAGCGCCAGGTCGCCCATGGCGTCCAGCATCTTGTGGCGCACGGCTTCGTCCGAGTGGCGCAAGCCGCCCGGCGACAGGACGCGCGCGCCGTCAACGACGACCGCGTTCAGATAGGTGCCGCCAAGCGCCAGCCCGTTCCTGCGCATCGCGTCCACATCCGCCTGACGGCAGAAGGTGCGGCTGTCGGCCAGTTCGCGCAGGAAGGCGCCATTGGCCATGTCCAGGCGCTTTTCCTGGTGGCCGATGGCGGCATCGGTGAAGTCGATCTCGAAGTCGATCTCCAGATGGTCGGCGGGGGACAGGCGGGCAAAGGCATCACCCTCGCGCACCTCGACCGGGCGCAGGACGCGGATGGCCCGCAAGGCGGCGTTCTGCAACACGATTCCCGCGCGCAGGATGCCCCGCACGAAGGGCGCGGCCGAACCGTCCAGGATCGGAACCTCGGGGCCGTCCACCGTCACCAGGGCGTTGTGGATGCCGGTGCCCGCAAGCGCCGCCATCACATGTTCGACCGTGGACAGCGTGGTGCCCTTGCCATCGTCCAGCAGGGTGCACAGCTTCGACGGCGTGACGTGATCCCACAGGGCGGGGATATCCACGGCAGGCGTCAGATCCACGCGGCGGAAGACGATGCCGTGGCCTGCGGGCGCGGGATGGATTTCCAGCCGGGCCGGGGCACCGGAATGAAGCCCGACACCCTGGAACGCCACCTTCGTTTTCAACGTCGCCTGCATGACAACCTGCCTTCTTCTCGTCTCGCGCCGAAATCATCCGTCGCTTTAACGGATGACCTAGGCCCAGGGCGCCAGGCATTCAATTAACGAATTGTAACGCCGTGAAACATTCGGCCGGAAAGGCTTGCGCCGGGTGGCGAGGTCGGGCGGGAAGAATTGATCGCAACATGAAAAAAGGCCGCACGAGGCGGCCTTTTCTGCATCAAGCATGTGACGCGGTCAGTTTGCCTGGCGGCGCAGGAAAGCCGGAATCTCCACATTGTCCTGGGCGGCGTCGGGGCTGGCCAGATCGTCGAAATCGGTTTCCTGCTGACGCGCACGAACGGCCACGCGTTCGTTCACGCGTTCGGAAATCGACGACGCGGCAGGCTTCGGCGCCGAGGCGTCGGAATGGCCGGCCATCCGTTCCAGCATCCGGCCCAGGCCCGCCATCCGGCTTTGCGTGCGAACGGGTTCGGCAGGCTGCGGCGCGGGCTGTGGCTGGCGTTCGCCCTTGTGTTCGACCGCACGGCGCAGACGCTCCAGCGTCTCGGGCGTGGCCTGGCCGCGCGAGGCACCCTGCGGCGCACGGGGCGCGATGAACCCCGCGTCTTCCTTGACGTTCAGCATCGCCGGCTGGGCAGGCTCGCGCCGCTGATAGGCGGGGGCGGGCATCTCATCCTCGATCCGCGCGGCAGGGGCCGGCGCGGAGGCTGCGACCGACCGGGTTTCCACGACCGGCGGGGCGACGCGGCGGGCGGGCAGATCGTCCTGCTGCGGCGCGGCCTCGGGCTTCTGGGCCAGCGAGGGATGCTGGGTCAGCGGTTCGGCCATGCTGCGGCGGGGGGCGGGAACTTCGGCGGCCGCGACGGCGGCGTCGATGCCGGTCGCCACGACGGACACGCGGATCGAACCGTCCATCTCGGGATCCAGCGTCGAGCCGACGATGATGTTGGCGTCGCTGTCCACCTTGTCGCGGATGACGTTGGCGGCCTCGTCCAGTTCGAACAGGGTCATGTCATAGCCGCCGGTGATGTTGATCAGCACGCCCTTGGCGCCGTTCAGGCTGACCTCGTCCAGCAGCGGGTTGGCGATGGCGCGTTCGGCGGCTTCCTGGGCGCGATTCTCGCCCGAGGCTTCGCCGGTGCCCATCATCGCCTTGCCCATCTCGTCCATGACCGACCGGACGTCGGCGAAGTCGAGGTTGATCAGGCCCGGCTTGACCATCAGGTCGGTCACGCCCTTGACGCCCTGGTACAGCACGTCGTCGGCCATGGCGAAGGCTTCGGTGAAGGTGGTCTTTTCGTTGGCGATGCGGAACAGGTTCTGGTTCGGGATGATCAGCAGCGTATCGACGACCTTGTGCAGGGCCTCGATGCCCTCGTCGGCCTGGCGCATCCGCTTGGTGCCCTCGAACTGGAAGGGCTTGGTGACGACGCCGACGGTCAGGATGCCCATCTCGCGCGCGGCCTGGGCGATGATCGGGGCGGCGCCGGTGCCGGTGCCGCCGCCCATGCCGGCGGTGATGAAGCACATATGCGCGCCCATCAGGTGATCGACGATGTCCTCGATCGTTTCCTCGGCGGCCTTGGCGCCGATGATGGGCTTGGCGCCCGCGCCCAGACCCTCGGTCACCTTGGGGCCCATCTGGATGCGATTGGTCGCGCGCGAGCTGGACAGCGCCTGCGCGTCGGTGTTGGCGACCACGAACTCGACCCCGTCGAGGTTCTTCTCGATCATGTTGTTGACCGCGTTGCCGCCCGCGCCGCCGACACCGAAGACGGTGATACGCGGCTTCAGTTCGTCGTCATCGTTCATCATCAGATTGAGGTTCATGGTTCCGCCTGTTTTTTGCTATGTCGATCGGGTCATGTCCTGCCGCCCGTCGAATCCCTCGTCGTCCCAAGGCAATCCTAGCGGGCGGGTGGTCCTGCGTCACTGGAAAAACGCGTGAAATCCGCAAAATCTGGCGTTATTCGCAGGTTGTTTCGGCGGTATCTTGCCAATACCTCTGGATGTGGTGGCGCCGCAAGGGCGCCACACATTCCGTGTCAATGGCTTACCAGTTGTTCTTGAACCAGCGGTAAGCACGGCGCAGGCTGCGAGCCGGATAGGTGTTCGCCGGCATCTCGAAATCCCACCACTCGTCCTGCGGGTGCGCGGCGAACAAGGCCAGTCCGACCGCGCTGGAAAACCCCGGATCGGTGAACTGATGCGCCAGCCCGTCGATGCGCAGGGGCCGTCCGCAGCGGATGTTCGGACCCAGGATGCGCGCCGCCAGGCCGTCCAGGCCAGGGATCTGGCTGCCTGCGCCGGTCAGCACGATCTGCTGGCTGGGCATCGAATCGAACCCCGCCGCGTCAAGCACCTCGCGCACGCCTTCCAGGATTTCCTCGACCCTGGGGCGCATGATGCCGATCAGGTCGGCGCGGCTGACCGACCGGCGGCGCCCGTCCCAGTCATCCGAGCCGCCGTCGATTTCCAGCATGTCGCGATCATCGCGGCCGGTCGCCTCGACCCCGCCGCTGAGGGTCTTGAGGCGCTCGGCCACGGGCAGGGGAACCCGCAAACCCTGGGCGATGTCCTGCGTGACCAGTTGCCCGCCGATCTTAACATTGTCCGCGAAGATCATGTGTTTCTTGACAAAAATCGACACGCCCGTGCCGCCCCCGCCAAAGTCGATGCAGGCCGCGCCCAGTTCCTGTTCATCCTCGACCAGGGCCGCGCGGGCCGAGGCATAGGAGGCCGAGGCGATCCCGGCCAGTTCCAGGTCGCAGCGGCGGATGCACTGGACCAGGTTGCCGATCACGTCGCCATCGACGGTCAGCACATGCATGTCGCAGGCCAGGCGGTTGCCGACGTGATCGCGGGGATCGCCAAGGCCGGTGCGGTTATCGACGGCAAAGTTGACCGGCTGGGCGTGCAGCACCTCGCGGCCACGGCCGAAGTCCGGCGCGTCGCAGGCCGCCAGCACCGAGGCCACGTCGTGATCCTGGACCCGGCCCGCGTCCAGCGTGATTTCCCCCGCAAGGCCATAGGATGCCGGACGGCCGCCCGACAGGCAGGCGATGACGTGATCCACGCGCACGCCCGCGACCTTCTGCGCCGCCGCGACGACCGTGCGGATGGCGCGTTCGGTTTCGGCCATCACCTCGATCTCGCCGCGCCGCATCCCCCGCGACCGGGTCGAGGCCGCGCCGATCACGCGGAAGTTGACCTGGCCCGCCATTGGCCCCACGCCGTCGGTCTCGCGGAACGTGCCGGTGCCGTCGAAGCGCAGGACCAGGCAGGCGATCTTGGACGTGCCGATGTCCAGGATCCCGATCACCCCGCGCTGCAGGGCGGCCCGTCGGATGTTCCGCATCGCCCGCTGCGTTTGATAAAGTTCTGCCATCGCTTCAGCCCCCCTTCTTTTTTTCCTCTTCCTGCAAGACCTTGCCATCCGGTCCCAGCAGCGGCTCGCCCCGCGCTTCGCGGATGGTGTTGCGCGCGTCGATGCCCAGCCGCAGGACCGGACGCGACGGATTGCGCAGATCGACCGCGGTGATGTCGCGGCCCAGCATGTCCTGGGCACGGTCAAGCGCCATCGCGGCCTCCATCGCGATCACGGCGCCGGTCGCGGGCAGCATGATCCGCTGGCCGTGATCCAGCATCAGATCCCAGCGGCGTTCCCCCCGGCGCACCAGGCCCCGCACGCGCGGCAGGATCGGCCCGGCGGCGTCCATTAGGGCCAGGGCCTCGGGGACCGCAAGATCGGCGCCCTCGCCCGCGATCAGGGGCAGGTCGGGGCGCACGTCGCGCGCGGTGACGGATGCGACGCGGTGGCCGTTCCGGTCCAGGATCTCGATCCCGCGGGCATGGCGCCACAGGATCGCCGGTTCGCGTTCCTTGACGACGGCCGACAGGATCCCGCCCGGCTTGATGCGCAGGTCGATCGATTCGATCACGTCAAGCTGCATCACCTGCAACCGCAGCGCCGTCAGGTCGATGTCGAAGCTGGAGGCGGGCAGATCCACCGGCAGCATCGCGCGCAGCGCCTTGTCCACCACCGGGGACGCGCCCTCGACCACCATGGTCGTGACCTGGAATTCCTCGCGGCTCTGGACCTTCCTGACCACCTGATGGACGCCGTCCGTCAGCACGGCGCGGCGATCCTCGTCCGCCAGCCACAGCCCTGCCGTCATGGCGATCAGGAAGGCGGGCACGCCGATCCGCACCGCACGGCGCCAGATCGGGCGCAGCCACATGCGTTCAAGCCGGTATTGCAGGCGCGAGGGCGCGGGATCGCGCTTGACGGGCGGCGGCTGTCGGTTCGGGCGGTGGTCGATCACTTCGGGCACAGCGCGTCCTCGACCATCCAGCGCATCAGTTCGGGAAATTCTATTCCCGCATGGGCCGCCTGTTCGGGCGCAAGCGAGGTCGGCGTCATGCCGGGCTGGGTGTTCACCTCGAGGATGATCAGCCCGTCCAGGCCCCGCGTCTCGTCCCAGCGGAAATCGGTGCGCGACAGGCCCCGGCAGCCAAGCGCCCGGTGCGCGCGGACCGCATAATCCAGGCAGGCTTCGGCGATGTCGTCGGGGATGTCGGCGGGAATCACATGGCGCGATCCGCCGACCGAGTATTTGGCGGCATAGTCGTACCAGCCTTCGGTCACGATCTCGGTCACGCCAAGGGCGCGGTCGCCCATCACCGCCGTGGTCAATTCGCGCCCCGGCGCATAGGCTTCGACCATCACCTGCGCGGGCATCGTGTCGGCCAATTGCGGCGGCTGGTTGGCGCCGTCATGGACGATATAGACGCCCACGGACGACCCTTCGTCATTCGGCTTGACCACATAGGGCGGGGTCAGGACGTGGCGCGCGCGCACCTCGTCAGCAGCGGCGATCACGCTGTCCACGACCGGCAACCCCGCCGCACGCAGCGCATCCTTGGCCCGCGTCTTGTCCATCGCCAGGGCAGAGGCCAGCACGCCCGAATGGGTATAGGGCAGGTCCAGCCATTCCAG
Source organism: Paracoccus sp. SY (assembly GCF_002901215.1). Taxonomy (NCBI): domain Bacteria; kingdom Pseudomonadati; phylum Pseudomonadota; class Alphaproteobacteria; order Rhodobacterales; family Paracoccaceae; genus Paracoccus; species Paracoccus sp. SY. The sequence goes on along the minus strand of NZ_NWMQ01000002.1, from coordinate 133,833 downwards.
GATGCCCTGGACGCAGCCGTCCTCGCCAAAGCGGCCGTGCAGGGCGTTGAATACCACGTCGCAGCGCAGGCCCGCCAGCCGCGCGACCAGATCGGCGCCGCGTTCGGACCCCAGTTCGACCTCGATCACCTCATAGCCCGCCACCCGCAGCGCATTCGCGCATTCGCGCCCCGATGACAGCGACACCTCGCGCTCGGCCGAGGGTCCGCCCATCAGAACGGCTACGGTATGGGCTGTCCTGCTCGACCTGCCCGCCACGTCTTTTTCGCCTTTCGCCCCGGTTGATCCGGGATTTCTGTCCCCGCGCTGCCGGGTTGGACCCCGATCTGCGCTTATCGGGAAAGAATAGCTGATGCGCGGAAATCACAAAAGGAGAATTTTAGCTATCCGCTAAAGATTGTTGCGAAAATCGTTAATCAATTCTCGGTTGAATCGCCCAGGGGATCGCCGATCCGGATCACTTCCCATTGCAGATCGTGGCCGCTGTCCTCCAGCACCCGTCGGCGGACCAGTTCGCCCAGGGCCTCAAGCTCGGCTGCGGTCGCGCCGCCGGTGTTCAGCAGGAAATTAGGGTGCTTTTCAGACATCTGCGCCCCACCCCAGCTGTGGCCGCGCAGGCCCGCGCGGTCGATCAGCGACCAGGCCTTGAGGTCGTGGACATCGTCCGCCCGGCCCGTGGAGCTGAACCCCGCCGGATTGCGGAAGGTGGACCCGGCACTGCGTTCCCGGGTGGGCTGGGTTTCATCGCGCCGGGCCAGTTGGTCGGCCATCTTCTGATGCAGCGCATCGGGATCGCCGGGGGCCGCGCGGAACGTGGCCTCGGTCAGCACGCAGCCGGGGGGCAGTTCGGCGTGACGATAGGCAAAGCGCAACTCGTCATGGCCCAGCACGATGCGCTCGCCCTGGCGGGTAACGGCGCGGGCCTGGACCAGATGGTCGGCGACATAGCTGCCGTAGCAGCCCGCGTTCATGCAGACCGCCCCGCCGATGCTGCCGGGAATGGTGCGCAGGAAGGTCAGGTCCAGCCCACCATCCGCCGCCCGCCGCGCGACATGCGCGTCAAGCGCCGCCGCGCCTGCGGTGACGCAGTCGCCTTCGACCGTGATGGCGTTGAAGCCGCGCCCCAGCCGGATCACCACGCCCCGGATGCCGCCGTCGCGCACGATCAGGTTGCTGCCCACGCCGATGGGAAAGACCGGCATGGCCGGGTCCAGATCGCGCAGGAAATCGGCCAGGTCGTCTTCGTCAGCCGGTTGGAACAGCCAGTCGGCCGGGCCGCCGACGCGCAGCCAGGTCAGGCTGTCCAGGGGACGGTCGGGGGTCAGCGTGCCACGGGGGGTGGGAAGGTCGGTCATCATGGCGGTGTGGTAGCCAGCGGCGCGCCCTGGGTCAACCGGCGGGTCAGACCAGAAGGGCGGCGATCACCGAAAGGGCGGACAGCGCGCAAAGGCCCCATACATCCCAAAGACGCGCAGGGGGCCAGTCGGAATCCGAGGCAATGCGACGGCGGGTCGCATCATGCACCCATCGCAGGGCCGCGCCGAAAGCCACGGAACCCGCGGCCAGCAGCGGCAGCAGGGCGATGATCGTGGCGAACAGCGCGGAGTAGTCGGATTTCCGCGAACCGATCAGCCAGCAGACCCCTGCCCCGGCCAGAAGCGCGGCCAGTGCAAGCAGCAAGGGGCGAAAGGATCGTGCGGCCATGCGGGTGGCTCCGGTCCAGACGGACCACAGCACCACAAGGGCGACACCCAGATAGAAAAGGATCACGGGGCCGCCCGGCTCCGCGTCCTCAGCGGCAGGCGGACCAGCACAAGCACGCCCAGCGTCAGGAAGCCGATGCCCGCCAAGGGGCCGCAGGTATAGGTCAGCCAGCCCAGGATCGGCACGCCCGTGGCGATCAAGGCCCACAAGGCGCGCTGCCGCTGGCGCGGGCGCAGGGTTCGGGCCAGCCGCGCCAGAAGCAGCCAGCCCATCACCACAGCCAGTGCCAGGACCGCCGAATGCATCATGCGGCCCGTCCTTGCAGCCGTTCCGGCAAGCCGTTGGCCCATGTGGAAATCGTGCCCGCCCCCAGGCAGACCACCATGTCGCCGGGCCGCGCCTGTTCGCGGACCAGACGTTCCAGGTCGTTCTCGTCTAGGATGGCGCGGGCGTGGCGGTGGCCATGCGCGATCAGGCCCGCCACCAGGTCGTCGCGGGTGGCGCCGGGGATCGGATCCTCGCCTGCGGCATAGACTTCGGCGATGGCGACCACGTCGGCCTCGTTGAAGCAGGTGCAGAAGTCGTCGAACAGGTTCGACAGGCGCGAATAGCGGTGCGGCTGGTGGACGGCGATCACGCGGCCCTTGGTGGCCTGGCGCGCGGCCTTCAGCACGGCGGCGATTTCGACCGGATGGTGGCCGTAATCGTCGATGATGGTGACGCCGTTGATTTCCCCCACGCGGGTAAAGCGCCGCCCCACCCCGCCGAATTTCGCCAGCGCCTCGCGGATTTCCGCCTTCTTGATGCCCAGATGGCGGGCGACCGCCACGGCCGAAAGCGCGTTCGAGACGTTGTGGTCGCCGGGCATGGGCAGGGTGCAGCCCTCGATCATCTCGACATCGCCCGTCTCGGTCGGGCCCTCGCCCTGCAGCGCGATGTCGAAATGCGCGATGCCGTTTTCATAGCGCAGGTTCATCGCCCGCACATCGGCCTGGGCGTTGAAGCCGAAGGTCACGACGCGGCGGTCGGTCAGCTTGCCCACCAGGGCCTGCACCTCGGGGTGGTCGGTGCAGCAGACGGCAAGGCCATAGAACGGGATGCCGGAGGCAAAGTCATAAAAGCCCTTGCGCAGCGAATCGAAGCTGCCCCAATGCTCCATATGCTCGGGGTCGATGTTGGTGACGATGGCGATATCGGCAGGCAGGCGGTTGAAGCTGCCGTCGGATTCGTCGGCCTCGACCACCATCCATTCCCCCGCGCCCGCCCGCGCGTTGGACCCATAGGCATGGATCACGCCGCCGTTGATGACCGTGGGATCCAGCCCGCCCGCATCCAGCAGGGTCGCGACCATCGTGGTGGTCGTGGTCTTGCCGTGGGTTCCGGCAATGGCGATGTTCGACTTCAGCCGCATCAGCTCGGCCAGCATCTCGGCCCGGCGGACAACGGGCAGGCCGCGGCGGCGCGCTTCCTCAAGCTCGGGGTTGCCCTTCTTGATCGCGGTCGAGATCACCACCACGCCCGCCTGGCCGATATTCTCGGCCCGCTGGCCTTCGAAGACGCGGGCGCCCAGGGTTTCCAGCCGGTCGGTGATCTTGGACTTCTTCGCGTCGCTGCCCTGGACGTCATAGCCAAGGGTCAGCAGCACCTCGGCGATGCCCGACATGCCGATGCCGCCGATGCCGATGAAGTGGATCGGCCCCAGTTCATGCGGCAGTTTGGTGGCGGCGTTCATCGGGCAATCTCCGTGACAAGGTCGTACAGGCGCCGCGCCGCGTCGGGGCGGGCAAGAAACAGCGCGGCGGCGGCCATCTGGGCCGCGCGGGCGGGGTCGTTCAGGATCGCGCGGATGTCGCGCGTCAGGCCGGGGGCGTCAAGCACCGATTCGGGATGGATCAAGGCCGCGCCCACCTCGGCCAAGGCCTGGGCATTGGCGGTCTGGTGATCGCCGGCGGCGGCGGCATAGGGGATCAGGATCGCGGGGCGGCCGATCACGGTGATGTCGGCCAGCGACGATGCGCCCGACCGGCTGATCACCAGTTGCGACCGCGCCAGCCGTTCCGGGACATCGGTGAAGAAGGGCTGCACCTCGGCATCGATGCCCGCCTCGGCATAGGCGGCGGCGACGCGGTCGGCGTCCTCGGGGCGGGCCTGGTGGCTGACATGCAGGCGGGCGCGCATGTCGCCCGGCAAGGCGGCGATGGCGGCGGGAACCACGTCGGACAGGACGCGGGCGCCCTGGCTGCCGCCGATCACCAGCAGATGCAGCGGCCCATCCCCCGGCGCGGCATAGGGGGCCGCTGCGTGGTCCAGCACGGCTTGGCGAACCGGATTGCCGGTATGGACGCCGGTGATGGCGTGGGGCAGGTCGGTGGGCCAGGTGCCGCAGGCGACGCGGTGGACGCGGGGGGCGAAGACGCGGTTCACGCGGCCCATCACGCCGTTCTGTTCGTGGATCATGCGCGGCACGCCCATCGACAGGGCCGCCGACATGGCCGGGATCGTCGGATAGCCGCCGAACCCGATCACCACGGCGGGACGGTTCCTGCGAAACGCCGCCCGCGCGGACAGCACGCCGGCGGCGATCTTGACCGGCGCGGTCAGCTTGCCCGCAAGCCCGCCGCGCGCGGTGGTCGCGGACCGCACGATGCTGCGTTCGACCCCTTCGGGAAAGCCGCCCGCATAGCGCGCGCCCCGGTCGTCGGTGGACAGGCGGACGCGCCAGCCTTCGGCCAGCAGCAGTTCGGCCAAAGCCTGCGCCGGGAACATGTGGCCCCCGGTTCCCCCGGCGGCGATCAGGGCCAGGGGTGCATCTGCCGCCACGCTCATCCCCGGCCCCTGCGCAGGATCTCGGCCAGTTCGCCCTGGGGGCGGGTGCGGGTCAGCGCAAGCAGCATCCCGGCGGCGATGCCCGATGCGATCACCGAGGATCCGCCATAGCTGACGAAGGGCAGCGTCATCCCCTTGGCGGGCAGCAGGCGCACGGCCACGCCCATGTTGATCAACGCCTGCACGCCGAAGGCGCAGGCAAGGCCCGCCCCGGCGATGCGCGCAAAGGGATCGCGTTCGCGCAGCAGGCGCAGCAGCGATCGCACCACGATGGTGCAGTAAAGCGTGATCACCGCCAGGACCATGACGGTGCCGTATTCCTCGGCCGCGACGGCGATGATGAAGTCGGTATGCGCGTCGGGCAGCGACCATTTCACGCTTCCCTCGCCCACGCCGACGCCGAAGAAGCCGCCGTCCTGGATGGCCTTGGTGGCATAGCCGATCTGCGTGCGCGGGTCGATTTCGGGGTTCAGGAAGCCGTTGATGCGGCGCGCGAAGTGTTCGGACGCGCCATAGGCGAAGACGCCGCCCACCAGGGCCAGCCCCGCCACGGACAACAGGAACAGCATCGGCGCACCGGCGATGAAGAACATCACCAGCCAGGAAAACAGCACCAGCGAGGCCTGGCCGAAGTCGGGCTGCAGGGCCAGCAGGATGACGACCACCATGGCGGTGATGAAGGAATAAAGCCTGCCCGGAGGACCGCCGACCATTTGCGCGGCGGCCATGAACCAGGCGCAGATGGCGACGAAGCCGGGCTTCAGGAACTCGGACGGCTGCATCGAGATGCCGGCGATGGACAGCCAGCGGGTCGCGCCCTTGCCGTGATCCTCGCCGATCAGGGGCAGAAGCAGGATCAGCACGAAGGCCGCCGCAAAGCCCATCACGCCGATGCGCCGGATCTGGCGGGGCGACATCATCGAGATGACCAGCATGGTCACAAGCGCCATGGCCCCGAAGACCGCCTGCCGCTGGACATAGTAGAACCGCGGCAGGTCGTTCTTTTCCGCCAGCGGAACCGACGCCGCCAGCCCCAGCAGGATGCCGATGGAAAACAGCCCCAGCACGCAGGCCAGGGACCACTTGTCCAGCGTGCGCCACCAGCGTGGAAGAATCGGGTCGCCCGCCCGTACGGGCGTCGTGCCAAAGACCATCTCGGTCATGGGGATACCGCCGTCACTGCCTCTTGTTTCGCCCGTTTATCCGGGTCTGCCGGTCAGCATAGCGCGAAAATCGGGTCCGCGCCACTGGGGATTGTGCCCCAACGGTCAGCCCAGCATCGCAAGACCGGGGAAAGTTTCCAGCAGCCAATAGGAAAAGGCCGAGAATGCCCCGGTGATCAGCATCGTCCCCACGATCACCAGAAGCAGGCCCATCACACGCTCGATCACATGCAGCCAGGGCTTGATGCGGTTCATCAAGCCGATGGCGCGATTGATGAAGATCGCGGCCAGCAGGAACGGGATCCCCAGGCCAAGCGCATAAACCGCCAGAAGCGCGGTGCCGCGCGACAGTTCGCCCCCGGCCGCGGCCAGGGACAGGATCATGCCCAGTTGCGGGCCGATGCAGGGCGTCCAGCCAAAGGCAAAGGCCAGGCCCAGCAGATAGGCGCCGAACGCCCCGCCGCCCTGGGCGCCGGCGTCGATCCGGGCCTCGTGGTCCAGGAAAGGAATGCGGATCACCCGCAGGAAATGCAGGCCCATGACGATCACCACGCCGCCTGCGATCTTGGCCAGAAGGTCCTGATATTGCAGGAAGGCCCGGCCAAAGGCCGACGCCGCGAAGCCCATGATCAGGAACACCGTGGACAGGCCCATCACGAAGAACAGCGCGGGCAACACGGCGCTGCGTTCCTGCGCCCGAAGGCCGTTCACCCCCACCCCGGTCATATAGGCCAGATAGGGCGGCACGATAGGCAGCACGCAGGGCGACAGAAAGGACAGGATCCCGGCCAGCATCGCCACAAGGGCGGCGGGCAGGAAGGCGGCGGTGGCAAGTTCGATTCCCAGCATGGCCGGCACCTTACCCTTTCGGGCGGCGCAAGCCATGGGTCATTGCGTCACGCCTTGGCGAGAAGGGCGCGTGCCTTGTGCCCGCGCCCCCGTGTCGTCAGCGGTTGCCGGACCACCAGCCGCGCCGCTTGGGCCGATCCGCATCGGCCTCGGCCATTTCGGGCTCGGGCGCCGGGGCGGGTTCGGGGGCAAGTTCCGGCGCCGGATCCGGGGTGGGATCGGGGGCGGCGTCCGCAGGCTCCTCGGCCTGGTCCTGTTCCGACGCCTCGGTCACGATCCGGGCGATCACGGTTTCCTCGGCCTGCAAGCGGGCCATTTCCTCGGACGAGGGTGCCTCGGCCTCGGCCGCCTGCGGTTCGACGGCGATTTCGGACAGGGCGACGATTTCGCCGTCCTCGGTCGCCGCGTCGGTTGCGGGCACCTCTGCCGCGGGCGATGCGCCTGCAAGCGGATCCTGCGGTTCCGGCCGGGCGTTCAGGCCGGGCAGCGATTCGGCACGTTCATCCGGCTGATCGTGCAGATCGACGACCTCGGGCAGGCCCCCGGCTTCGGGCAGATCGCCGCCGCGGCGACGGCTGCGCGACCGGGACCGGCGACGGCGGCCGTTCTGTTCGGCCTCCTCCGCCTCGGGTTCCTCGGCGCTGTCGGTCGCGTCCCCGGAGATTTCCTCGGATTCGTCGCCGGCCTCGGCGCTCTCGCCCTCGGGACGTTCGCCCTTGCGGCGGCGACGCCGACGACGGCGGCGGGACCGGCCCTCCCCGTTCTCATCCTCGGCGGTCGCGGTCTCAGAGCCTTCGTCGGTCTCGGTTTCAACCTCAGCCTCGGCCTCGATCTCCTCGGGCAGGTCCTCGTCCTCGTCGTCGATCTGGGCCATGAGATCGGCATCCACCGACAGGACCGAGGGCGACACCTCGGGCACGTTGCGGGTCGCGGTCTTGAACTTCTCGATGGCGAAATCGGGCGAGATCAGCGCCGGATCGGCCTCGAGCCGGACCGACAGGCCATAGCGCGCCTCGATCCCGGCGATATGTTCGCGCTTCTGGTTGATCAGGAAGTTGACCACCGTCACCGGCGCGCGGACCAGAACCTCGCGCGACCGCTTGCGGGTGCCTTCTTCCTCGATGGCGCGCAGGATGGTCAGCGCCAGGCTGTCGTCGCTGCGGATCAGGCCCGTGCCGTGGCAATGCGCGCAGGGCTGCGTGGTCGATTCCAGCATCCCCGGACGCAGCCGCTGACGCGACATCTCCATCAGGCCGAAGCCCGAGATGCGGCCCACCTGGATCCGCGCACGGTCCGATTTCAGCTTGTCCTTCATCCGCTTCTCGACCGCGGCGTTGTTGCGCCGTTCCTCCATGTCGATGAAGTCGATGACGATCAGGCCGGCAAGGTCGCGCAGGCGCAACTGGCGCGCCACCTCGTCGGCGGCCTCCAGGTTGGTCTTCAGCGCGGTTTCCTCGATCGAGCCTTCCTTGGTCGCCCGGCCCGAGTTCACGTCGATGGCCACAAGCGCCTCGGTCACGCCGATGACGATATAGCCGCCGGATTTCAGCTGCACGACCGGATTGAACATCCCGGCCAGATAGCTTTCCACCTGATAGCGCGCGAACAGCGGCATCTGGTCGGTATATTGCTGCACGGCCCGGCCATGGGTCGGCATGATCATCTTCATGAAGTCCTTGGCCACGCGATAGCCGCGCTCGCCCTCGACCAGGACCTCGTCGATCTCGGAATTGTACAGGTCGCGGATGACCCGCTTGATCAGGTCGCCTTCCTCATAGATCGGGGCGGGGGCGATGGACTTGAAGGTCAGGTCGCGGATCTGTTCCCACAGCCGCAGCAGGTATTCGTAATCGCGCCGGATTTCCGTCCGGGTCCGCTGGCTGCCCGCCGTGCGGATGATCAGGCCGGCGCCCTTGGGCACGTCAAGTTCCGCCGCGATGTCCTTCAGCTTCTTGCGGTCGGCGACGTTGGTGATCTTGCGGCTGATGCCGCCGCCGCGCGCCGTATTGGGCATCAGGACGCAGTACCGGCCCGGCAGCGACAGATAGGTGGTCAGCGCGGCGCCCTTGTTGCCGCGTTCCTCCTTGACGACCTGGACCAGCATGATCTGCCGGACCTTAATCACTTCCTGGATCTTGTAGCGGCGGGGACGCGGCTTCTTCTGGACGCGGATTTCCTCGGCCACGTCTTCCTCGGCGACCGATTCGATCTCCTCGTCCTTGTCGGACGCATCGCTGGCGGCGGCTTCGCCGTCATGGTCGTGGTCGTGGCCGTTTCCGTCAGCCTCGGCGGTGTCCGTGTCCCGAACCTCGCCGGCCTCTTGGGCCCGATCCTCGTCGGCGCCGGTTTCGTCAGCCTCGGGGGCGTCGGCCGTGGCAACCTCGTCGCCGGCCTCGGCGCGTTCGGCCTGGGGCTTGCGGCGGCTGCTGCGGGCGGCCTCCTCGGCTTCCTGCGCCTCGGCATAGGCGCGTTCCTCGGCGATCAGCGCCGCACGGTCGGCCGCCGGGATCTGATAGTAATCCGGGTGGATTTCCGCGAAGGCCAGGAAACCGTGACGGTTTCCGCCGTAATCCACAAAGGCCGCCTGCAGCGAGGGTTCGACCCGTGTGACCTTGGCCAGGTAGATGTTGCCCGAAATCTGGCGCTTGTTTACGGTCTCGAAATCAAATTCTTCGACCTTGGTTCCGTCCACCACGACCACCCGAGTTTCCTCGGCATGGGTGGCGTCGATCAGCATTTTCTTTGCCATGTTCAAATCTTTCGCGCGCGCCTGTGCCGGGCGGTGCCAGGGGCACCCCCGCCGAAAGGCCGCGTTGTGATGGGGACACGGGCGCGGCTGGGGCAACGGCGATGCGGCGGGAAAGGCCTGATGCCCCCCCGTTCCGATCCTGTCCGTCCCTTGCGCGCGTCATCGCGTCTGTTCCTTACGGTTGACGCGAAGGCCGCCAGGCCCGCCGCGCCGCTGTCTGGTATCGCCCGGTCGCATGGTCATGCGCCGCGGGCGGGCTTTCCGCGTGACACATGCCGCCTTCCGTGAATCGGTGCCAGAGGTGTCGCGCTGCGAAACTGGAAGCGTGCCACAACCCTCAATTGAAGATCGCGAAACGCATAGCCGCAACATAGAGGGGGCCGGGTGGAAAATTCAATGGTGAAAACGGCATGGCCCGGAATGGGCGGCATCCAGCCTGCGCAAACGCGTTGCGCGCACCGTGCGTCACGCAGCCTTAACGCTTCTTTCACGCCGCTGTTGCACCCTTGGCCCATGCCTTGGGCAGGAACAGGAGGCACCGTCATGCCGGTGGTCAAGGTCGATGCGGATGGCGGGCTGCCGGACGGTCTGGCCGACACGGTCCGCCTTCTGCCTGCCCATGCGCCGGTGATCGTGATGATCCACGGATACCGCTATTCGCCGGCCGCGCCGCATTGCGATCCCCATCGCCTGATCCTGTCGCTGGAACCCGACCGCGCGGACAGGCGGGTGCTGTCCTGGCCGCGTGCCCTGGGCTTTGGCACGGATGCCCCGGACGAGGGGCTGGCCCTGGCCTTCGGATGGGAAGCGCGGGGGATGCTGGGCCGGGCTTACGGCCGGGCAGGTGATGCGGGACGCGCGGTGGCGGCCCTTGTGTCCGATCTGGCTGGCCTGGCAGGGCGGCCGGTCGCGCTGATCGGCCATTCCCTGGGCGCGCGGGTCGGCTTGCAGGCGCTGCGCCACGCGGATCCGGGCAGCATCGGCCGGATCGTGCTGTTGGCGGGGGCGGAGTTCCGCGACACGGCCGCCGCCGCCCTGGACAGCCCCGCGGGCCGGCGGGCCGAGGTGCTGAACATCACGTCGCGCGAAAACGACCTGTTCGATTTCGCGATGGAACTGTGGCTGGACCGGGGCCGCAGGCAGGCCCTGGGCTTCGGGCTGGATCGCCCGGCCGACAACTGGCTGGACGTGCAGATCGACGACGACCCGACCCTTGCGGCCCTGGACCGGCTGGGCTTTCCGACCGAACGCCCGCTTCTGCGCCTGTCGCACTGGACACCCTATCTGCGCCGGGGGCTGTTCGATTTCTATCGCACCGCAATGGCCCAGCCCTGGGCCTTGCCGCTATCCATGCTGCGTGCCCGCCTGCCGGGCCGGATCGAACCCCGGTGGTCGCGCCTGCTGGCCCCGCCCGCCCAGTTCGGCGGCGTCAGGGCCTGACCTATTTGGTGGCGTCGTCGGTCGGCACCTCGATGGAATGGGCGCGGAACAACCCCGCATTCGCCATCAGGAAGACGAAGATCACCACGGGCATCCCGAAGGTCTTGAAATAAACCCAGGTCGTCTCGGACATGCCGCGCCAGACGATCTCGTTGGCGATGGCCAGGCCCAGGAACAACAGCGCCATGCGCCCGGTCAGCTTGCGCCAGCCCTGGGCGTCCATGGGCAGCGCCTCGGACAGGATCGCGCCCAGCCAGTTGCGCCGGGTGATCAGACTGAAGCCCAGCAGGCCCGCGAACAGCAGATAGATGATCGTCGGCTTGATCTTGAAGAAGCGCGGGTCGTTCAGCCAGACCGACAGGCCGCCAAAGACCACGACCAGCACCAGCGTGGCGATCTGCATCGGCGCCAGCTTGCCGGTCAGCCGCCAGCGGATCACCGTGGCAAGCGCCAGCGCGGGAATGAAGACCAGCGTGGCGAAGACCAGGGCCGTGTATTCCTGTCCCCACAGCGCGACCTGATCCCCCCGGTTCAGCATGAAGACCGCGAAGAACAGCAGCAGCGGCCCCCATTCCAGCACCTGCAAGACCCAGGCTTTCGGTTCCTTCATCGCATCCGTCCCTTGTGCTGTTCCGCAGGGGTTGTCCCGCATTGCGGGCCGCCGGGCAAGCCCCGGCCGATGGCCGGCGGTCAATCCAGCCGGATCGCCGCCAGGATCGGGCCGGGCAACCCGTCGCCGCCGTGTTCCTGCTGGACCAGCAGGGCATGGCGGGTATCGGTGGGAAAGCTGTCGCTTGCCGATCCGTCGGGGCTGACCGTCATGCGCAGGGGCGCGGCCCCGTCCCATTCGGCCAGCAGTTCCAGCGACAGGACGACATTGGTATAGGTGACGACCTTGCCGCGATTTTCCCCCGCCGTCATGTGCACCTGGCGTTCCGGGGCATAGCGGATCATCACGATCTCCACCTCGCCGCCCAGATCGGACAGGGGCATCACCTCGATCGCCTCGCCCCTGGGGGTGGTTTCCCGCTGGACGCTGACCATGGCGGGGGCGACGCGGCTGGCGTCGATCAGCCCCATCAGTTGCGCGGGACCGACGGCCACTGCGGTATCCTGGCCGTCCACGATGATCTGCGGCGTATAGACCGCCCGTTCCCCCGCAGCATGGGCATAGGCTTCCTGCCGCGCCGTGAATTCGGGCCGGGCGAAGCTGTCGGCCCAGCCGAGATAATCCCAGTAATCGACATGAAAGGACAGCGGCAGGACATCCGGTTCGTCCGACAGGCCCGCCAGCATGGCGTCGGCGGGCGGACAGGACGAACATCCCTGCGAGGTGAACAGCTCGACCACCACCGGCAGGTCGCCGGGGTTGAAGCGGTCCATCGGCAGGGGCGCCGTCTCTCCGGCGGCGAAGCTGTTGAAGCCGCCCATCTCGGACGGCACATAGGCGGTCGAGGGGGGCGGCGCCCAGCGGCCCGGATCGCTGGGGGCGGCGATGATCGGCGCATCGCCCCCCTGCCCTTCCGGCACCGCGCGATCCGGGCTGCCGGGTGCGGCCGTGTCCGCCTGGCGAAGGCCAACCGGACCATCCGCGCCCTGCGCCCAGGCGGCACCCCCGCCAAGCCCCAGGGCCATGGCGCACCACCCCGCGACGGCAAGGGATCTGATCTGTCTGGCTGCCGGTCCGGTCAGCATTCCTGAAGTCCGATGATTGACAAGTGTCCCCTTGCATAGACCCGCGCCTTACCGGGGAACAAATCAACGCTTTGTTAGGCACCGCGTGAAAGATCCCCGGTGGCCCTTGAGCAACAGCGCCAATCATGGTATGCGATTGCATACAATTCCCCGCGAGACACCTTGCGCAGCCCCGCCCCATGGGGCAAAGCAAGGCCACGCACGCCGGACCCATCCATTTCGCAGACAGGGAGGCCCCCATGCCCATCCAGATCGGAACCGACACCGCCAAGACGCGCCGCAAGCTTTCGGCGGGCGGCAAGGATTACGCCTATTACTCCATCGCCGCCGCCACCGAGGCAGGGCTTGGCGATTTCTCGAAACTGCCCGCCGCGCTGAAGGTCGTGCTGGAAAACCTGCTGCGCTTCGAGGATGGCGGCTTTTCCGTGTCCGTGGACGACATCAAGGCCTTCGGCGAATGGGCCACGCTGGGCGGCAAGAACCCGCGCGAGATCAACTATCGCCCCGCCCGCGTGCTGATGCAGGACTTCACCGGCGTCCCGGCGGTCGTTGACCTTGCCGCGATGCGCGACGGCATCATCGGCCTGGGCGGCGACGCACAGAAGATCAACCCGCTGAACCCGGTCGATCTGGTCATCGACCATTCGGTGATGATCGACGAATTCGGCAATCCGCGCGCCTTCCAGCGCAACGTGGACCTGGAATACGAACGCAACATCGAGCGTTACCAGTTCCTGAAATGGGGCCAGAACGCGTTCCAGAACTTCCGCGTGGTGCCGCCCGGAACCGGCATCTGCCACCAGGTGAACCTGGAATATCTGGCTCAGACCGTCTGGACCGACACCGACCAGAACGGCGATCTGGTGGCCTATCCCGACACGCTGGTGGGCACCGACAGCCACACGACCATGGTCAACGGCCTGGCCGTCCTGGGATGGGGCGTCGGCGGGATCGAGGCCGAGGCCGCGATGCTGGGCCAGCCCGTGTCCATGCTGATCCCGGAAGTCGTGGGCTTCAAGCTGACCGGCAAGATGATGGAAGGGACTACCGCGACCGACCTGGTGCTGAAGGTCGTGGCGATGCTGCGCAAGCATGGCGTCGTGGGCAAGTTCGTCGAATTCTATGGCGAGGGCCTGGACAACCTGCCCCTGGCCGACCGCGCGACCATCGCCAACATGGCCCCCGAATACGGCGCCACCTGCGGCTTCTTCCCCATCGACGAGGAAACGCTGCGCTATCTGCGCAACACCGGCCGCGACGAGGATCGCATCGCCCTGGTCGAAGCCTATGCCAAGGAAAACGGCTTCTGGCGCGGCGCGGATTATGCGCCGATCTATTCCTCGACGCTGGAACTGGACATGGGCAGCATCGTGCCCGCGATTTCCGGCCCCAAGCGGCCGCAGGATTACCTGCCGCTGACCGATTCCGCGCAAACCTTCCGCAAGGTGGTCGCCGATTACCGCGGCGGCGCGCAGGAGGATGGCGAGGTGATGGTCAGGGACGTGCTGCGCACCGCCCCTGTCGAAGGCACCGACTATAGCATCCGCGACGGTTCGGTCGTCATCGCGGCGATCACCAGCTGCACCAACACCTCGAACCCCTATGTCATGATCGGGGCCGGACTGGTCGCCCGCAAGGCGCGCCAGTTGGGCCTGAACCGCAAGCCCTGGGTCAAGACCTCGCTGGCGCCCGGTTCGCAGGTCGTGGGCGAATACCTGGAAGCCGCCGGGTTGCAAGAGGATCTGGACGCCCTGGGCTTCAACCTGGTGGGTTACGGCTGCACCACCTGCATCGGCAACTCGGGTCCGCTGGGCGATCCGGCGATCACCAAGGCGATCCACGACAACGACCTGGTGGCGACCGCCGTGCTGTCCGGGAACCGCAACTTCGAAGGCCGCATCAGCCCCGACGTGCGCGCGAACTTCCTGGCCTCGCCGCCGCTGGTGGTGGCCTATGCCATCGCGGGCGACCTGAACATCGACCTGACCAAGGAACCGATCGGCCAGACCCCGGAAGGCCGCGACGTCTATCTGAAGGACATCTGGCCCACCAACCAGGAAATCGCCGATCTGGTCCACGCCACCGTCACGCGCGAGGCGTTCCAGTCGAAATACGCCGACGTGTTCAAGGGCGACGAACGCTGGCAGGCGGTCGAGGTCACGGACAGCGAGACCTATGACTGGCCGCCGACCTCGACCTATATCCAGAACCCACCCTATTTCCGCGGCATGGCCAAGGAAGCGGGCGTCATCAGCGACATCGACGGCGCGCGGGTCTTGGCGATCCTGGGCGACATGATCACCACCGACCACATCAGCCCCGCCGGCTCGTTCAAGCCCACCACGCCTGCTGGCCAGTACCTGATCGAACGGCAGGTCGCGCCGCGTGATTTCAACAGCTACGGCTCTCGCCGGGGCAACCATGAAATCATGATGCGCGGCACCTTCGCCAATATCCGCATCAAGAACGAGATGCTGGACGGGGTCGAGGGCGGCTTTACCAAGGGGCCGGACGGGCAGCAGACGACGATCTTCGACGCCTCGATGGCCTATCAGGATGCCGGCACGCCGCTGGTGATCTTCGGCGGGGTCGAATACGGCGCCGGGTCCAGCCGCGACTGGGCGGCCAAGGGCACCAACCTGCTGGGCGTCAAGGCGGTCATCGCGGAATCCTTCGAGCGTATCCACCGGTCGAACCTGGTCGGCATGGGTGTCGTGCCGCTGGAATTCCTGCCGGGCGAGAACCGCAAGACCCTGGGCCTGAAGGGCGACGAGACCGTGTCGATCCACGGCCTTGCGGGCGACTTCAAGCCGCTGTCGCTGGTCCCCTGCACCATCCGCTATGCCGACGGCACCGTGAAGGAAATTCAGCTCAAGGCCCGCGTCGATACCGAGGTCGAGATCGAATACCTCAAGAACGGCGGCGTGCTGCATTACGTGCTGCGCAACCTGGCCAAGGGCTGATCGGCATCCCGCAACGGTGCGTGCAAGCACGCACCCTACCCCTCGCCCTGCCGCCTTGCGGCAGGGGTTTTCCGTTGACGCGCGTCCCCTTCCCCGCCATATCCGCCTAGCGCGGAGGGCTGGATGACCGCGGCGGTGCGCCGTCGAGGAAAGTCCGGACTCCATGAGGCGACGGTGCCGGGTAACGCCCGGCGGGGGCAACCCCAGGGAAAGCGCCACAGAGAACGAGACCGCCCATGTCCGCATGGGTAAGGGTGAAACGGTGGGGTAAGAGCCCACCGGGGGCCTGGCAACAGGCCCCGCATGGCAAGCCCCACCGGGAGCAATGCCGAATAGGGACCGCGCGCGGGGGCAACCCCGCAGGGCCGCCTTGCCCCAGCAGGTCCGGGTAGGCAGCTTGATCCGGCGGGCAACCGCCGGGCCAGAGGAATGGTCATCCAGCCGCCCATGGCGGTGGACAGAATCCGGCTTACAGGCCCTCCGCGCAATCTGGCCTTTCGCCGCGATTTCCCCGGCGATTCGGGTTGACTTCGGCCTTTCCATCAGTAAAAGGCGGGCTTCAAACGAATTCCACGGGGTCTGCGCCGCGCGATTGCCCCGAAGCAGGAGCGATACAATGGCGAAGCCGACCACCATCAAGATCCGGCTGAACTCGACCGCCGGCACGGGCCACTTCTATGTGACCAAGAAGAATGCCCGCACCATGACCGAAAAGATGACCGTCCGCAAATACGACCCGGTCGTCCGTCAGCACGTCGAATACAAGGAAGGCAAGATCAAGTAAGATCCTGTCCGACCAAAGGTCAAAGGGGCGTCCGCAGGGGCGCCCCTTTCCTTTTGGCGCCCGCTGTGGCGCCGACGGTCCGCGCCCCGCAGCGGCAGGCACCTGTCAGGGCAGCACGAATTCCACCCCCGGCAGCACGGCGATCTCGCCCACGTCGGCGCGATAGTTCGCGGTCACATGGTCCACGACCTCTTGCGTCCAGCCGGGCAGATCGACCACCTGGTCCAGGGCGGCGGCCGGCGCATGGCTCTCGATCATCTCGGACGAGATGGCGCGGCGCTGCGCGACGGTCAGCCGGTCCTGCGCGGCCAGCTTCTCTTTCAGGCGGGCCATGCCTGCATCGCCCAGGATCTCCTCCAGATACATCGACCCGCCCTGCAGGGGTGCGTCGGGGGGGATTGCACCGACAAGGCGGGCGATCTCGGGCCAGATCAGGGGCACGTCCTCGTGGCACCAGATCACCACCCGGCGGCCGGGGACCGCGCGCAGCAGCGCCTGGATCGGGTCGCGCCAGCGCAGGTCCGTGGGCTGGCGGCCCTGCATCAGGACGTGATAGCCGCCGCCGGTAAAGATCGGCAGCACCTCGGAAATCAGCGCGGCGGGATTGCGGATCGCCAGGAAGAACTCGACCTCGTGGTCGGGGAACAGGTTCGCCAAGGCCGAGGCCCGGGCGCCCATCTGCGGGTAAAGCCCCGTCTGCCCCACCACCCGGCCCGGCGCCCCCATGAAGGTGGGCGTGGAAAAGATCGCCCGGCCGGGCGATTCGCTGTGCAGCACCGCGTCCAGCATGATCTGCTGCATCTCGGCGGTGGCCCGCCCGCCCTTCAGCGACATCAGCGCCTCTTCGAACAGGCCGCGATGGCGGTTGGGGGTGATGACGTCGGTGCCGTGCTGCATCAGCCAGTCGCGGTTGTTCAGCAGCGTCTTCAGCAGCCGGTCGCCATCCGTGCAATGCACCCCCAGATGAAACACCATCTGCATATCGGCCTGATCCTTCTTCTTCCGCCCGTGCCGGCGCTGCGGCACAGTAGCGATGCCCGATGCGCAGTCAAACCGCTTTCGCGGCTTGCGAAACACGCGGGCAAAGGCTATCGCAGGAACTGCACAGCGGGCCGGTTTAGCTCAGCGGTAGAGCAGCGGTTTTGTAAACCGAAGGTCGGGGGTTCAATCCCCTCAACCGGCACCATTCCCCCTGTTGGACATCGCCCGCCGCGCCGCCTATAACGCGCGCGACATTCAGACGCTGCGAAGGTGCATCATGATCAAGGTCTTCGGCCACACCGCCCCCGACACGGATTCGACCGGTTCCCCCATCATCTGGGCCTGGTATCTGAACGAGGTCCGCAAGACCCCCGCCAAGGCGGTCCTGCAAGGCGAGCCGAACACCGAAGCCCTGTGGATGCTGAACCGCTGGAACCTGGACAAGCCCGAAATCATCGCCGATGTCGCGGCAGGCGACCAATGCGTGATCGTGGACACCAACAACCCCGCCGAACTGCCCGCCGGCCTGGACGGGGCCGACGTGATCGAGATCATCGACCACCACCTGCTGGCCGGCGGCATCAAGACCCGCACCCCGATCAACATCACCATCCGTCCGCTGGCCTGCACCGCCACCATCATGCACGACCTGATCGGCGCCGACATGGCCCGCGCGCCCGAGGCCATCAAGGGCGCGATGCTGACCTGCATCCTGTCGGACACGCTGGAATTCCGCAGCCCGACCACCACCGCCCATGACCGCGCCGTGGCCGAGAAGCTGGCCGCCGATCTGGGCATCGACATCACCGACTATGCGACCGAGATGTTCGCGGCCAAGTCCGACATCAGCGCCTTTTCCGACGAGGCGCTTCTGCGCACCGACAGCAAGGAATACGAACTGGGCGGCAAGCAGCTGCGCATCACGGTTCTGGAAACCACCGCGCCCCAGGTCCTGCTGGCCCGCAAGGACGCGCTGATCGCCGCCATGCCCCGCGTCGCGGCCGAGGACGGCGCGGACCAGGTGCTGTGCTTCATCGTCGATATCCTGCGCGAGGAAGCCACCCTGCTGATCCCCAACGACTTCGTGCGTGGGCTGGCCGAACGCAGCTTCGGCGTGTCTGTCACGGGCGACACCGTGGTCCTGCCCGGCGTGATGAGCCGCAAGAAGCAGATCATCCCGGTCCTGGCGCTGTAATGACCCGGATCATCCAGTCCCTGTCGCAGATCGGCGCCGATTACGACGTGCTGTTCTGCGACCTGTGGGGCTGCCTGCATAATGGCAAGCAGCCCTATCCCGCCGCCGTGGCGGCCTTGCAGGCGTTCCGCCAGCGGGGCGGCCGGGTCGTGCTGATGACCAATGCGCCGCGTCCCAACCAGTTCGTGATTGCCCAGCTTGACCGGATGGGCGTGCCGCGCGACGCCTGGGACATCGTGGTCAGTTCGGGCGATGCCGCGCAGGAAGCGATGTTCGAAGGCCGCGTCGGCCGCAAGGTCTGGCATATCGGGACCGAAAAGGACGACGGCTTCTTCGACGACATTCCGGCAGAATTCGCCGATGCCCCCACCATCGCGCGCGTGTCGCTGGAGGAAGCCGAGGGGATCGTCGCCACCGGCCCCTTCGAGGAGCTGACGGAAACGCCCCAGGACTATCACGACCGCCTGATGCAGGCGCGCGACCGCGGCTTGCCGCTGCTGTGCGCCAACCCGGATGTCGTCGTGGACATGGGCGAGACGCGCATCTATTGCGCAGGTGCCCTGGCGGAATATTACGAGGGGCTGGGGGGCACGTCGCTTTACTTCGGCAAGCCGCATCCGCCGATCTATGACCGGGCGCGGCGGCTGCTGGACCTGGGGCCGGACGCACGCATCCTGGCCATCGGCGACGGCATCTTCACCGATGTGAAAGGCGCCTTGGACCAGGGCATCGACGCGCTGTTCGTGACCGGCGGGCTTGCGGCGGACGCGCTTGGGCCGGACGTGGAAAATCCCGACAATGCCCTGCTGCTGGGCTGGTTAGAGGACCATGCCATGGCCCCGCAATACAGCATCGGCCGGCTGCGCTGACGCCTATTCCTGCCGCCCGGCGCGGCAGGAAAACAGATGCACCGCCGATGGGATCCGCACATCATCGCCTTGGCCGAAGGCGCTGAATTCGCCTTCGATCCGGGCGGCGATCTGTTCCCGATCCTGGGCCGTGGCATTGCAGATCCGCAGCAGGCGCGCGGCTGGTCCGACATGGGTGGCAAGGCGTGCCGCCCCGGATGATCCGCCGGGCGGCGTCAGGTCGATCTGCAGCGTTTCGACCCGCTCTTCGACAAGCCCCGCCTGCGCCATCAGATCCAGCACATGATCCGCATCCGCGAAGGCCAGCGGGCCGGGTCCGTTCGTCGGCGGCTCGGGCGGGGCGTTCAGCCAGTCCCGCGCGGCCTTTTCGGGAATGGTGAACCAGGGATTGTCCGCCAGTCGCGCCCAGGACAGGAAGACCATGCGGCCGCCGTCGCGAAGCGCCTGGGACAGATTGCGAAAGGCCGCCACACTGTCGTCGAAAAAGCTCATCCCGAAGCGCGAGATCATGACATCGCGGCTGTCGGGGGCAAGGCGTTCGACCTGGGCGTCGCACAGGTGGAAGGCGACGTTCGCCACCCCTGCGGCCTGCGCGCGCTGTCGCGCCCGGTCCAGCATCGGCGCGGCGATGTCCAGCCCCAGCACCGTGCCCCTGGTCACCCGCCGGGCGGCGGCCAGCGTGCTGGCCCCCGTGCCGCAACCGACATCCAGCATGTCCTCGGACCCGTTCAGATCCACGGCATCCAGCAGGGGGCGAAGCAGTCCTTCCATCGTGGCATCCAGGGCCTGTTCATGGTCCACCCAGGCCCGCCCGGCGGGCGAGGTCCAAAAATCGGCCTGCGGCTGGTTCGCGATCTGCCCCATCCTCCACCTTCCCTTCGCACAGCAACAATATTATACTTTGGTCATAAATCGTATAAGTTTATTGCTTTCCTACGGCTTCGCTGCTATGCAGCATCGTCAACCGGATCGGTCATCACAGGGAACATGCCATGCTGGACAACCTTCCCCGCGGCACCATCGTCATCGAGGATCTGGAGGTCGGGATGACCCGTTACCTGCAAAAGCAGGTGACCGACCGCGACATCGACCTGTTCGCCGAGGTCTCGACGGATCGCAATCCGGTTCATCTGGACGACAATTATGCCCGTGACACCATCTTCGAAGGACGCATCGCGCATGGGATGCTGACCGCCGGGCTGATCTCGGCCGTGATCGGGGAACAGTTGCCGGGGCATGGCACGGTCTATCTGGGCCAGACGCTGAAGTTCATGGCCCCCGTCCGCCCCGGCGA
This sequence comes from Paracoccus sp. SY, assembly GCF_002901215.1. Classification (NCBI taxonomy): domain Bacteria; kingdom Pseudomonadati; phylum Pseudomonadota; class Alphaproteobacteria; order Rhodobacterales; family Paracoccaceae; genus Paracoccus; species Paracoccus sp. SY. Next base: position 113,321 of record NZ_NWMQ01000002.1, on the reverse strand, counting down.
CACCGTCCGGGCCGAGGTGACGGTGGACACGATCGACCACGCGAAACGGCGGGTCACGCTTGCAACCCGCTGCCTGGTGGGTGATACGGTCGTCCTGAAAGGCGAGGCGGTCGTTCTGGCGCCAAGCCGCAAGTTCGACTGACGGGGTGTCCGCGCCCCAGTGGGGGCACCCTTTGCAAATCCACCGCGACTGGACAGGACTTCCGGCAGGCGCCCGCGGCGCATCCGTCGCCATGGGGAATTTCGACGGCGTTCATCTGGGCCACCGCGCCGTGATCGAAGCCGCGCGCCAAGCTGGCGCGCCCCTGGGCATCGTCACCTTCGAACCCCATCCCCGCCAGTTCTTTGCCCCCGACGCGCCGCCCTTTCGGCTGATGAATTCGGAATCCCGCGCCAACCGCTTGGCGCGGCTGGGGGTGGAACAGCTTTACGAACTGCCCTTCGGCGCGGTCCTGGCGGGCCTCTCGCCCGAGGCTTTCGCCCGTGACGTGCTGGTGGGCGGACTGGGCGTGACCCATGTGACCGTGGGCGCGGATTTCGTCTTCGGCAAGGACCGCGCGGGCAATGTCGCGACCTTGCAGGATCTGGGCCGCCAGCTTGGCTTCGGCGTCACCGTCGTGCCGCTGGTGGGGGCGGGCGGGCAGGACTACAGTTCCACCGCGATCCGCTGCGCCCTGACGGAAGGACGCCCCCGTGACGCGGAACGGATGCTGGGCCACCTGCACCGGATCGAGGGCGAGGTGGTCCACGGCAACAAGCGCGGGCGCGAATTCGGCTGGCCCACCGCCAACATGCAGATGGACGACCTGCACCTGCCGCGCCTTGGCGTCTATGCGGTCGTGGTCGAGGTGCTGACCGGGCCGGACAAGCTGTCCTGCCAGGGCGTCGCCAGCCTGGGCGTGCGCCCGATGTTCGGACGCAACGCGCCCAACCTGGAAGTGCACCTGTTCGACTTCGACGGCGACCTGTATGGGCAGCATCTTTCGGTCGGACTGGTTGAATTCCTGCGCGACGAGGCCAAATTCGACAGTGTGCAGACATTGATCGATCAGATTGCCGCCGATGCCAGCCAGGCCCGCGCGGTGCTGGCGGGCGCCTGATGCGCGACCGCTTCTGGGAACTGCCCTTGCCGCAGTTGCAGCCCGACGAATGGGAGGCGCTGTGCGACGGCTGCGGCAAGTGCTGCCTGAACAAGATCGAATACGAAGACACGAACGAACTGGCCTTCACCCGTGTCGCCTGCAAGCTGCTGGACGGCGCCAAGTGCCAGTGCAGCAGCTATGCCAACCGCCACGATTATGTCCCCGATTGCGTCGTCCTGACCCCCCGCAAGCTGGCCGAGATCGCCTGGTGGCTGCCCGCCACCTGCGCCTATCGCCTGCGCCACGAGGGGCGGCCGCTGTATAAGTGGCACCACCTGATCTCGGGCGACCGCGAAAGCGTGCATCGCGCCGGCGCCAGCGTCCGCGGCTGGACCGTCAGCGAAGCCGCGGTCACCGAGGAGGACTGGGAAGACTATATCATCGAGGATCTTTCCTGAAGCCCTTGGGCCGGGTGTAAGATCGGCCGTCATGACCCGTCCAGGACCACCAGTTGGCGGTCGGGCAGCGGACGTTGCAGGGCCTGTGCATGGGGCCATTCCGCCGTCATCCACATCTCGATCTCGTCCGGGGTGGTCAGGATCACCGGCATGGCCTTGGGATGGACCCTGCCCACGACCCCGTTCGGCTCGCAGGTCAGAAAGGCGAAAAGCTGGTGCTCGCCGGGGCGCGGCGTCTTCATCGACCCCCGCGTGCCTGTCCAGGGCGTCCAGATGCCCGCGAAGAAGAACAGGGGCCGGGTTTCATCAAGCCCGAACCAGTAAAGCGGCTTGCGCTTCGTCGCCGGATCGGGCTTGGCCCCATATTCCGAAAAGGCGGTGGCGGGCACAAGGCAGCGGTTGGGGACACCCAGCCAGCGGCGCCAATGGGGGCTGGCGGTGTTGCGGATATTGGTGACGCCGGTGTCGGGCGCATCCCTCGTCTTCAGGAATTGCGGCGGCGTGGGCATTCCCCAGGTCAGCCGGGCCAGTTCGCGCCCGGCGACGGTGTTGCGCACCACCGGGGCGGGTCGGTCGGGATAGATGTCCAGGCTCGGCTCAAGATTGCCAAGGCTGTCCTCCATGACCCTTGCCACGTCCCGGATCGCCTGCTGGTTGGTGGTCAGGTTGTAAAGATTGCACATGGTCCGCTTTCCCGATGCACAGGTGATACCCTGCCCCGCGTTCCCCGGCAAACCCTGCGGACCGCCGGCTTGTTCCTTGCCCCTGCTGCACGGGCACCATTCCCGGTCGGCGCGATGGTCGGCAGATCCCCTGCGATCCCTTCCAAGACCGCTATCGTTCGTGCGACACCTGCCCACAAGACGGAAGGAAGAACCCATGACCGCAACACCCCCCTTCATCACCCATGATGCCGCCGTGGGCCGGCTGGACTGGCCGGGCGCGGTCGCGGCGCTGAAGGCGGGCCATGCCCTGCCACGCGCCGAAATCCGCGACACCTTCCTTGGTCCGTCGGACGGCACGATGATGACCCGGTCGGCCTTCATCGCCGGGCTTGGCTATGGCGCCAAGCCCTTCACCGTCTTCGACGCCAACCCGTCGCGCGGCCTGCCCACCGTGCAGGGCGCGATGCTGGTCTTCGACAAGGACGACGGCCATCTGCGCGCGATCGTCGAAAACAGGCTGGTGACGACCTTCAAGACGGCGGCGGATTCGGTTCTGGGCGCCAGCCTGCTGGCGCGGCCGGACAGCCGCCACCTGCTGATCGTCGGCGCGGGCACGGTCGCGGCCAGTCTGGTCCAGGCCTATACGGCCGTGCTGCCGGGGATCGAGACGGTGACGGTCTGGGCACGGCGCCCCGAACAGGCCCAGGCGCTTGTCGCTGGCCTGGCCGGCATCGGTGCCGACCTTCGCGCGACGGCCGATCTGCAGGCGGCGGTGGGACAGGCAGACATCGTCTCGACGGCCACTATGGCCCGGCAGCCGGTTATTGGGGGCGACTGGGTGCGGCCCGGCACCCATGTCGATCTGATCGGCGCCTACAAGGCCGACATGCGAGAGGCTGACGATGCCCTGCTGGCCCGCGCCCGCCTGTTCGTGGACAGCCGCGAGACCACCGCCCATATCGGGGAACTGCTGATCCCCCTCGGCTCGGGCGCGATCACCGAAGACAGCATCAGGGGCGATCTCTACGACTTGGTTCAACCCGGCGTCCAAGGGCGCGCGTCGAACGACGATATCACCGTCTTCAAGAACGGCGGGGGCGCGCATCTGGACCTGATGATCGCGTCCTGGATCATCGACCGCCTGGGATGACCAGGGGAACGGACGCAGCCGCCGCCTGCGACGCAGGTGGGGGTTGCGGCCGCTGTCCCTTGACAGTCGCGCCCATGTCGCGCGGCATGATCCCCACCGACCCGAGGATGACGATGACCCTGCCCCGCATTTCCGCCATCATCAGCGACCTGGACGGCGTCGCCTATCGCGGCGAGACCCCCATCGCCGAGGCTGTCCGCGCCTTCCGATACTGGCACGAACAGGGCCTGCCCTATGCCTTCGTGACCAACAACTCGACCCGGTCGGCCGGGGAATTCGCGGCCAAGCTGAATGGCATGGGCATTCCCGCGATGCGGGAGCGGATCGTCACCACCTCGGCCGCCGTGGCGGAACGGCTTCGCGAAACGATGCCGGCCGGCGCGCGGGTCATGGTGATCGGCGCGCGGTCACTGGTTGCGGCGGTCGAGGCGCGCGGATTTCAGATCGCCGATACCGATGTCGCCGCCGTGGTGGTGGGCCTCGACCGCGAATTCACCTTCGACAAGCTGCAGAAGGCGCAGACGGCCCTTCTGGGCGGGGCGCGGTTCTTCGGCACCAATCCCGACCGGATGCTGCCCCATGGCGACGGATTCGAGCCGGGCGCGGGGTCGATCCTGGCCGCGATCGAGACCGCCTCGGGCGTGATGCCCCTGGTCATCGGCAAGCCGCAGCCCGACCTGATCCGCATGGCGCTGCACATCCTGGGCAGCGATCCCGCCACCACCTTCATGCTGGGCGACCAGATCGAGACCGACATCATCGCGGGCCAGGCAGCCGGGCTGAAGACGATCCTGGTGCGGACCGGCGTGCCGCCAAGACAGGTGCCCGGCGTCCACCCCGACATCGACATCGCGTCGCTGTCAGATCTTGCCTTTCAAATGGCGCATGAAGGCCAATCGGCACTGCGGCCGTGATCCCCTGCGGGGCAAGGGAAACGCTGTCATCGAAAGGGATGATTTGGTGGAGCCAAGGGGAGTCGAACCCCTGACCTCTTGAATGCCATTCAAGCGCTCTACCAACTGAGCTATGGCCCCACCGGAGGTCTGCCTTGTCTTTCGACGTGGCGTGGGGGGTCTATAGGGGGGCACGCAGCGGGGTGCAAGCGGAAAATGTGGGGCTTGCGGCAAGTTTGTGAAAGCGTTTCCGCAAAACCCGGACGGGCCGTTCCACCTGCGGTCACAGGCCTGTCGAAAAGAGGAAAATGGTGGGCGGTGAGGGACTCGAACCCCCGGCATCTTCGGTGTAAACGAAGCGCTCTACCAACTGAGCTAACCGCCCGCCGCGCTGCCTTCTACAGGCGGCCGCCGGGGATGGCAAGCGGCGGCAGCGGGCCGGGATTCGGACCACAGGACCATCGGGCAGGCCCGCTGTTCTAGCCGACGATCCCCGAACCGGCGAACAGGGCGGGAAGATCGACCGTATCGCGATTGTTCAGCGCATCCGCGTGATCGCGCAGGAACGTGTCGGCGGCCGTCTGCCCGGCCAGCTTCATCCGCGCCAACAAACCCGGCGCGGGCATCAGCTTGGACCTGGCATTCAGGTCGGTCATCAGCGTGTCGTCCAGGATCATGTGGATCAGCGGGTTCTTCATCGCCCGATTCTGCAACCGATCCTCGGCAAACAGGCGCTTGACGAAGTTGATGGCCCGCAGATCCGCCATCAGGGATGCGTTGAAGCTGACCTCGTTCACGCGGTCGGCGATCAGGGCCGGGGTGCGGGGGACGCCGTCGCGGATCAGCGGGTTGATGTTCACGATCACGATGTCGCGGGGCAGCCTGTGGTCATACAGGGGAAACATCGCCGGATTTCCGGTATATCCGCCGTCCCAGAAGGCTTCCAGTTCGCCGGTCTCGGGATCGGGGATCTCGACGGCCTGGAACAGGTTCGGCAGGCAGGCCGATGCCATCACCGCATCGGGGGTGGCCGCCGCGTTGGTGAAGACCCGGATCCTGCCCGTCCGCACATTGGTGGCGGCGACGAACAGCTGCGGGCCGCGCGTGTTGCTGAAATCGGGAAAGGGCAGGTCGCGCAGCACCCCGGCCAGCGGATTCACATAAAAGGGACCATAGTCATAGGGGCTGAACAGCCGTGTCAGGTTGTCCAGCCAGGCGGCGGGCGAAAACAGTTCGGTCAGGCGGTCCAGGCCTTGCGGGGCCGGAAACAGCGAATGAAGCCACCGCACCATGCGGTTGTCGCTGCGCTGACCCACCTGCGCCCAAAGGAAGTCCAGGTTTTCCCGCGCCGCGCGCCGCCCTGCCCGGCCATTGCCCCGTGCCAGCCCGCCCTTCAGCGCGGCCCCGTTCAGCGCCCCTGCGGATGTGCCGCTGATGGCGGAAATGGTCAGCCAGTCCTCGTCCAGAAGCCGGTCCAGAACGCCCCAGGAAAAGGCGCCATGCGCACCGCCGCCCTGCAAGGCCAGGTTGATCTGCTTTTCATCCATCGCGCTCCCCCGATTTGAGGCGCAGCATAGCGGGAATGCGCGTCAAATCCATCGGGCTGCGGGCGTTGCATCTGCAACGGGGATCAGTCCTCGGCGTTGGCCTCGGCCCGGCTTTTGCCGGCAACGTCAAGGGCCAGGGTCGCGGCCATGAAGGCGTCCAGGTCGCCGTCCAGGACACCCTGGGTGTCGCTGGTCTCCTCGCCCGTGCGCAGATCCTTGACCATCTGATAGGGGTGCAGGACATAGGACCGGATCTGGTTGCCCCAGCCCGCATCGCCCTTGGCGGCGTGCTGGGCGTTGATCTCGGCGTTGCGGCGGTCCAGTTCCATCTGGTACAGGCGCGATTTCAGCGCGGCCATGGCGTTGGCGCGGTTCTGGTGCTGCGATTTTTCCGAGGACGTGACCACGATCCCGGTCGGCAGGTGGGTGATCCGCACGGCCGAGTCGGTGGTGTTGACGTGCTGCCCGCCCGCGCCCGAGGACCGATAGGTGTCGATGCGGATGTCGCGGTCGGGAATGTCGATCTCGATATTGTCGTCCACGACCGGATAGACCCAGACGGAACTGAAGGACGTGTGCCGCCGCGCCGCGCTGTCATAGGGGCTGATGCGGACCAGCCGATGCACGCCCGATTCCGATTTCAGCCAGCCATAGGCATTGTGCCCGCTGACCTTGTAGGCGGCGCTGCGGATGCCGGCCTCGTCCCCCGCCGTTTCCGACAGCAACTCGACCTCGTAGCCCTTCTTTTCGGCCCAGCGGACATACATGCGCGCCAGCATCGACGCCCAGTCGCAGCTTTCGGTGCCGCCCGCGCCCGCGTTGATTTCCAGAAAGGTGTCGTTCGCGTCCGCCTCGCCGTTCAGCAGGGCTTCCAGTTCCTTTTGCGCGGCCAGTTCGGCCAGCGACTTCAGGTTCGCCTCGGCCTCGGCCACAAGATCCGCGTCGCCCTCCTCCTCGGCCAGTTCGACCATCTCGGCATTGGCGGACAGGTCGCCGTCGATGCGGCGATAGGTTTCAAGCGCGTCCAGCAAGGCCTGGCGTTCGCGCATCAGCTTCTGCGCGCGGGCGGGGTCGGACCACAGGTCGCCCGCCTCGATCATCGCGTTCATCTCCTCCAGCCGGTGCGGCGCGGTCTGCCAATCCATCCGCTGGCCCAGCAGGGTCAGCGACTTGCGGATGGCTTCGATGGTGGACTGCGTCTCGGCGCGCATGGGCGGATCCTCGAGGGGTGGCGTCAGGTCAGGGGTGATAACGCGGGCGGAACCCTGGGGCAAGGGTCGGACCGCCCCTTGCCACGCACGGTCCCGCAGCCGCCGTTCAGTAAAGCCCGCCCGAGGACATGGTCCCGAAATCGGTGCGGCTGGGGATGACCTTGCGTTCCCCGGTCGATGTGGTGACGGCCTTCCCCGACCCGGACCCCGCGCCCGCCTGCCAGGGCAGGACCACGTTCCCGTCGCCGAAGCCCGACACGATCAGCGGCGAACCCCAGTCGGGATCGGTGCCGTTGCGGAAATATTCGGCCACGACATTCGGCCCGCTGGCGCTGTCCGACAGCCGCTGCCCGGTGGTGCGGTCGATCTTGACCCAGTAACCCCCGGGCGGGACCGCGAATTCGGTGCCGCCGTATTCCGCCACCGCCTTGCGCATGAAGGCGTTGAACACCGGCACGCACAGCGTCCCGCCATAGGCGTTCGATCCCAGGCTGCGCGGCTGGTCATAGCCCAGGTAACAGCCCGCCACGATGTTGGACGAATAGCCGATGAACCACACGTCCTTGGCGTCGTTGGTGGTGCCCGTCTTGCCCGCGATCGGCACCGGCAGATCGACCCCGCTGGCCGATCCGCGCTTGACCGCGCCTTCCAGCATCGAGGTCAGCTGATAGGCCGTCACCGCGTCCATCACCCGTTCGCGGTTGGTGTCGATCACCGGCCCCTGCCCCGCCGGCAGCGCCTGCTGGCCGCAGGTCTCGCAGACCCGCTGGTCGTGGCGATAGATGGTGCGCCCGCGCCGGTCCTGCACCCGGTCCACCAGCGTGGGTTCGACCCGTTCGCCGCCATTGGCGAACATCGCATAGGCCGCGACCATCTTGAACAGCGTGGTTTCCTGCGCGCCCAGTGCGTTCGCCAGGAATGGCTTGAGATCGTCATAGACGCCGAAGCGTTCGGCATAGTCGGCCACCCGATCCATCCCGATATCCTGGGCGATGCGGATGGTCATCAGGTTGCGCGACATCTCGATGCCCGTCCGCAGGGGCGTCGGGCCATAGGTCTTGCCGGTCGAGTTCTTCGGCTCCCACAACCCGAAGGGGGTGTTCAGCGTGATCGGCTCGTCCACGACGATGGTCGCGGGGGTATAGTTGTTGTCCAGCGCGGCGGCATAGACGAAGGGCTTGAAGCTGGACCCCGGCTGGCGCCGCGCCTGCGTGGCGCGGTTGAACACCGATGACTGATAGCTGAACCCGCCCTGCATCGCCATGACGCGGCCGGTGTTCACGTCCATCGCCATGAAGCCGCCCTGGATCTCGGGCACTTGGCGCAGGGTCCAGCGGATGAAGCTGCCGTCGCTGTCGCGCGTCATGGCGCGGACCAGCACCACATCGCCGACGGCGACCAGATCGCCCGCCACCTGCGCGCGCGGGCCAAGCCTGCGGTCGGGACCGCGCTTGCGCGCCCAACGGACATCCTCGGCCGGGATCCAATGGCCGTCGGCGTCTTCCTCGATCCCCTCGATGCCGATGCGGGCGTCGCTGTCGCCCAGTTCCAGCACCACGGCGGGATGCCAGCCGGGAATGTCGCGCGGCACCTGCACCTGCCACAGCGCGCCGCGCCATGCGGCCTCGTCGGTCAGTTGCTCGGCCGGGATCGTCTCGCCCGTGCCGCGCCAGACGCCGGTGCCGCGGTCGTAATCCTCCAGCGCCTGGCGCAGCGCATCGGCGGCGGCGGCCTGCAGGTCGGGGGCGACGGTGGCGCGGATGGTCAGGCCGCCACCGAAGAATTCCTCGTTGCCGAACTGCGCGGACAACTGGCGGCGGATTTCATCGGTGAAATAATCGCGGGGCGGCAATTGCTGGCGGAACGCCGGAAAGTCGCCGTTCTGCACCGATTTCAGCGGCAGCTTCGCCTCGGCCTGATAGGTGGCCTCGTCGATATAGCCGTTCTGCCACATTTCCCGCAGCACATAGTTGCGCCGTTCGGTCACGCGGTCCTTGGCGCGCACGGGGTGATAGGTGCTGGGCGCCTGCGGCATGGCGGCCAGCATCGCGGCCTCGTGCGGGGCCAGTTCTGCCAGGGCCTTGTTGAAATAGGTCTGCGCGGCCGCGGCCACGCCGAAGCTGTTCTGGCCCAGGAAGATCTCGTTCAGATACAGTTCCAGGATCTGGTCCTTGGACAGCGTGCGTTCCAGCCGCGACGCCAGGATCAGTTCCTTGACCTTGCGTTCGACGCTGCGACTGCCATCCAGCAGGAAGTTCTTCATCACCTGCTGGGTGATGGTGGACGCGCCGCGCACCGACGATCCGCGCGACGCCACCGCCTGATAGGCCGCACCGACGATGCCGCGCACGTCATAGCCGGGGTGGTTGTAGAAGTTCTTGTCCTCGGCGCTGATGAAGGCGTGCTTGACCAGGTCGGGGATTTCCTCGACCGGGACGAACAGGCGGCGTTCCTCGGCGAATTCGTCGATCAGCATCCCCTCGCCCGAATAGATGCGGCTGATCGTCTTGGGCGTGTACTGGGCCAGGGTCTCGTGGCTGGGCAGGTCGCGCGAATAGATCCAGAAGATCGCGCCCACCGTCAGCGCGATGAAAAAGCTCGCGGTGACGAACCACGAGAAGATGGCACCGAAAAAGGACAGGATGCTGCGCAGCAAGTGAGGGCCTTTCCGTGGACTTGGCCCGTCTATAGCGGCGCGGCCCCGTCCGGTCAAAACAACACTGGGCGATCCGCGCCCTTATTGACGCAGCATCGCGGCCCGCGCCGCCTCGTCCCGCGCCCAGCCGACGATGGCGTCCGACACCACCTGCACCATGCGCCCGCGCCACAGCGGGTTCAGCAGATTGGCCCGGTCGTCGTGGTCGGAAATGAAGCCCAGTTCCAGCAGGACGGAGGGAATGTCGGGCGATTTCAGCACCGAATAGGTGGCGCGCTGCACGGGCCGTTCGTGCATCCCGATCCCCATCAGGGACATCCGCGACGTCAGCCAGCGGGCGAAGCTTTCCGAACGGGGCTGGGTGTCGGTGCGCACGAAATCCATCAACACCCCGGTCAGGGCATCGTCATGCCCGGTCAGATCCGCGCCCGCCACCAGATCGTCGCGCCCGTGGCGCAGCGCCAGCTGTTCGGCCGCGCGATCGTCGGCCGCGGGATTCCAGACATAGACCGTGGCCCCCGCCGCCTGCCCCTGCGGCAGCGCATCGGCGTGAAGCGAGATGAACAGATCCCCCCGCGCCTGCCGGGCCGTGGTCATCCGCCGTTCCAGCGCGACGAAGCTGTCGTCGCTGCGCGTCATTTCCACGGTGATCCCCCGCGCCTGCAAGGCCGCGCGCAGTTCAAGCGAAAAGACCAGGACCAGGTTCGCCTCGCTTTCGCCTTCCGCCAGGGCACCGGGATCGAAGCCGCCATGGCCGGGGTCCAGAACCACCGTAAAGCCCTCGTCCGCAGGCTGGGCGGGCAGTTCCGCCGGTTCGGGCAGGTCGCGCAGGGCGGCGGTGGCGGATGGCCGGGGCGCAAAGTCCTGGGCCGCGACGGGGGCAAGAACCACGGTGATCTGGGACAGGGCCGCCCGCGCCCGCTGGCCCGCGCGGTCGATGCGGTAAGTCCCGGGCAGTTCGACCACCACGCGCGACCACCCTTCCCGATAGGGTCCCCAGCGGATCGCAGGGGCCAGATCCGCGCCGAACAGATCCTGGGGCCGGGCCAGCCCGAAATCGGTGTCCTTCACATCGACCACCAGGCGCGGCGGCCCATCCACCAGATAGGTCCGGTAAGGCACCGCCCTGGTCAGCGACAGCCGCAGTTCCAGCGGCTGCGGCCCGCCCCAACCGCGACCCGTCGCCACAAGCGCCGATCCCCCGATGTCCAGACGCGCCGGTTCGTTTCCCCAGACGGGAAAAGCCACCAGCAAGGACAGGATCAGCGCCAGCACCTTCATCTTGCGGCCATGAACTCCGTCAGTCGGCGAAGGCCCTCGGCGATGTCGGCCGTTGCGCGGGCATAGGAGAAGCGCAGCGTCCGGGCGCCCCGTTCGGGATCGAAGTCCAGGCCAGGCGTCACCGCGACGCCCGCCTTGTCCAGGATCTCGGCCGCGAAGGCCAGCGAATCGTCCGTCAGGTCCGAGACATCGGCATAGATGTAGAACGCACCCTCTGGCGGCGCGATGCGGTGAAAGCCCGCCTTGGGTAGCCCGTCCAGCATCAACCGGCGGTTTTCGGCATAGGCGGCCAGGTTCGCGTCCGCTTCATCCGTGCAGTCAAGCGCCGCAAGCGCCGCGACCTGGCTGGCATGGGGCGGGCAGATGAACATGTTCTGGGCCAGCCGTTCGACGGTGCGGATGTGATCCTCGGGCACGACCATCCAGCCCACGCGCCAGCCGGTCATCGAGAAATACTTGCTGAAGGAATTGATGACGAACACGTCGTTCGTCACCTCCAGCGCGGAATGGCAGCGGTCGCCATAGGACAGGCCGTGATAGATCTCGTCCGAGATCAGCGCCATGCCCTTGGCCCTTGCGGCATCCGACAACGCGCGCAATTCATCCGTCCGCAGCACCGTGCCCGACGGGTTTCCGGGCGATGCGAGGATCAGCCCCTTGCAGCCATCGGGCAGGTCGCCGGGACGCGGCTGATAGCGGTCTTCGGGCCGCGTCGGGATGCCGACGGGTTCCAGCGACATGGCCCGCAGGATCTGGCGATAGCTAGGATAGCCGGGAAAGCCCATGGCCACCTTGTCGCCCGCGTCGAACAGGGCCGAGAATGCAAGGATGAAGGCCCCGCTGCTGCCGGGCGTCACGACCACGCGCGCCGGATCCAGATCGACGCCATACCAGCGGCGGTAAAGGTCCGCGATGCCCTGCCGCAGAGCGGGCAGGCCCAAGGCGACCGTATAGCCCAGCGGCTGTTCCAGCGCGGCAGCCAGCGCGCGGCGCGCGCCTTCGGGGGCGGGGGTGGACGGCTGGCCCACCTCCATGTGGATGATGTGGCGGCCCGCGGCCTCGGCGCGAGAGGCGGCTTCCATCACGTCCATGACGATGAAGGGATCGACCTGCCCGCGGGCGGATTTCCTGATGCTGCTCATGCTTTCGGCCTTTTGTCTTTTTTCCATGTCTTACGCTGGCCCAGGGCGCACGAAAAGCCCCCGGTCACGCAGCTTTGTCAGCGGCTTTCTTGCCAAGATCGACCGCAGGGGCCAAGGTCATGCGAAACGGAACACCGAGGATCCCGATGAAACGCCTGATCGCCGCGCTGATGCTGACCGCGACCCCCGCCCTGGCCTTCGACATTTCCGCCATGTCGGACGCCGAGAAGGCAGCCTTCGGGGATGCGGTGCGCGAATACCTGATGGCGAACCCCGAGGTTCTGGTGGAATCCATCAACGTGCTGGAGGAACGCCGCGTCGCCTCCGAGGCCCAGAACGACGTGGCCCTGGTCGCCGCCAACCGCGACGCCATCTTCGAGGACGGGCACAGCTGGGTCGGCGGAAACCCCGACGGCGACGTGACGGTGGTGGAATTCATCGACTATCGCTGCGGATATTGCCGCAAGTTCAACGACCAGATCCACGACATCGTCGAAAGCGACGGCAACATCCGGTTCATCCTGAAGGAATTCCCCATCCTTGGACCCGAGAGTGAAACCTCGGCCCGGTTCGCGGTGGCGGCGAAGCAGATCGGCGGGGACGAGGCCTATGTCCAGGCCCATGACGCCCTGATGGCCCTGCGCGGCGCGCCCTCGCCCGAGGCGCTGAAGGGTATCGCGGCGGATATCGGCATAGACGGCGACGAGGTGATCAACACCATGAACACCGAATCCGTATCGGCCGTGCTGCGCGAGAACCGGCAACTGGCGGAACGCATGGCGATCATGGGCACGCCGACCTTCGTGATCGGCGACACCCTGCTGCGCGGCATGCCTGCCGACGGGCTGGAGCCCGCCGTTGCCGCCGCGCGCGAGGGGAACGGCTGACGCCCATCCGCGCCGGTCGCGCCTGCCGCGCGCGCAGGTGCCTCCGGCGGGGGTATTTGGGCAACGAAGAAGCGGCTATTCGGCGGCCATGCGGTCGTCAGCCTGGGCGATGCGGCCCAGGATGTGGTCGGCGGCCTTTTCGCCGACCATGATCGAGGGGCCGTTCAGGTTGCCGTTGGTGATGCGCGGGAAGATCGAACTGTCGGCCACGCGCAGCCCTTCGACCCCGATCACCTTCAGGTCCGGGTCTACCACGGCCATCGGGTCGCTGGCCGCGCCCATGCGCGCGGTGCCGCAGGGGTGATAGGCCGATTCGGCATGGTCGCGGATGAAGGCGTCGATCTGGTCGTCGGTCTGCACGGGGGCGCCCGGCTGGATCTCGTCCCCGCGATAGTCGGCAACGGCGGGTTGGTCGAAGATCTTTCGGGTCAGGCGGACGCAGGCGCGGAACTCGGCCCAGTCGTCGGGATGGGACATATAGTTGAAGCGGATCTCGGGCGCGGCCACCGGATCGCCTGACGCCAGCCGCACGGTGCCGCGCGACTTCGACCGCATCGGGCCGACATGGGCCTGGAAGCCATGGCCCTGCGCCGCCGCCTTGCCGTCATAGCGCACGGCCAGCGGCAGGAAGTGATACTGGATGTCGGGGTAATCCACGGCATCGGACGACCGGATGAAGCCGCAGCTTTCGAACTGGTTCGACGCGCCCAGGCCGGTCTTCTGCAGCAGCCATTCCACGCCCACCCGGCTTTTGCCCAGAAGGTTGTAGTAGGTGTAAAGCGTGATCGGCTTCAGCGCCTTGTACTGCATGTAGATTTCAAGATGGTCCTGCAGGTTCGACCCGACGCCAGGACGGTCGGCCAGGGGCGCGATGCTGTGGCTTCGCAGGTGGTCGGCGGGGCCGATGCCCGACAGCATCAGCAGCTTCGGCGTGTTGATGGAACTGGCCGAGACGATGACTTCGCGTGTTGCGCGGATTTCCTGGACCTGGCCCTTGCGTTCGATTTCGACGCCATGGGCACGCTTGCCCTGGAACAGGATGCGGCGGGCGAAGGCGCGGATCACGGTCAGGCGGCCGGTCTTGAGCGCCGGGCGCAGATAGGCATTGGCGGCGGACCAGCGGCGGCCCTTCCAGATGGTGGCCTCCATCGGGCCGAAGCCTTCCTGCTGTTCGCCGTTGTAGTCGGGCGTATAGGGCCAGCCTGCCTGCTGCCCGGCCTCGATGAAGGCGTTGAACAGCGGGTTGCGGCGCTTGCCGCGGGTGACATGCAGAGGGCCGTCGGTGCCGCGCAAGGGGGAGGCGCCGCCATGCCAGGTTTCCATCCGCTTGAAATAGGGCAGCACGTCCGCGTAGCCCCAGCCGGTCGCGCCGCTGTCGCGCCAGTGGTCGTAATCCTTGCGGTGGCCGCGCACGAAGACCATGCCGTTGATGGACGACGACCCGCCCAGCACCTTGCCGCGCGGCGTGGCCAGCTTGCGCCCGCCCAGATGGGGTTCGGGCTGCGTCTGGAAGCCCCAGTCGTATCGCGGCATGTTCATCGGGTATGACAGCGCGCCCGGCATCTGGATGAAGATGCCGATGTCGCTGCCGCCATATTCGATCAGCGTGACGGAATGCCCGGCCTCGGTCAGGCGATAGGCGAGCGCGCAACCGGCGGAACCGGCGCCGACGATGACGTAATCAGCGGTCATGGCGATCCCCCTTAGTATGGCGCCTCGACGGCGCCCATGCCGACATAGACGGTCTTGAGTTGCGAATAATGCTCGATGGCGGCGGTGCCGTTCTCGCGCCCCAGGCCCGACATCTTGACGCCGCCGAAGGGCATCTCGACCGGCGTCAGGTTATAGGCGTTGATCCAGCAGGTGCCGGCCTCCAGCGCGGCGACCACGCGATGGGCGCGGGCCAGGTCGCGGGTGAAGACCCCGGCGGCCAGACCGAAGCCGGTGGCATTGGCGCGGGCCACGGCCTCGGCTTCGTCCGCGAAGGTCAGGGTGGTCATGACCGGGCCGAAGATTTCGTCGCGGGTGATGGTCATGTCGTCGGTGGCGTCGGCAAAGACCGTGGGCGGGATGAAGGCCCCCTCTCCCGCGCCGCCGCAGACCAGCCGCGCGCCCGCGTCCCGGCCCGCCGCGATCGCCGCGCGGATCTTGGCCGCCTGGGTGCCGTTGATGATCGGGCCGAATTGCGTTTCAGGGTCCAGCGGGTCGCCGGTGCGGATCGTCGCCAGCCGTTCCGCCAGCCGATCCAGGAATCGCTGCGCGATGCCCTGTTGCAGGAACACCCGCGTCCCGTTGGAACAGATCTGGCCCGAGGAGTAGAAATTCGCCAGGATCGCCGCGCCCACGGCATCTTCAAGGCTGGCATCGTCGAAGACGATCAAGGGCGACTTGCCGCCCAGTTCCATCGTGACATGGCGCATCCCTTCAGCTGCGGCGGCATAGACGCGGCGGCCCGTGGGCACCGATCCGGTCAGCGAAACCTTGGCGACATGGGGATCGGTGACAAGCGCGGCCCCGACCTCTCCGCGCCCCTGGACGACGTTGAAGATGCCGGGCGGCGCGCCGGCCTCGACCAGGAACTCGGCCAGTTTCAGGGCGCCCAGCGGCGTTTCCTCGGACGGCTTGAAGACCATGGCATTGCCCATGGCAAGGGCAGGCGCGGCCTTCCAGCAAGCGATCTGGCTGGGATAGTTCCAGGCCCCAATGCCCGCGCAGACGCCCAAGGGTTCGCGCCGGGTATAGGCCCAGTCTCGGCCCAGGGGGATCATCTGGCCGGTCACGGTCGCGGCCAGCCCGCCGAAATATTCCAGCGCCGCCGCGCCGGATGCCCAGTCGGCCACCAGCGTTTCCTGGATGGGCTTGCCGGTGTCCAGCGTTTCCAGCCGCGACAGGTCCTCGTTCCGGTCGCGGATGATGGCGGCGGCGCGGGACAGGACGCGGCCCCGGTCGGCAGGGGTCATCGCCGCCCAGGCAGGTTGCGCGCGGGCGGCTGACTGGCAGGCAAGCGCCACCTGGGCCCCGGAAGCCTCGCGCAGCGAGGCAATTTCCTGGCCGGTGTGGGGATAGAAGACGGGCAGCGCCGCGCCCTCGCCTTCGACAAAGGCGCCGTCGATGAACAGGCTTGCTGGGGGTTGGGCGTCATGGGTCAAGACAAAACCTCGTCCAGGTAATCGAAGATCAGCTTTTCGGCGGCGGCGGCATCCACATCGTCGCGCGTCAGGACGGTGCGCAGGTAAACGCCGTCGATCAGCGCGCCCAGGGTTTCGGCCACGCGGGCCGGATCGTCGGTCAGCGGGCGCAGCGCCAGAATCAGGTTCGACCGCAACCGACGGTGATACACGCGCAGCAGCCGCTCGGCCTCGGGGTTGATGAGCGCCAAGGCATAGAAGTTGACCCAGGCACTGACGGTTTCGCGCTGGAAATTCTGCGGCGCGAAGCTGGCGTGGATGATGGCGTTCAGCCGCCCGCGCGTGCCGTGGCCGGGCAGCCGTTCCGCGACCGACCCACCATAGACGCGCAGGATATAGCGCATCGCGGCCAGAAAGATCTGGTCCTTGGACCCGAAATAGTGATGCGCCAGCGCAGGCGACATGCCGGCCCGCCGCGCGATCTGGGCCACGGTGACGTCAAGCGACCCCGTGCGCCCGACCTCGAAGATCGTGGCGTTGATTAACGCGGCTTTTCGGATAGGCTCGGCGCCAATCTTGGGCAAGGCAGCACCTGTGCAAAGAAACTGTTGCTATTCGAAGCCTGTCTATCTTTAATTGATCAACCAATCAAGAACAGGGATGCACCGCATGATCCGCAAAAGCCTGATCACCACCCTTGCGATTGCCGTGGCCGGACCCGCCTTCGCCGCTGAACCCGACGATTGCCGCCAGGTCGTGTTTTCCGATGTGGGCTGGTCCGACATCACGGCGACGACGGCGCTTGCCTCGACCGTGCTGCAGGCCCTGGGATACGAGACGGAAACGAAGCTGCTGTCGGTGCCCGTCACCTATACGGCGCTGTCCACAGATGACGTGGACATCTTCCTGGGCAACTGGATGCCCACGATGGAGGCCGACATCGCCCCCTATCGCGACGCGGGCACGGTGGACACGGTGCGCACCAACCTGACGGGGGCGAAATACACCCTGGCCACGAACAAGGCGGGCGCCGACCTGGGCATCACCGACTTCGGCAAGATCGCGGAACACAAGGACGCGCTGTCGGGCCAGATCTATGGCATCGAGCCGGGCAACGACGGCAACCGCCTGCTGCTGGAGATGGTGGCGGGCGACAAGTTCGGCCTGGGCACCTTCGAGGTGGTGGAATCCAGCGAACAGGGGATGCTGGCCCAGGTCGCCCGCGCCAGCAGCGCCGACCAGCCGATCGTGTTCCTGGGATGGGAACCCCATCCGATGAACGCCCAGTTCGAGATGACCTACCTGACCGGCGGCGACGAGGTGTTCGGCCCCGACCTGGGCGGCGCCGAGGTGCGCACGAACACCCGCCAGGGCTATGTCACGGAATGCCCCAACGTGGGCAAGTTCCTGCAGAACCTAGAATTCACCCTGCCCATGGAGAACGAGGTCATGGGCATGATCCTGAACGACGGCCAGGATCCGATGGAGGCCGCGAAGGAATGGCTGTCGGCCAATCCCGATGCCGCAACCTCCTGGCTGGACGGCGTGACGACATTCGACGGCAACGACGCGCAGGCCGCCCTGACCGAGGCGCTGTCCGGCTGATCGCCGGCGCGTCCGCCTTCCCGTAAACCAGCAAGGAATCGCGCATGGAGCAGTTGACGGCATGGGTGACTGACAACAAGATCCCCGTGGGCCGCACGGCCAAGGGGGTCTTCGACTGGCTGAACGCCAATGCGGCCGGCTTGTTCAATACCATAGCGGGCGCGTTGGAATGGCTGATCGGCCGGATCCTTGCCGCGTTGGAAGCCCCCCATCCCTTCCTGTTCATCCTGCTGGCGGTGGCGCTGACCTGGCTGCTGCAACGGAACTGGAAGACGTGCCTGCTGGTCGCCCTGGGCCTGCTGTTCGTGCTGAACCAGGGTTATTGGGACGAGATGATGCAGTCCCTGACGCTGGTTCTGGCGGCCTGCCTGGTCTGCATGGCGATCGGCGTTCCCGTCGGCATCGCCGCCGCGCACCGGTCCCGCCTTTACGCCTGGATGCGGCCCGTGCTGGACCTGATGCAGACGCTGCCGACCTTTGTCTATCTGATCCCGGCCATCGTCTTCTTCGGCATCGGCATGGTGCCGGGCCTGCTGGCGACCGTGATCTTCGTGCTGCCCGCGCCGATCCGGCTGACGCAGCTTGGCATCGCATCCACCCCGCCCGCCCTGGTCGAGGCCGCCACCGCCTTTGGCGCCACGCCCCGCCAGCTTCTGTGGAAGGTCGAACTGCCAAGCGCCCTGCCCCAGATCATGGCGGGCCTGAACCAGACGATCATGCTGTCGCTGTCCATGGTGGTGATCGCGGCGCTTGTGGGCGCGTCCGGCCTTGGAGTGCCGGTGGTGCGGGCGCTGAACAGCGTGAACACCTCGCTTGGCTTCGAATCGGGTTTCGTGATCGTCGTGGTGGCGATCCTTCTGGACCGGATGCTGCGGATGGAGGGCCGGAAATGAACACCATACCCAACGCCGTTGAATTCGACCGCGTCAGCATCGTCTTCGGCGATCACCCGGAAACCGCCCTGCCGCTGATGGACCAGGGCAAGGAACGCGGCGAAATCCGCAGCGCCACGGGCCAGGTCCTGGGCGTCCACGACTGTTCCCTCAACGTCCGGCAGGGAGAGATCCTGGTCCTGATGGGCCTGTCGGGATCGGGCAAGTCCACCCTGCTGCGCGCGGTCAATGCCCTGAACCACGTCTGCCGGGGCGAGGTCCGGGTCTGGGACGGCAACGGCATGATTTCCGTCAGCGGGGCGGGCCGCCGCGCGCTGCGCGACATCCGCCTGCGCCATGTGGCGATGGTCTTCCAGCAGTTCGGCCTGCTGCCCTGGCGCAGCGTGCGCGAAAACGTGGGCTTGGGGCTGGAACTGGCGGGGATGCCCGCCGCCGAACGTCGCGCACGCGTTGATGCGCAATTGGAAACGGTCGGCCTGACCGACTGGGCCGACCGCAAGGTGGGCGACCTGTCGGGCGGGATGCAGCAGCGCGTGGGCCTGGCCCGCGCCTTTGCCACCCAGGCGCCGATCCTGCTGATGGACGAACCCTTCAGCGCCCTGGATCCCCTGATTCGCGCGCGGCTGCAGGATGAGCTGCTGGAACTGCAGGCCAAGACCCGCCGCACGATCATCTTCGTCAGCCATGACCTGGACGAGGCCTTCAAGCTGGGCAACCGCATCGCCCTGATGGAAGGCGGGCGCATCGTCCAGATCGGCACCGCGCGCGACATCATCGCCAACCCGGTCAACGACTATGTCGCCGATTTCGTGGCCCACATGAACCCGCTGGGCGTCCTGACCGCCGCCGACGTGGTCCAGCCGGGCGATGTGCCCGAGGGCCTGGGGGGCAATCCGGTCCCCCGCGACATGCCGGTGCGCCGGGTGATGGAACTGCTGGCGGACCGGCCCGCCTTGCCCGTCCAGGGCGGCGGCTGCATCACCCGCGACGCGGTGCTGAGCAGGCTGATAAACCCCCAGGGCTGATCGGGGCCGGTCAGCTGTTCTGCAGGTCGCGGTGATAGCGGATCAGAAGCGCCAGGCCCAGGGCATAGACGAACAGCGACACCCCCAGCACATAAAGCGGGCTGACGTAATCCCCTGCATAGGAAGGATAAAAGGATTTCCGCATCTGGCCAACCACATGGACCAGCGGATTGAACCACAGATAGTCCGAAAACGGCGGCGGGATATCGTCATACATGAAGAAGACGCAGGAAATCAGGAACAGGGGCCGGTTCAGGATCGCCCAGACCTGCGGCCACCAGGTAAAGGCCTCGTTCAGGAAACAGTTCACCGCCCCCACGGCGACGCCAAAGGAAAAGGCCATCAGCAGCGACAGGGCGATTCCCCCCGCCTGGGGGTCGGTTCGGGTGTCCTGGAAAAACAGAAGCGCGGCGAAGACGATATAGGCCACCAGCATCTGCGTGATGCCGTTCATGATCATGCGCGCCAGCAAGGCGTCCATGAAGGTCACGGCGGGATAGGCCAGCAACGCCTTGGAATACAGGATGGACTGCGCCACCTTGCCGGATATCGCCATGTAGAACAGGAAGGGCACCATCCCCGTCGCATAGAAGATCGGGAAGTTCGTGCCGATGGGCGGCTTGGCCAGGACCATGGAAAAGACCAGCGTCAACAGCACGATGCCGGCCACGGGTTCGGCGACCGCCCAGACATAGCCGCCGGCGGATCTGCCGTTCGTCGTCGCCATCTCTCGCAGCACCAGGGCGCCGATGGCCCGGAAACTGGAAAAGGACCGGTGCCGGTGCGCCAGGCGCAGCGTTTCCTCCGGGGCCTGCGCAGCGGCCGAAGGGAAATTGATCTTGGACATAGGCCCGACTGCCCCTTGCCTGTTCACGCCCCCGTCAGGGATGGACGCTGGAACTGTGTGGGCGGTTTATGTATGACACGGCTCGACAGATCAACAACCCCGAGTGTCTGCGCATGACCGTCCAGAACGACAAGCCGGTTCACGCCGACGCCCCCCGTCCTGCCAACCCCACCCCCGTTGGCGCCGTGCCCGCACAGCCCCGGCCCGTGCCTGCGGGCCAGCCTGCGGCGGCAAGGCCTGCCCCGGCCCAGCCGAACCCGGCGGCAGGGGGTGCGGCCGCCCCGCGTCCCGTGCCGGCGGCGCCGGGCCGCCCTGCCCCGCAGATGCCCCCGCCCCAGGCGCCGGTCAAGCCCGCGGCATCGACCGCCCGCCTGAAGCCGCGCCATCTGGGCGTGGCCGCCAGCTTCGTGGTGATCGTGCTGCTGCCGATCCTGGTCAGCACCTGGTATCTGTATGCGCGGGCCGAGGACCAGTATGCGTCCTATATGGGCTTCACGGTGCGTTCCGAATCGGGCGTGTCGCCCAGCGAGTTGCTGGGCGGGCTGTCTTCGCTGGTGGGCTCCACGTCGAGCACCGGAAACGATACCGACATCCTCTACAAGTTCATCCAGAGCCATGACCTTGTGCAGCGCATCGACGACCGGCTGGACCTGCGCGCGATGTGGTCCAAGCCCGAGAACGATCCGGTCTTCGCCTATACCGGCAACGACTCGCTGGAGGATCTGCTGTCGGAATGGGAACGCAAGGTGCGCGTCTATTACGACGAGGGCATGATCGACCTGCGCGTGGTGGCCTTCGATCCCAAGGACGCCCAGGCGATCACCCAGGCGATCTATGACGAAAGCACCATCCTGGTGAACGAACTGAACGCCGTCGCGCGCGAGGACGCGTTGCGTTATGCCCGCAACGACCTGGACGAGGCCCTGGAACGGCTGCGTTCCGCGCGTCAGGAAATGACCGAATTCCGCAACCGCCACCAGCTTGTCGATCCGGCCGCCGATGTCGCGGGACAGGCGGGCGTCGTCAGCACCCTTCAGGCGCAACTGGCCGAACAGCTTGTCGCGCTTGGCCTGCTTCAGGCGAATGCCCAGGAAAACGACCCCCGGATCGAACAAACCCAGCTTCGGGTGAACGTGATCCGCGAACAGATCGCCGCAGAACGCCAGAAATTCGGCTCCGAGACCGCCACCGGCGAGGCGCTGTCCACGGTCGTGGGCCAGTTCGAAAGCCTGATGGTGGATCGCGAATTCGCGGAACAGACCTATATCGCGTCCCGGGCCGCCTATGACGCCGCCCGCGCCGAAGCCGCGCGCCAGACCCGATACCTGGCCGCCTATGTCAAGCCGACCCTGGCCGAGGATTCCGAATTCCCCAAGCGGCTGAAGCTGCTGCCCCTGCTGGGCGGATTTCTGCTGCTGATCTGGATCGTCGGCATCCTGACCTATTACAGTTTGCGCGACCGTCGATGATCCGGCTGGAAAACCTCACCAAGATCTACAAGCTGAACGGGCGGCGAAAGGTCGTGGCCGACAACATGAACGTGACCTTTCCGACGGGCGTGTCCGTGGCGCTGCTGGGACGCAACGGCGCGGGCAAGTCCTCGCTGTTGCGGATGATCTCGGGGGCGATGCTGCCCACCTCGGGGCGGATCCTGTCCACCGGCACGATCAGCTGGCCGGTGGGCTTTGCGGGGTCCTTCAACGGCGAACTGACGGGCGAACAGAACTGCCGCTTTGTCGCGCGCGTCTATGGCATCGACACGGACGAGATGCGCGACTTCGTCGAGGATTTCGCCGAACTGGGCCAGCATTTCTATCTGCCGTTCCGCACCTATTCGTCGGGGATGCGGGCGCGGCTGGCCTTTGGCGTGTCCATGGCGGTGCCCTTCGACACCTATCTGGTGGACGAGGTGTCGGCCGTGGGCGACGCCGCCTTCCGCGCCAAGTCAAACCATGTCTTCAACGCGCGCATGAAGGCGGCCGGGGCGGTCGTCGTGTCCCATTCCATGCCCTCCCTGAGAGAGATCTGCCAGGCCGGGGCGGTCTTGGAAAACGGAAAGCTTAGCTATTTCCACGATCTGGAAGAGGCCATCGCGGTCCATACCGCCAACATGCAGCGGGCCGTGGCCAAGGCGGGCTAGGACCGGATTGCAACGGTCCCGTGTCGGCCGCATGGCGGCTATGGCGTCTGCCATGCCGCCCCATTACAAGGCGGCGAGCAGCGCATCCATAAGGGCAGGTTCATGAAAATCATCGTTCTGGGCGGAGACGGTTTCTGCGGCTGGCCCACGGCCCTTCATCTGTCGGCGCGCGGCCATGACGTCATCATCGTGGACAACCTGTCGCGCCGGAAGATCGACGTGGAGCTTGAGGTCAGCAGCCTGACCCCGATCCGCCCCCTGGGCGAACGGGTTCGCGCCTGGCAGGAATTGACCAACCACCAGATTCGGGTCGAGAATTTCACGGTGGGCGAACATTACCACCGCCTGCTGACCCTGCTGCGCGACGAAAAACCCGACGCGGTGATCCATTTCGCCGAACAGCGGGCCGCGCCCTATTCGATGAAGTCCAGCTGGCACAAGCGTTATACGGTCAACAACAACCTGAACGCCACCAACGACGTCCTGGCCGCCATCGTCGAAAGCGGACAGGACATCCACCTGGTCCACCTGGGCACGATGGGTGTCTATGGCTATGGCACGGCGGGCATGAAGATCCCCGAAGGCTATCTTGATGTCGTGATCGAGACCGAGAACGGCCCCCACCGGCAGGAAATCCTGTATCCCGCCAATCCGGGGTCGATCTATCACATGACCAAGACCCAGGATCAGCTGTTCTTCTTCTATTACAACAAGAACGACGGCGTGCGGATCACCGACCTGCACCAGGGCATCGTCTGGGGCACCCAGACCGAGGAAACCCGCATGGACGACCGGCTGATCAACCGCTTCGACTATGACGGCGATTACGGCACGGTGCTGAACCGCTTTCTGATGCAGGCGGCGATCGGCTATCCGCTGACGGTGCATGGAACGGGCGGGCAGACCCGCGCCTTCATCCACATCCAGGACACCTGCCGCTGCATCGAACTGGCGCTGACGAACCCGCCGGCGCGCGGCGACCGGGTCAACATCCTGAACCAGATGACCGAAACCCACCGCGTCCGCGACCTGGCCCGGATGATCGCCGACCAGACCGGGGTCGAGGTCGCGTTCCTCAAGAACCCGCGCAACGAGGCCGACGAAAACGACCTGCACGTCGCCAACGACCGTTTCCTTGGGCTCGGCCTTGATCCAATCAAGCTGGAGGACGGGTTGCTGGCCGAGGTGCAGGAAATCGCCCGGAAATTCGCCGACCGCTGCGACCGGGACAAGATCCCCTGCGTGTCGCAATGGCGGACCGCGTGAATTGCTGACGCACCTGCCATCCGGCGGGTGCGTTCGTCATTCGGTCTCAGCAGGCGCGGCCTCCATCTCTCCGCGCGGCGGGCGGATGCAGTTTCCGTCCGTCAGGTCGATGGCCGGTCAAAGGATCATCGCGGCCTTCTGGTTCCGCGGTTCGCGCAGACGGGCCGTGCGGTGGGTGTCCTTACTGCACCCGCGCCCAGGTCTGGCTTTTGCAGATCAGCCCGCCCGCGACGCAGCCCGACAGGCTCATCCGGTCGCCCTGGACGCTGGCCTTGCCGTTGTAGATCTTGTCGTTGGCGGGGCGCCATACCTTGCCGGAATAGTTGCCGCCGCCTTGGGGGGCCATGTCGATGACGATCTGACGCCCAAGGTTCGGCGACTGGTATTCGGCGCGATCCTTGAAGGTCCGCGTGATCGTGCCGCAGAAGGCCCCGCCGCAGGGGGCGATGGTGACATGGGCGAAGGATCCTTCGTCCGGCTGGGTCTGCCAGACACCCTCGATCGGGTCGGCGGCGGCTGCGGTGCCCGCCAGGACAAGAAAGGCTGTGGCGATGATGTGGCGCATGGGGTTCCCTCCTCCAAGGATGGGTGGATGCTGCGCGCGGCGCCCGGTTTCTGGCAAGCGTGACGTCAGGTCGCAGCCCGCCCTTCCGTTCCGCCCGCCCGCGTGGCAAAGGGTTGCGCGATCCGCAAAACCAGGAGGCCGCCATGATCCTTTACCCCGCCATCGACCTGAAGGACGGCAACTGCGTCCGCCTGCTGCGCGGCGAAATGGAGGCCGCGACCGTCTTCGGCACCGACCCGGCGGCACAGGCCCGCGCCTTCCAGGATGCGGGTGCGGAATGGCTGCACCTCGTGGACCTGAACGGCGCCTTCGCGGGCCATCCGGTCAACGGGGCGGCGGTCGAGGCGATCCTGTCGGCCATCGACATCCCCGCCCAGCTGGGCGGCGGCATCCGCGACATGGCGACCATCGAAGGCTGGCTGGACAAAGGCCTGACGCGCGTGATCCTGGGCACCGTCGCGGTGGAAAATCCCGACCTGGTGCGCCAGGCGGCAGCAGCCTTTCCGGGCCGGATCGCGGTGGGCATCGACGCCCGCGCAGGCCGCGTCGCCACCCGTGGCTGGGCCACCGAGACCGAGGTGATGGCTACGGACCTTGCCCGCCAGTTCCAGGACGCGGGCGTCGCCGCGATCATCTATACCGACATCGACCGCGACGGGGCCATGCAGGGCCCGAACATCGCCGCGACCGAGGCCCTGGCCCGCGCGGTCGGCATCCCGGTCATCGCCTCGGGCGGGGTGTCGTCGCTGGACGATCTGCGCGCGCTGAGGGACACGCAGGTGATCGCGGGCGCGATCTCGGGGCGGGCGCTTTATGACGGGGCGATCAACCTGTCGCAGGCCCTGGCGATGCTGAAGTGATCAGATCTGGCGTTCCGGCATCTGGACGACCAGACCGTCAAGCGCCTCGGTCACCTTGATCTGGCAGGTCAGGCGCGACCGTTCGGGATCGGGCTGCCAGGCGAAATCCAGCATGTCCTCCTCCATCGGGTCGCGGGGGGGAAGCTGGTCCAGCCAGGCTGGATCGACATAGACATGGCAGGTCGAACAGGCGCAGGCGCCGCCGCAATCGGCGTCGATGCCCGGCACGCCGTTGTCGCGCGCGCCTTCCATCACCGTCATGCCGGGCTTCACGTCAACCTCGTGCCGGGTTCCGTTATGCTCGATATAGGTGATGCGGGCCATGGCTTGCGTATCCTTTGCTGTGCAGGGGGCAGATAGGCCATCGCCCCCGCAATGAAAAGGGGCGTGCGCGCCTTACGCTTGCGCCGGGACGCCGAAGGGAAACCGGCCCGCCTCGTCCCAGGGCCCGCCCCGGTAATTCCACAGCAGCAGCCCCCTGATGGTCAGGGGGAAGGGTCGGAATTCGGCGGACAGTCCGTCGAACAGGGCGCGGGCCTCGGCCGAAGCGACCTTGTTCTGGATCGTGACATGGGGCCTGATCCGCTGGCGGTCCTGCGGGGTCAGCACCTGGGAAAAGGTCGCCGACAGGTCGTCGCGCAGCCGTTCGATAGCCGGGCAGTCGATGTCATAGGCGACGCCCCTGCCCAGAAACCGCAGCCGCGCCACCTGCCCCTCGACCGGGGCCAGTTCCCGGGCCACCTTCTGCAATTCCTGCGTGATCCAGCCGATCCCGTCGCCCGGCAGATGATGAAACAGCGTCAGATGCGCGGGAATGTGGTTGCGCGCGGGCGGGAAATGCCGCTGCCGCATGGTCTGGAAGAACTCGAAGCTGGTGTCGTCCAGCCAGGCGGTCAGGATCAGCGGGTCGTCGTCGGCCATCTTCCAAGTTCCACCATACCGTCGTGAAAAGGGCGGCTCGCTGATGCGAACCGCCCCTGACGTGTTTCACGGGCTTGCGCCGTCAGCCCTCAGCTTTCGCCGACCGGCAGGGCCACGAAGCGCGGCTCTCCGTCGCGGCGCACCAGGACCAGCAACGACTTGCGGCCCGCCTCGCGCGCCTCGTCGATGCGGGCGTTCAGGTCCGCGATGGAGGCAACCGGCTGCTGGCCCGCCTCGGTGATGACGTCGCCGGGGGCGAGGCCCTTTTCGGCCGCTTCGCTTTCCGGGTCGATTTCCTGGATCACCAGGCCCTTGGCGTCATTCGGCAGGCCCATGTCCTGCGCCATCTCGGCCGTCAGGGCCGACAGCGACATGCCCAGGATGTCCTGCTGGGCGGGGCCGTTCCCACCCTGCCCTGCGGTGGCATTGCCCGTGCCTTCCGCCGTCTCGCGCCGGCCCAGCGTCACGCTGAGGGTCACGGGACCGTCCTGGCGCTGCACGACGACATCGACCGGCTCGCCCGCCGGCGCCTCGGCCACGCGGCGGACCAGGCTGCGGGTATCCTCGACAGGCGATCCGGCAAAATTGGTGATCACGTCGCCCGCGCGCATCCCGGCATCCTTCGCGGGACCGTCGGGAACATCCGTCACCATCGCGCCGGATTCGACCGCAAGGCCAAGCGCCTCGGCCATGTCGGGGGTCACGTCCTGGATCTTGACGCCCAGCCAGCCGCGCCGGGTTTCGCCGAATTCGCGCAACTGATCCACGACGCTGGACACCACGTTCGACGCCATCGAGAAGCCGATGCCGATGGACCCGCCATTGGGCGACAGGATCGCGGTGTTCACGCCCACCACCTCGCCTTGCAGGTTGAACAGCGGCCCGCCCGAGTTGCCGCGGTTGATGGCCGCGTCGGTCTGCAGGTAATCGTCATAGGTGCCCGACAATTCGCGGTTGCGGGCCGAGACGATGCCCGAACTGGCCGAAAAGCCCTGGCCCAGCGGGTTGCCCAAGGCCAGAACCCAGTCGCCGACGCGCGCGTCGTCGGAATTGCCGAATTCCACGAAGGGCAGCGGCTCGTCGCTTTCGACCTTCAACAGGGCCACGTCGGTGTTGGGGTCGGTGCCGACCACTTCGGCGGCCAGCGTCTCGCCGGAATAGAACTCGATCTCGATCTCGTCGGCGCCCTCGATGACGTGGTTGTTCGTGACGATGAAGCCGTCAGACGAAATCACGAAGCCCGACCCAAGCGCGTTCGACCGCTGGGGCATCCGGGGTCCGCCCTGGCCCGGCTGGTTGGGCATTCCGGGGATGCCGAAGTCGCGGAACAGGTCGGAAAACGGGCTGCCCTCGGGGAACATCGGCCCGCCCTCGCCGCCGGTGGGCTGGGCCACCACGGCGCTTGTGGTGATGTTGACCACGGCCGGGGCGACCTGCTGGACCAGATCGGCGAAGCTGTCGGGCATGACCTGGGACGAACCGGCCTGGCGTTCCGCCTTCAGCGGTTCGTTGTTGTTCGCCGCCTCTTGCGCCTGCTGGCTGGCCTCGGGCGAGATATCGGGCTGCGCGTCCTGCGCCGCCGCAATACCAAGGCCGACGGTCACGGCCAGCGCCGAGGCAGTCAGAAGATGCCGAGCAGAAAACGTCTTCATGCGGATGTCCTCATCTTACGCAGTTCGTCGGTCCTGACAAAGGGCCGGGGGACCGCTGGTGTTATGAAGAAGAAATAGGGCGGCGTTGCAAATAAACCACGCTCTCGGACAGTGAACTGATCGTGACTTTTATTGCAGAAGGGGCAGATGTCGCCACCTGCCCCTGTCCGTCTTCATTACTGGCCCGGCTGGGCTTCCGGGGCCGGATCGGTCCCTTCGACCCCGGCCTCTGGCGCTGCGGGCTCTGCCGCCTGTCCGCCTGCCGCATCAGCGGCTTCGGGCGCCGCTGCCGGGTCGGCGGCTTCCGCGTCGGTTGCGGGCGGGGCCTGATCGGCGGGGGTTGTCTCGGCCGCAGGCTCGGCAGCGCCGCTGACGGGCGCCACGACGCCGTCGCTTTGCTGCGGCGGGGTGGTCAGCATTTCCGGCACGGGGGTCAGCTTGACGCCCGCGCTTTCGCCCAAGGGATTGCCCTCGCGGTCGGTGACGGTGGGGGTCACCAGGCCTTCTTCTTCCTCCTGGGCCTGCGGCTCCAGGACGGACGCTGCCGAATTGCCTGCGGGCACGGGCGTCGCCGAGGGATTGGCGCGGCTGGCGCCGTCATCGCGCAGATAGCTGAAGAACTCGCCCTCGGGCTGCAGGACCATGGTGCTGTTGTCGCCCTGCAGCGCCCGTTCGTACGAGGTCATCGACCGGGTGAAGGCGAAGAACTCGGGGTCGCGGCCAAAGGCGTCGGCATAGATGGCGTTCCGCTGGGCGTCGGCCTCACCGCGCACGATCTCGGCCCGCTTGGACGCTTCCGAGGTCAGCTCGGTCACGGTCCGGTCGGCGGCGGCGCGGACGCGCTGCGCGGCCTCGCCACCCCGGGCGATCTCGTCGGCGGCCTCGCGCTGGCGCTCGGCCCGCATCCGGGCATAGGTCGCATTCAGGTTCTGCTCGGGCAGGTCGGTGCGGGTCAGGCGGACGTCGATGATCTCGACCCCCAGCCCTTCCGAGTTGTTGCGCGCCTCGTCCCGGATCTGGTTCATCAGCGCGGTCCGGTCGTCCGACAGGACGCTGGTGGACGGCACGGTGCCCAGCACCTCGCGGATGGCGTTGCGCACGATGGGTTCCAGACGGCCCTGCGCCCCCTGGATGCCGCCCGCGCCGACCGCCTGGCGGAAGCGCACGACATCGGTGATCCGCCAGCGGGCGAAGGCGTCCACGATCAGGCGGCGGTCGTCCAGCGGCGTGACCTCCAGCGGCACGGTGGGCAGGCCCAGGATGCGGCCGTCGTATTTCTCGACATTGTCCAGGAAGGGCACCTTGAAGCCCAGGCCCGGTTCCTCCTTGACGTCCACGACGCGACCCAGTCGCAGCACAAGCGCCTTTTCGCGTTCGTCCACGATGAATAGCGACGAGGCGACAAGCACCGCCACCACGATCAGGAACGGGATGGCCAGCGTCGCGGCCAGATTTCTGCGAACATTGGCCATCAGTTGCTACCCCCCGTGGTCGCGTTGCCTTGGCCTTGCAGCCCCGAACCGGGCAGGCTGGTGCCCGTCTGGCCGACGTTCTGGCCAGCGTTCTGGCCGCTTGTGCCCGATCCCTGCCGGCGCAACTGGTCCAGCGGCAGATAGGGCACGACGCCCGATCCCTGCCCCCCGGTCGAATCGCCCAAGATCACCTTGTCCACGCGGCCAAGCACGGTTTCCATGGTTTCCAGATACATCCGGCGGCGGGTCACGTCGGGGGCCTTCACATATTCCTCGTAGATCGAATTGAATCGCGCGGCCTCGCCCTGGGCGGTGTTGACGGCCTGGGCGCGATAAGCCTCGGCCTGTTCCAGGGCTTGGGCCGCGTCACCGCGGGCCTGGGCCAGGACGCGGTTGGCATAAGCGTCGGCTTCCTTTTCAAGCCGGTCGCGTTCCTGCTGGGCGGCCTGCACCTCGCGGAAGGCGTCGATCACCTCGGCCGGCGGGTCGGCGCGGTCAAGGTTGACCCGGACCACGTTGATCCCCGACTGATAGGCATCCAGCGTTTCCTGGACTGAGGTTTGCAGGTCGTTGGCGATGGTGCCGCGATCGCGGTTCAGGATCGGCGCCAGTTCGCTGCGCGCGATGATGTCGCGCATCGAGGATTCGGCCACGGCGCGCATGGTGTCGGCGGGATCGGCCAGGTTGAACAAGAATTTCTCGGGGTCCGAGATGTTCCAGACGACCTGGTATTCCATGTCCACGATGTTCTGGTCGCGGGTCAGCATCAGCCCGTTGTCCATCTCGCCCTGGCGGCCCGTGCCGATCTCGGTCACGCGTTCGTTGGTCACGGGAATGACCTCGGCGGTGACGACCGGCCAGGGGGCGAAGTTCAGACCCTCGGTCCCTACGGCCACGGCGCGGCCAAACAGGAACTCGACGCTGCGTTCGTTGGTCTGGACGCGATAGAAGCTGGCGAAGGCCCACAAGGCCAGCAGGACCAGGCCGCCGATGGTGAGCGTGGTCCGGTTCAGTTGGAAGCCCGGGGTCTGCGGGCGCCGGGGTCCGCCGCCGGTCGGTCCGTTGCCGCTGCCGCGTCCGCCCATCAGCACGCGCAGGCGTTCCTGGCCCTTCTTCATCAGTTCTTCGATTTCGGGCATCTGCTGGGGGCCACCGGGACGCTGCGGCCCTTTTGGTGGTTGCTGCTGTCCCCAGGGGCGGTTCACCGGACGCTTGTCGCGATCCTCGTCATCTCCTCCGCCGCTTCCGCCGCCCCAAGGGCCCTGACTTGCCATCCGTGGTCCTTCTTTCTTCTTCGTCGTTCCGTTGTCTGAAAACTGGGCCGGCAGGGGGAAATGTCAACCCGAACAGCCCCCGCCCGCGCCCATCTGTCGCAATTGTCAGGCGGTTGCAGCCTGTGCAGGAACCTCCAGCCGGTGCCTGCGGGTGGGCTGACGCATGGTCACCAGTTCCTCGGCCGCGGTGGGATGGACCGCCATGGTCGCGTCGAAGTCGGCCTTGGTCGCGCCCATGGTGATGGGGATCGCGGCAAGCTGGATCATCTCGCCCGCGTCGGGTCCGAAGATGTGGCAGCCCAGCACGACGTCGGTTCCGGGATCGACCAGCAGCTTCATCATCACCTTGGCGTTGCTGCCCGCGAACATCGAGCGCATGGGCCGGAAGGTGGTGGCATAGACATCGACGTCGCCGCGCGCGCAGGCCTGTTCCTCGGTCAGGCCGATCTGCGCGACCTCGTGCGGGCGCAGATAAACGGCGCTTGCGATGGTGGCGTGGCTGACCTTGCGCGCCCGGCCGCCGAAGATCGTGTCGGCAAAGGCATGGCCTTCGCGGATGGCAACGGGGGTCAGGTTCACCCGGTCGGTCACGTCCCCCACGGCAAAGATCGACGGCACCGAGGTCTGCGACCATTCGTCCACGGCGATCGCGCCATTCCCGCGCAGGTGGACGCCGGTGTTTTCCAGCCCCAGCCCGCCGGTATAGGGATTGCGCCCGGTGGCCCAGAACACCGCGTCGAATTCCTCGTGGCTGCCGTCGTTGAAGGCGACGTCGATGCGGTCGCCCGCGCGCGCCAGTCCGGTGGGGGTGACGTTCAGCCGCAGGTCGATGCCGATCTCGCTCAGCTGCACGGTCGCCATGTCGCGGGCCTGCTGGTCGAAGCCGCGCAGCACCGCGTCGCCGCGATAGACCTGGACGGTCTCGACGCCCAAGCCCGACAGGATGGTGGCGAATTCGCAGGCGATATAGCCCCCGCCGACCAGCAGCACCCGGCGCGGCAGTTCCTTCATCAGGAACAGGTCGTCCGAGATCAGGCCCAGTTCCTCGCCGGGGATGCCGGGCAAGGCGGGGCGGCCGCCGACCGCGATCAGGATATGCTTGGCGGTCTTCGTCGTGCCGTCGGCCAGGGCGACCGTGTGGGCATCGACGATGGTGGCGCGCTGATGGAAGATCTGCACGCCCGACCTTTCCAGGTTCGCGGTATAGATCAGTTCCAGCCGCGTCAGTTCGGCATCCAGTTTCGACCGGAAGACCGGCCAGTCGAACCGGCCCGCCTGCGCGCCTTCCCAGCCATAGCCGCGCATCTCCTCGGCCATCAGGCCCGCCTGGGACGCGAAGATCATCAACTTCTTGGGCACGCAGCCGCGGATCACGCAGGTGCCGCCCATGCGGCTTTCCTCGGCCAGGGCGACGCGGGCGCCATGTTCGCCCGCAGCGACGCGGGCTGCCCGCACGCCACCGGACCCGCCGCCGATCACGAACAGGTCATAATCGAAGCTCATGGCTGGTCCCCTTCGCCGGCCAGCAGGTCGGCGTCGATGTCGGCATTGCGGTCAAGCCGGACAATCGTGCCGTCCGGCTTGCCGATGATCGCCAGATGGCACATGCCCAGGAACAGCCCATGTTCCACGACCCCCGGAATGGCCGACAGCGCGCGCGCAAGGGCCACCGGATCGGGGATGCATTCCAGATGCAGGTCGAGGATCCAGTTCCCCTCGTCCGTGACCCAGGGGTCGCTGCCCTTCAGGCGATGCAGAACGTCCCGGTCGCCCAGATCCAGGTCGGCAAGCGCGCGGCGGATCAGAGTGCGGGTGGTCTCGAACCCGAATTGCAGCACCTCGACCGGCAGGGGAAAGGCGCCAAGCTGTTCCACCACCTTGCCGGGATCGGCGATGACGACCATCCGCTTGCTGGCCGCCGCGACGATCTTTTCGCGCAGATGCGCGCCGCCGCCGCCCTTGATCAGGTGCAGGTCGGGATCGACCTCGTCGGCGCCGTCGATGGTCATGTCCAGCCAGCCGATCTGATCCAGGCTTTCGATCGACAGCCCCAGGCTTTCGGCCAGGTCGCAGGTCGCGCGAGAGGTGGCGGCGCAGCGAAGCGACAATCCCTCGGCACGCACGCGGGCGGCCAGTTCGCGGACCATGACGCTGGCGGTCGATCCGGTGCCCAGGCCCAGCTTCATGCCGTCCCGGACCAGGGCCACGGCGGCGCGCGCAGCGGCCAGCTTGGCGGGATCGGGTTGGGGGTTCTGGGTCATCGGCGGTCTCCGGCTTGGACTGGTTAAATGCTTATAGGGCAAGCCGCGGTCATGTGGAACGCCCGAGACGGAAAAGGTGGCTGCCGGAGAGGATGCGTCTTCAACATCCAAATCCGAAGCGCGAATCCAAGAATATAATTATTGCCATTATTGACCCTTAAATATTGAAGGCAACCTGCCTTTAAATTAGTTTTGTTTTCGGGTTTTCATGCGGTATTATATTCGTGCTTTATTCGGCGAAATGTTTATCGCCAATTTAAATAAAAGGAGGCTTGTTAAAGACAAATATGTCCATGAATCACGAATATTCCATTAAGCAAAAGGACCGATCATGAAAAACTTGCTTTCAAGCGGTGCAGCCGGGGCAATCCTTCTTGCGATAACCTCACAAAGCCAGGCCGCGACAATCGTTCTCGATTTCGAAGGGGTGAATTCATCCTATCCTTCGGGTTTTGCCTTCATAGGCGATTATTACAGTGGCGGTGTCAGCAGCGACGGCACCTCGGGCACCGATGTCGGGATCGAGTTTTCCGAAAATGCCCAGGCGATCTGCCTGAACACGCCCGGAACCAGTTGCTCGAACACCTCGCGGGGCGGGCAGGGAAATCCCGACTCCCAGCTGGGCGGATTGTTCTTCCTGTCGGGCGGTGAGACCTTCATGAACGTTGCCGCAGGCTTCACCACCGGGTTTTCGTTCTTCTATACCGCGATCTTCAATACCGGCTCGATCAGCGTCTATGACGGGCTGAACGGCACGGGCAACCTGCTGGCCTCCCTGTCGCTTGGCCTCACCTCCAGCAATTGCGGCAGCGAATACAACGCAGGTTTCTGCCCCTTCGTGGCCGGCGGCATCGGCTTTGCGGGGCTTGCCAAGTCGGTCAGCTTTGCCGGGGTGGCCGACCAGATCGTCTTCGACGACGTGACCTTCGGCAGCGTGACGCCGGATCCGGATCCCGACCCCTCGCCGGTTCCGGTGCCCGCGGCATTCCCGATGCTGGCGGGCGGACTGGGGCTGCTGTCGATGCTTCGCCGCCGCAGGGCGAAATAGGACCAAGGCCCGACCCCGCCGCAGCCGCGCGGCGGGGTTTCTCAGCCCCGGCTGGCGCTTTCGGGCAGGATCACCGTGAAGGCGCTGCCCTGGCCCTTGCTGCTGTCGATGCGCAGCCTGCCCCGATGGCGGTTCACGATATGCTTGACGATGGCCAGGCCCAGTCCCGTTCCGCCCTGCGCGCGTGATCGGTGGGTGTCCACGCGATAGAAGCGTTCGGTCAGGCGCGGCAGGTGCATCCCCTCGATCCCTTCGCCCCTGTCGCGGATCTCCACCGCCCAGGCGGGGCCGCGCAATTGCGGTTCGTGGTCGATCCGGCGCATCGTCACGCCCAGGTATCCGCCAGAGCCCCCGTATTTCAGCGCGTTCTCGATCAGGTTCTGGAAGACCTGCACCAACTGGTCGGGATCGCCGGGCACCATCTGGCTGCCGTCGAGGCCCCGGACCTCTGGCGTGACCCCGGCGGTCTGCGCCGCATGGTCCATGGTCGCAAGCACCCCCCGCAGCAGCAGGGGCAGATCGACCTGGCCGCCGGGGCGGCGGCGTTCTTCGGCCTGGACGCGGCTCAGGGACAGAAGGTCGCTGACCAGGCGGTTCATGCGGGCGGCTTCGCGTTCCATGATGTCCAGGAAGCGGTCGCGGGCCTTGGCATCGTCGCGAGCCGGGCCGCGCAGGGTCTCGATGAAGCCGATCATCGCGGTCAGCGGCGTCTTCAGTTCGTGGCTGACATTGGCGACGAAATCGCGCCGCATCTGTTCCGCCTCCTCGGCCGCCGACCGGTCGAGAACCGCGATCGTCGCCCCCTTCCCCAGGGGCGAGGGCAGGCGCGCCACGGTGATTTCCGCCGCGATGTCGCGCCCGTCCGCCCCGATCACGGCGTTCAGCCGGACCACCCCCTTGGCCGAGGCGGGCAGCGAGGGGTCGGGCACCGGCGCGGGGTGGCGGTCGGGATCCAGCACCCAGTCCAGCGCCGCGACGATGGCCGGATGGCGCAGGATGGTGACAAAGGGCCGGTTCAGCAGATCGCCGCCCCCGAACAGGGCCACCGCGGCGGGATTGGCGGCAATGGTGCGCGCCCGGTCATCGACCGCCAGCATCGGCACGGGCACCCCGTCCAGCAGGTCGGACGCCCGGCGATGCGCGTCGGGGATCATCCGGCCTGCCGCAGGCCCGCGCGGAACCGCGCGGCATTGGCGCGGTATCGGGCGGCCGACTGCCGCAGGCCGTCAAGCGCCGCCTCGTCCAGCATCCGCACGACCTTGCCGGGCGCGCCCATGACCAGGGCGCCGGGCGGGATTTCTTTGTTCTCGGCGATCAGGGCGCCCGCGCCGATCAGGGCGCCCGCGCCGATCTTCGCGCCGTTCAGGATCGTGGCACCCATGCCGACCAGGGCGCCGTCGCCGATGGTGCAGCCGTGCAGGATCGCGCGATGGCCGATGGTGCAATCCACGCCGATGACCAGCGGGCAACCCGGATCGGTGTGCAGCACGCACAGATCCTGGACATTGCTGCCCCGGCCCAGGCGGATCTCCTCGGTGTCGCCGCGCAGCACGGCCCCCCACCAGACCGAGGCGCCTTCCTCCAGCACTACCTTGCCCATCAGTTGCGCGTCGGGCGCGACCCAGGCGTCTGCCGCGACCCGGGGTGCGATACCGTCCAGTTCCCAGATCATGCGTCCTCCTCCATCAGGTGCTTGACGAAGCGGCCCAGCCCGCCCTGCCGGTCGCGGCGCAACCGTTCGGCGGTCAGGATGGCGCGCAGACGGCCTTCCGTCTCGTCCAAGTCGTCGTTGACCAGGACATAATCGTATTCGGCCCAGTGGCTGATCTCGGCCCGGCTTTTCGCCATCCGCCCCGCGATCACCGCGTCGCTGTCCTGCCCGCGTCCGCGCAGGCGGCGTTCCAATTCGGGAAGCGACGGCGGCAGCACGAAGATGGACACGACATGCCCCCCCAGGGCCGAGGCGCGGATCTGCTGGCCGCCCTGCCAGTCCACGTCGAACAGCGTGTCGCGGCCGTCGCGCATCGCCGCCTCGACCGGGGCGCGGGGGCTGCCGTAAA
Organism: Paracoccus sp. SY; assembly: GCF_002901215.1. Taxonomy (NCBI): domain Bacteria; kingdom Pseudomonadati; phylum Pseudomonadota; class Alphaproteobacteria; order Rhodobacterales; family Paracoccaceae; genus Paracoccus; species Paracoccus sp. SY. Next base: position 77,332 of record NZ_NWMQ01000002.1, on the reverse strand, counting down.
GGTTGCCGAACACCTCGGCATATTCCAGCATCTGCCCTTGTTCGACCATCTGGTGAAAGGCGCCGGGGGTGGTGAAGAAGTAATGTTGCCCGTCCACCTCGCCCGGCCGGGGGGGGCGGGTGGTCGCCGATACCGAGAACCGCAGGCTGGGATCCCAGTCCATCAGCCGCCGCGCCAGTGTCGATTTCCCCGCGCCCGATGGCGATGACAGGATGATCAGCAGGCCGGTCCGGTCCATGGGTCGTCTTTCCTTGGCAATCTGACGGCGGGATGGACCAGCGGTGCCCGACGGTCAAGTCCCCTGCATCGGGTCGGACCGGGCCTGCAGATGCCTTAACCATTCGTTAGGAAACGACTCGGCATGTGGCGAAGTTATGTTTATCATGATCTTGCAGTAATGGCGTATCTGCGTTCCTGGATGCGCGTGGTAACGAGGGTAAAGCAGTGTCGGAATGGAAGGACGACAAGATGTCGTGTCCGCCCGAAGCGGATCGGACAGGCCGGATTGTGCATCTTGCCGATTTCAACCTGACCCAGCCTGCCCGCATCATGGCCGACATGCGCGCCTATTGGGACAGCCTGCGACAGGGTCGGGCCGTGCCCGCCCGGTCCGACATCCAGCCCCAGGGGATCCGGCGCGCGCTGGATTACGCCTTCATCCTGGAACGGATCGCGCCCGGCGCCGCGCGGTTCCGCCTTGCCGGGCAGCACCTGATCGACCTGATGGGGATGGAGGTGCGGGGCATGGCCTTCTGTTCGCTGGCCCATTCAAGTTCGCGCGGGCGGTTGTCGGATGTGCTGGAATCGGTGTTCCGCGCCCCGCAACTGGCCCAGATGACGTTGCACGCGAAAGCCGAATATGCCCGGCCCGAGCTTTCGGCGCGGATGCTGCTTCTGCCCTTGTCCTCGGATCTGGGCGACGTGACGCGCGCCTTGGGCTGCATCATCGCCGAAGGCCAGATCGGCGTCGCCCCACGCCGGTTCGACCTGACCCATGACGAGGTTCTGCCCATCATCGAAGGGGGCAAGACCCTGGCGCCCTCCGCCTCGGACCCCGGGCGAGAGGGATGGTCCACCGGAAGCGCGCGGGCGGGAAAGCTTGGCCGACCCGCGGGACTGGCCGCGCCGGAACGCGGCCTGGGGCGCGACGACAGCGAAGGCAGGCGGTCCCAGTTTCAACTGATCACCCTGCCCGGACCCTCGCGTCCAACGGGCCGGACCGAATGATCGGGGCCGGATAATCACGCCAGCAGCCAGGGGCGCATCTTGCGTTGCCAGCGATAGATGGCAGCTGGCGCAGCCTCTCGGCGCCCGGCCGAGAACAGCATCTGGTCTTCCTCTCGCTGGAAGCCAAGGTTCTTCAGCAGCCTGCGGGACGGCAGGTTGTCCAGGAACACGTCGGCCAGCAGTTCGGGCGGGTCGAAGCGGGCGATGATCTCGTCCAGGAAGGCGCGCGCCATCTCCTCTCCCAGTCCCTGCCCCACCAGGGCGGGATCGAGGAAATAGAAGATGCGCCAAGGATCGCCCGCGCTGATGCCGATGGACCCGGCGACCCGCCCGCCATGACGCACGGTCAGGCGCATGGGCGGCAGCAGACCGTCCGACCGGAACAAGGGTTCCATCTCCTCGGGCGTCATGTGGGGATGGAACACCAGCAGCTTCGACGCGACCTGGGGGCTGGTGGCGATGCGGTGCAGGTCGGGCAGGTCGGCGGGCTGGAATGGCTGGATCAGCAGGCGCGGCGTGGACAGGACGATGGGATGACGACGGGCGAAATCCTGTCGGGACAGGCGCAGCGACAGCCCGGGCAATTGCTGCTGCCGTGGCTGCGACCACAGCGTGACCGGGCCGGATGGCCGGAAACCCAGCCGCGCCAGCAGCGCGGCACAGCGGGTGTTGCCCTGGACATGGTTCGCCTCGGTTTCGTCGGCGCCGCCGCGGAAACGGCGGGACAAGGCAAGGACCGACGCCCGTTCCGCAAGCCCCTGCCCCTGCGCGGCCGGCGCCATCCAGATCCCGAAGCTGGCCGAGGCGCGGACCATGCCCACCAGGCGGCCCTCGTGGCGGACGGCATGTTCGTCAAGACCGGCACCGGCAATGAAGGCCGCCGCATCGTCCGGCCGATAGGGCCAGGGCACGGCGGTCAGCCATTGGGCCACATCCCAGCCGGACAGGGCATCGGCGATGGCGGCGGCATCCTCGGGCCATGGACGGGTCAGGACCAGGGCCGCCACCGCGTTCATCCCACCGGTATGACGCGCACCGCGCCGCCCTTGGCCGACAGCGCGATCTCTCCCTGCGCCAGGCGCAGGGCGTCATGCCCGAACACCTCGGCCCGCCAGCCCTTCAGCGCGGGCAGGTCGCGTTCCCCCTGGGCGATGGCGTCCAGTTCGGACGACGACGCGATCAGTTTGGGCGCGACCCCCGATTCATCCGCCTTGGCCTTCAGAAGAACCCGCAGCAGGTCGGACAGCGCGGCATTGCCGGGCTTGCCCGGTTCCTCGGCCTTGGCCTGGGGCAGGTCCTTCGTCTCGATCCCGGCCTTGACGGCGGCCAGGATGCCGTTGGCGATGTCTCCCTTGCGCGCCTCGCGCAGCAGCAGGCGGGACCGGCCCAGATCGGCCTCGGTCAGGGGTTTGGTCGAGGCGACCTCGATCATGGCGTCGTCCTTGAAGACCCGCGACCGGGGAATGTCGCGTTCCTGGGCATAGGCTTCGCGGAAGCGGGCCAGTTCGCGCAGGATCGCCAGGAAGCGGGGCGAATTGGTGCGCGTGCGGATCTTGAGCCAGGCTTCCTCGGGGCGGGTGATATAGGTTTCGGGGTCTTCAAGGACCGCGATCTCCTCGGCCAGCCAGCTTTCGCGGTTGTTCTTGCGCAGTTCGGCGGCCAGGAATTCATAGATGACGCGCAGATGCGTCACGTCGGCCAGGGCATAGGCCGCCTGCGCGTCCGACAAGGGCCGGCGCGACCAGTCGGTGAAGCGCGACGACTTGTCCAGGTTCGCCTTGGCAATCTTGCGCACCAGGGTCTCGTATCCGACCTGCTCGCCAAAGCCGCAGACCATCGCGGCCACCTGCGTGTCGAACAGGGGCTGGGGGAAAAGGCCCGCGTCATGGAAGAAGATCTCGAGGTCCTGGCGGGCGGCGTGGAACACCTTGACGGTGCCCTCGTGGCGGAACAGGTCGTAAAGCGGCTCCAGCGACAGCCCTTCGGCCAGGGGGTCGACCAGCACGGCCTCTCCGCCCGGGGTTTTGGGGGTCGATGCGGGCGGAATGGCAAGCTGGATCAGGCACAGCTTCGACCAATAGGTCCGTTCGCGCAGGAATTCCGTATCGACGGTGACATAGGGGGCTGACTTTGCGTTCTCGCAAAACAGCGCGAGGTCGTCGGTCCGGGTAATGGTGATGATGTCGTCGCTCATGAGGGCTTTCGCAGGGCGGTTCGTCCGCCGGATCCGGTTGACATAAGACCAAGACTTCGCCTTGGAAAGTCTTTTTGGTCAGCCAGCCTGACGGATCACAAGGCCGGGATGTCGCCCTCTGCGCGCATTGCGTGAAAATCAGCCACGAAATCGTCCAGTCGTCCTTGGGCAATCGCGCCGCGCAGGCCTTCCATCAGTTCCTGGAAATAATGCAGGTTGTGCCAGGTCAACAGCATCCCGCTGATCATCTCGCCCGCGCGGAAGACGTGGTGCAGATAGGCGCGGCTGTATCCGGTGCAGGCCGGGCAGGTGCAATCCTGATCCAGTGGGCGCGGGTCGTCGGCATGGCGCGCGTTCTTGATGTTGACCTGTCCCCGCCGGGTCCAGGCCTGCCCGGTGCGGCCCGACCGCGACGGCAGCACGCAGTCCATCATGTCCACGCCCCGCTGCACGGCACCCACGATATCGTCGGGCTTGCCCACGCCCATCAGATAGCGCGGCTTGTCGGCGGGAAGGAAACCGGGCGCATAGTCGAGGACGCCGAACATCGCCTCCTGTCCCTCGCCCACGGCAAGGCCGCCGATCGCATAGCCGTCGAAGCCGATGGATTTCAAAGCTTCGGCGGACTCCTCGCGCAGTTCCGGCGTGACGCCGCCCTGCATGATGCCGAACAGCGCGTGTCCCGGCCGGTCGCCGAAGGCGTCGCGCGACCGCTGCGCCCAACGCATCGACAGGCGCATGGACTGCGCCACGGCCTCCTCGGTCGCGGGCAGCGCGGGACATTCGTCGAAGCACATCACGATGTCGCTGCCCAGCAGGCGCTGGATCTCCATGCTGGTTTCGGGCGACAGCATGTGCTTGGACCCGTCGATATGGGACGAGAAGGTGACCCCGTCTTCCGTCAGCTTGCGCAGGGCCGCCAGCGACATCACCTGGAAGCCGCCCGAATCCGTCAGGATGGGCCGGTCCCAGTTCATGAAGCGGTGCAACCCGCCCAGCCGCGCAATGCGTTCCGCGCCCGGCCGCAGCATCAGGTGATAGGTGTTGCCCAGCAGGATGTCGGCCCCGGTGGCGCGGACGGATTCAGGCAGCATCGCCTTGACGGTCGCGGCGGTGCCCACCGGCATGAAGGCGGGGGTGCGGATCTCGCCGCGCGGCGTGTGGATGGTGCCGGTGCGGGCTTGGCCGTCGGTCGCGTGAAGGGTAAAGTGGAAACGCTCGCTCATCGGGGGGCCTGTCGCTGGAACCGGGCGTGTCTAGCCGCTGCGGGCGGGGACCGCAATGCGGCCCGTCTCTGGACCTGAAGGGGGCAGAAGCCTATATCAAGGCAAATTCGACAGGAACACGCCATGACCGAACCGCAGGAAGGTGCGCCGCTGATCGCGCCCTCGACCACCGAGCATCCGCTGTATGAAAGCGTCGTCGAGGCTTGCAAGACGGTTTACGACCCGGAAATCCCGGTCAACATCTTCGACCTGGGCCTGATCTATACCATCGCGATCAACCCGGAAAACGAGGTGCGGGTCGTCATGACCCTGACCGCGCCCGGCTGCCCCGTCGCGGGCGAGATGCCGGGCTGGGTCGCCGACGCGGTCGAGGCCATTCCGGGCGTCAAGCAGGTCGATGTGGAAATGACCTTCCAGCCGCAATGGGGCATGGACATGATGTCCGACGAGGCCCGGCTGGAACTGGGCTTCATGTAGGCTGCTCTTGGCGGCGGTGACCGGGGGACCTCACGTCCCCCGACCCCCTGTGGGATATTTGACCCCAAGGCAAAGAACCTGCCCGTCTTGATGGAGGCAGGCCGGGGGATTATGTTCGGGGTGAAAAGAAGGAACGCGCCCATGTTTGCCATTCCCGGATCCGTGCCCGTCACGATCACGCCTGCCGCCGAGCGCCAGATCGCCCGGCTGATGGCGGGCAAGAACGCCTTCGGCCTGCGGATCGGGCTGAAGAAGGGCGGTTGCGCGGGCATGGAATACACCATGGATCTGGTCGAGACAGCGGAATCCAATGACGAGATCGTGGAACAGGGCGCAGCACGCGTGCTGATCGCGCCCAAGGCGCAGATGTTCCTGTTCGGGACCGAGATCGACTATGAGACCGGGGTGCTGGAATCCCAGTTCCGGTTCCGCAACCCGAACGTGACCGATGCCTGCGGCTGCGGCGAATCCGTGCGGTTTGAGCCGCTGGAAGGAAGCCGCGCCGCCGGTTGATGGGGCAATTTGCGCGGGGTTTCGTCGCTATCATCATTGCGAAGCCCGGACCCTGCCCCTAAGCCTCTGCAAACGCTTGGAGGAACAGCATGGCACCGCGCAAACTGGCTGCTGGAAACTGGAAGATGAACGGCGACCTGGCCGCCTTGGCCGAGATCGACGCCCTGGTCACGGCCCATCCGAATCCCGGCTGCGAGGTCGTGATCTGCCCGCCGGCCGTGCTTCTGCACCCGATGAAGGCAAGGGCGGGCGATGCCATCGCCCTTGGCGGGCAGGACTGTCATGCCAACCGGTCGGGCGCGCATACCGGCGACATCGCGGCAGGCCAGCTTAAGGATGCGGGCGCGGCCTATGTGATCCTGGGACATTCCGAACGCCGCGCCGACCATGGCGAGACCGATGCAATGGTGGCGGCCAAGGCCGCAGCCGCCCATGCCGCCGGGTTGACGGCGATCATCTGCGTGGGCGAAACCGAGGCGCAGCGGGACGGCGACGAGACGCTGACGGTCATCGCCTCGCAACTGGACGGGTCGATCCCCGAGGGGGCCACGGCTGCCAATACCGTCATCGCCTATGAACCCGTCTGGGCCATCGGCACAGGGCGCACCCCCACCACCGACCAGATCGCCGAGGTTCATGCGCTGATGCGGGAACGCCTGGCGGGCAAGGTGCAGGACGCGGCGCAGGTGCGCCTGCTTTATGGCGGCAGCGTCAAGCCGGGCAATGCGGCCGAGATCTTTGCCGTTCCCGACGTGGACGGCGCCCTGGTCGGCGGGGCAAGCCTGAAGGCCGTCGATTTCGGACCGATCATCGCGGCCCTGGCAGCGGCTTGACGGCGGCGTCCACCGGCAGGGGCGCGATCGAGACGCGACTCTTGCCGGCCCGCTTGGACCGATAGAGCGCGACGTCGGCATCATCCAGCATCCGGTCGATGCCGTCCGGGCCATAGCCTGCGGACAGCACGATCCCCAGGCTTGCCGATACGGCGCAGTCTTCGGGCGAGACGGCCTCGATGCCCTGGACGATCCGCATGCCGATGGCGGTCAGCGCCTGGCAGGTCCAGCTTCCCCCCAGGATCAGCACGAATTCGTCCCCGCCGATCCGCGCGACGTGATCGCGCGACCGGACCGCCCGGCCCAGCACGCGGGCGACATTGCCCAGCAAGCGGTCGCCCGCGCCATGGCCCAGCCGGTCGTTGACCTGCTTGAAATTGTCCAGGTCCAGATGAACCAGGGCGAAACCCTGCATCCCGCCCTTGGGATCCAGGGCATTGCGCATGACTGCCTGCAGGCCCCGGCGGTTGAGCAGACCTGTCAGGGCATCGGTATGGGCCTCTCGCTCGGCATCCTGGCGGGCCAGCATCAGGTGGCGGTTGAAGCGGGCAAGTTCCTGCTGGATGGCCCGGTTCGCCTCTTGCAGGAACATCAGTTCAAGCGCGAGTTCCGTGGGGGCGAAGTCTCCCTCGGTCAGGCCAAAGGTGGCGACCGCGTCCGACAGCGACACCCCGAAGCCGAAATTCAGCAGCAGCCCACCGAACCCCGGCGCGACGACATGGCCGCGCAGCATCAACTGCTGGTGATGGCGCAGGCGCAGGGCCAGGCGGTCGCCAGGTTCCGCCGCGCGGATGGCGCCGATGACATGGCCGGTCGCGATACCCCTTGCCTCGACGAAGATATCCTCGACGCCCTGGGCGCCGGGCGGCATCAGCTTGCGCATGGTCGGACCGGCAAAATGGATCTGCCCGCAATCCGCGATGCACAGGTGCATGGGCATCAGGCGGTCCAGGGCGGCTTGCCCAAGGGTCAGGGCATGGGTCATCGCCCCTGCCCCCTAGCCGACAGGTGGAAGGTGCGCGCGGCGGCGAAGGCCAGGTCCGACACGTCGATGCACAGGCCCCCGTCCTGCCGGAAGATCACGCAAAGCGTGCCATAATCGTCGGCCATGGCCCGCAGCAGCCCGGCCAGCAGGGACGTCCAGATGGGCGATCCATCCGTGAACGTCACCCAGAGCAGCCCGTCATCGCCGCGCGACAGGCCGATTTCAGGGATATCGACATCATCCGTGATCAGCCGGATGCGGTCCGGCAACTCCTCGAGCCGCAGAAGGAAATCCAGGAAATCCCGGCCGCAGAAACGCAGCAGGCGCCAGATTTCCTCTTGCTGGACCAGCCATGCCCCCAGATCCTCGGCCAGTTCATCGACGGGCTTGTCCAGGTTGCGCGCAGCATCATGCAGCAACTGGCCCGGAGGCAGGGTGCCCGCCCGGTCTTCAAGGGAAACCGACTGCTCGGTCAGGAATTTTTCGATCGCGCGGCTGACCAGATCGTGCATGTGTCACCTCCGCCGCCCGTGATAAGGGCAAGAGGTGAAGAAATTCCCAACGTCAGATCTCCCATCCGTAGCTGCCAGGGCCGGCCAGGGCCGTGCGGGCCTGCATCAGGTCGCCCGGCACGACCTGCAAGTCCGCCGCAGCCTCCAGCACCCGCTGGTCGTCTTCCAGCAGATAGTCCAGGACATGCAGGGCGATGTCGGGATTGCCGGCCGCCTGGCGCAGATCCTGGGGCTGAAGGCCGGTCGCCCCCAGAAAGCCGCCCAGCAGTTCGGGCCGTTCCACCATGTAGAGAAGAACGCCCATGGCCAGGTTCTGCGCGGATTCTCGCGTATATGTCATCACATGTTTCCCCGATGCGGCCAGTGATGCCTGTTTGGAAACCCTTTGTTAAGGAATCAATGCAATTCTTTGGAAAATTGTCGTAAAGGGGCGTTATCTGTGACTGCGCGTATCCTTATCGCGGAAAGCAGTGCAACCAGCCGGATCAGCCTCAAGGTCAGGCTGTCGGGCGCCTGTTACGATGTGCTGGCGGCCGCTTCGGCAACCGAACTTCTGTCTCAACTGCGCCTTGGGCGCCCGGATCTGATTCTGCTGGGACCGGGCTTCACCGATGTGCCGCTGGCCGATTTCTTTCGCATGGTGTCGGTGGAGCGCCCCCGTACGCCGGTCCTGGTCCTTGCCAACGGGCAGCGCCGAGTCGAGGCGCTGGAGGCGGGCGCGGCGGCCGTTCTGGATCCGAGGGTCGATGAACAGATGCTGCTGGCCCGCGTCCGCGGCCTGCTGCGGGACGCCGAGGCGGAGGATCCGCCAGACTTCGCCATGGCCGAACAGGCGGCGGGCTTTGCCCACGCGCCGTCGGGCAATGTCGTGCTGGTGGCCGACCAACCCGCGCGGGCGCAACGCTGGCGACATGCCCTGCAACCGCGCCTGAACTGCCGATTCGCCATTTCCAGCCCCGATGAAACGCTCAGCGCGGCGGCGCAGGGCGATGGCGCAGATCTCTACATCATCGCCGCCGACATCGACCGCAAGGGCGACGGATTGCAGCTTCTGTCGGAACTGCGGTCGCGCAACGGATCGAAAGAGGCGGGCTTTGCCGTCCTTGTCGCGCCCGAGCGCGAGGAGCTTTGCGCCATCGCGCTGGATCTGGGCGCGGGCGAGGTTCTGCCCCTGGACCCGGCCGAGGACAACAATGCCGAAATCGCCGCCCTTGCGCTGCGCAACCAGCTTGACCGCAAGCGCCGTGCCGACACCCGGCGCGAGGAGATGAAGCGCAACATGGCCTGGGCCATGTCCGATCCGCTGACCGGCCTTTACAACCGCCGCTATGCCCTGCCCCGCCTGGTCGAGATCGCGCGCGGCGCCATGCGGCGGCAATCGGGATTTGCCGTGATGGCGCTGGATCTGGACCGCTTCAAGGCGATCAACGACAGCTTCGGCCATGCGGCGGGCGACGCCGTCCTGTGCGACATCGCCCATCGGGTCGAGGAGATCGTGTCCAGCCGCGGCCTGACCGCCCGCCTGGGAGGAGAGGAGTTCCTGGTCGTGCTGCCCAACGCCACCGAGGCCGAGGCGCTTCGGATGGCCGAGGAAATCCGCCGCGCCGTCGAGGCGCAGCCCACGCTGTTGCCCCGCATCTCGGGCGGAGGCGAGGTTCAGGCCACGCTGTCGATCGGGGTGGCGCTGGAACAGACGCCCTTCTGCATCAGCCGCCCCGACATCCTGGCCGAAATCGCGCTTGAACGTGCGGACCGCGCGATGATCGCCGCCAAGTCGCTGGGGCGCAACCGCGTGCTGATGGCGCCGTCGCAGCCGGTCTGCTGAGGCGTCGAAAGGCACGGGAACCGGTCTGGTATCCGACACGATCAGCCCCTACATTGGCAACGCCCGACCAACCCGGAGATTGCCATGTCGTCCCAAGCCGCACCGTCCGATATGTCCGAGCGTCCGACCGGACAGGCAGTGCTTCGCGGTTCTCGGGGCCGCTGCCCCGCCTGCGGCGAGGGGAAGCTGTTCCGGTCCTTTCTGAAGGTCGCCGATCATTGCCCGTCCTGCGGCGAGGCCTTGCATCATCAGCGTGCCGACGACGGCCCGGCCTATCTGACGATCCTCCTTGTCTCGCATCTGGGCGCGCCGATCCTGCTGGCCAGCTATGTCGCATGGCGGCCTTCCGCGATGACGATGATCTGGACCTTCAGCCTGGGCGCTGTGATCCTCTCGCTGCTGCTGTTGCCGCGCATCAAGGGGGCCTTCGTGGGCCTGCAATGGGCGCGGCGGATGCACGGATTCGGCGCGCGACCCGTGACCTCGGCGTGACCGACCCCACCCCCATCCGCGACGCGGCGACCGTCATCCTGCTACGCAGGACGGGGGGCGACAGTTCGGTCCTGATGGGGATGCGCGGCGCGGGGGCGGTCTTCATGCCGTCGAAATACGTCTTTCCAGGGGGCGCGGTCGATGCCTCGGACGCGGCCGTGTCGCTGGCAGCCCCCCTTGCGGAACCGCATCGAAGCCGCCTGGCACGGGAACCCCGCCCCGATTGCACGCCCCATCCCGATGCCATTGCCGCCGCCGCCCTGCGCGAACTGGCCGAGGAAACGGGCCAGCTGATCGGCCGTCCCGGCCGCTGCGACTGGCCGGGCTTTGCCGAGGCGGGGCTTGCCCCCGATGCCGCCTCCCTGACCTATCTGTTCCGCGCCATCACCCCGCCGGGCCGGCCGCGCCGGTTCGACGCGCATTTCTTCGTGGCCGACGCCGCCTGCCTGGCGACCGACCCCGATGATTTCAGCCGCGCCTGCGACGAGCTTTCGCACCTGCACTGGGTGCCCCTGGCCCAGGCGCGCGCCCTAGACCTGCCCTTCATCACCGAGGTGGTGCTGGCCGAACTGGCCGACCTGATCGCGGGCCTGGCGCCCGACGCGCCCCTGCCGGTGCCCGATACGGTGCCCTTCTTCGACAACCGGACCCCTGCCCCGCGTTTCGCGCAGATCGCCTAGCGTCCGGTGAACCGCGCCGGGCGCTTTTCCAGGAAGGCCGTCACCCCTTCGACGAAATCCGCTGTCCGGCCCGCTGCGCCTTGCAGCCGCGCCTCCAGCGCAAGCTGCGCGTCCATGTCGTTCTGGGTGGATGCCGCGACGGCTTCGCGGATCGCCAGATAGGCGGCCGTCGGTCCCTGCGCCAGTTGCCGCGCACGGGTGGCGATGCCTTCGGCGAAATCCGCATCCGGCAGGGCTTCCCAGATCAGCCCCCAATCGGCGGCCTGGCGGGCGCTGACGGGTTCGGCGAACAGCATCATGCCCATGGCCCGCGCCATGCCCACGGCGCGGGGAATGACGAAGGTGCCGCCCGCATCCGGGACCAGCCCGATTCGCGCGAAGGCCTGGATGAAGCTGGCGCTTTCGGTGGCGATCAACACATCGGCGGCCAGGGCCAAGTTCGCCCCCGCCCCCGCCGCGACCCCGTTCACCGCCGCGATCACCGGCGCGCGGCAGGCGCGGATCGCCCGCAGCATGGGCTCGTATTCGTCGCGCAGCGTGCCTTCCAGATCGGCTGCCGCCGCCCGATCGGTCAGATCCTGGCCCGAACAGAAGCCCCGCCCGGCGCCGGTGATGACCAGGCAACGCGCTTCCCCAGGCAGGGTCTGCACCGCGTCCGTGATCTCGGCCCGCATCCGACTGCTGAGCGCGTTCATCACCTGCGGGCGATTCAGGGTCAGCGTGGCGACGCCTTCGCTGACGGCGAATTCGATGGTTTCGTAAGTCATGGCGGTCCCCCTTTTGGCGGCATCATGACCGAAACCGCGCAGGGGGAAAGCGCGACCCGGCGTCAGTCGCGCATGATCTGGTCCAGCCGGTCACGCTCGGCCTGGCTCAGCGCCGTGGTTTCCTCGGGGCGGGCCGTCGCGCGGGACCGCAGGAAGCGCCAGGCCCCCAGCAGGGCCAGCAGCGCCATGACCGGCCCGGCCAGCCACAGGACCAGGTTGCCGCCCCGGGCGCGGGGTTCGAACAGCACGAATTCGCCGAAGCGGTCCACGACGGCGTCGATCACCTCGTCATTGCTGTCGCCGGCGATGATCCGTTCGCGCACATACAGCCGCAGATCGCGGCTGATCGGGGCGTTCGATTCGTCGATATTCTCGCCCTGGCAGACCGGGCAGCGCAGTTTTTGGGAAATCTCGCGCGCCCGTGCCTCGGCCGCGGGATCGGGCAGCACCTCGTCGGGCTGCACCGCGAAGGCCGCCATGGGCAGCAGCAGGGCGAGTGCCAGGGCAAGCCGTCTCATTCCGCGGCCACCGTTCTGGCGGGCGTGCGCCGGGCGCCTGCGGCCACGCGATAGCGACGGTCGGACAGACTGACGATCCCGCCAAGCGCCATCAGCAGGGATCCCGCCCAGATCCAGTTGGCGAAGGGCTTGATATAGGTGCGCACGGCCCAGCCCCCGTCCGCCTGGGCATCCCCGATCACCAGATAGATGTCGCGGAAGATGCCGTTGTCGATCGCGGCCTCGGTCGTGGGCATGGCCTGGACGGGATAGACCCGCTTTTCAGGATGCAGCACCGCCACCGGGCGTCCATCCCGCGCGACCTCCATGGTGGCCGTGGTCGAGACGTAGTTCGGCCCCTCGACCTCATCGACGCTGGCAAGGGTGATGTCGTAATCGGCGACCCGGAACGGCTGGCCGATCTGCGCGACGCGGATATCCTCGACCTGCCAGGCGGTCAAAAGGGCGACACCGATGAAGGTGACGCCCAGACCGCCATGGGCGATGGCCTTGCCCCAGTCGGCGCGCGGCAGGCGGGCCAGGCGCGACAGGCCCGACTGGCCGGTGCGGTGGACCAGTTCGGCAACCGCGCCGAAGACGATCCAGGCGCCAAGCCCCGCCCCGATCACCGCAATCGCCGACCGTCCGGTCGAGACGGCAAAGATCAGGGCCATCACCGCCCCGGTCAGCGCGAGCGCCGGCCACAGCGGGCGCATGATCCGGCCGAGCGTCGCGCGTTTCCAGGGCAGGATCGACCCCAGGGGCAGCACCATCGCCAGCACCACCATGAAGGGCGTGAAGGCCTGGTTGAAGAAGGGCGCCCCGACCGACAGCTTGCGGTCCCACAGCATCTCGGCGATCAGGGGCCACATGGTGCCGATGAAGACCACGAAGGCCGACACCGCCAGCAGGACGTTGTTCAGGACCAGGGCGCCTTCGCGCGACACCGGCGCGAAGATCCCCTTGGCGGTCATCTGCCCCGCCCGCGCGGCATAAAGCGTCAGCGCGCCCCCGGTGAAGAACACCAGGATCCCCAGGATGAACACCCCCCGCGCCGGGTCGCTTGCGAAGCTGTGGACCGAAGTGATGACGCCCGAACGCACGATGAACGTGCCGATCATGGAAAATCCGAAGGCCATGATCGCCAGAAGGATCGTCCAGCTTTTCAGCGCCTCGCGCTTTTCGACGACAATGGCGGAATGCAGCAGGGCGGCGGCCAGCAGCCAGGGCATGAAGCTGGCGTTTTCGACCGGATCCCAGAACCAGAAGCCGCCCCAGCCAAGCTCGTAATAGGCCCACCAGGATCCCAGCGCGATGCCGATGGTCAGGAACATCCAGGCGGCCAGCGTCCAGGGCCGCACCCAGCGCGCCCAGGCGGCGTCCACCCGCCCCTCAATCAGGGCGGCGACGGCGAAGCTGAAGGCCATCGAAAGGCCGACATAGCCCAGGTAAAGGAACGGGGGGTGGAAGGCCAGGCCCGGATCCTGCAGCAGCGGGTTCAGGTCGCGCCCGTCGAAGGGCGGGCTGGCCAGACGCAAAAACGGGTTCGAGGTGAAGATGATGAAGGCATAGAAGGCCGCGCCGATCGCCGCCTGCACCGCCAGCACCCGCGCCCGCAAGGCCGGGGGCAGGTTGTCGCCGAAGACCGCAGCCGCCGCCCCGAACAGTGCCAGGATCAGCACCCACAGCAGCATCGACCCTTCGTGGTTCCCCCAGACGCCGCTGATCTTGTAGATCATCGGCTTGGCGGTATGCGAATTCTCGTACACCAGCTTCACCGAGAAGTCCGAGGTGACAAAGGCCACCGTCAGCGCCGCGAAGGACAGCCCGACCAGCAGGAACTGCGCCACGGCGGCGGGGCGGGCGCTGTCCATCCAGCCCCCCCACCCTTTCGAGGCGCCGACCAGCGGCACGACCGTCTGATACAGCGACACCGCAAAGGCGAGGATCAGGGCGAAATGGCCGAATTCAGCTGTCATGGCGGCGATCCTTCCGTGTCCGCCCAGCATAGAGCCATGCAAAAGGGGGGAAAAGTCCCCCCTTGGTCGCCTTGGTCAGTTTTGCGTGCGCCGGGCTGCGGCCTATTCGCGCAGGCCGGCCACCCAGTCGCGCAGCGCGGCATTGTCGGCAAAGTCGTCGTTGGGCTTGACCGCCGTGACCTGCTGGGTGGTCGTCACGCTGGTCTTGACCTCTTGGGCGGGCCAGACGCGATGGCGGAAATGATGCGCCTCTCGCGCGCCGAAATAGAAGCCCACGATGGCCCCCAGCAGCCACCACAAGGGTTCGGGCACCTGTTGCAGGCCCATCATGCGCAGGCCGAACCCCTCGGGCTCGATCATGGCATAGACGAACAGGGCCATGGTCCCCAAGGCCAGAAGCGGTCGGGGAAGGCGGTTCAAACCGTTGACGAAACTGTCGAAAAATCCCGGGCGGACGGTCTGGAATTCCTGTCCCAGCTGGTTGATCGCGCGGGCATAGGCTTCCTCCTCAAGCTCCATCTTGCGGGTGGCGTTCTGGGTGAAGACCTCGGCCATGCCGGTGGCGGCGCTCCCCAAGGCGGTGACGCCCTGGCCCAGGCCGATGAAGCGGTCGATCATGCCCATTTGGCGGTCCTTTCGCGATGCTCGGCCTCGGTCAGGTGATAGCGGGGGCTGATGAATTCCTCGGCCCGGGTGATCCAGCCGCCCTTGCCGCCCGCCTTGCTGCGCGCATATTTGCGGCTGGCGGGGCGCTGATCGGCCAGCGAATAGTAATAATTCCGTCGCGCGATCCCATAGGCATCGGCGAAGTGGTCGGGCGCGGCGGCGGCGGCGTCATGGGCCGCGGCGATGGTTTGCGGGCCGATGACGCCGTCGGCCGTCGCGGCAAAGCCCATGCGCGCGACCAGCCTTTGCAGGATCTTCACGGCATTGGTGCCCGCGTTCACATACATGTCGAAGACGCTGGACTGCACCGCAGGGGGCAGTTCGGCCAGTCGCGGGCGGCGGAAGTAATGTTCGACGAAGATCTGCTGCGCCTGGGCGCGGGTCAGCACCTTGACGTCGGTCGCATCGACCCGCCCGTCCTTGTTCAGATCCAAGCCCAGGGACTTCATGGTCCCGACCGTGACGCCATAGTTGGTGGCGCCGCCCGGATCGTCGGGATCGTTCACGTAACCGCCTTCCCGCGCGACGATCTGCGCGGCGACTTCCTCAACGCTTGGCATGGATCACCCCCGTCCTGAACATCAGGCGGCAAGGGTGGCGGGCCTGCGTTAACGGGCCGTTAACCGTCCGTGCGTTGCTAGTCGCGCAGGGCGTCCATCAGCATCTGCAAGGCGTGATCGACGGTCGCGGCGCGGACATTGCTGCGGCCGATGGCCCCGAACTCGACCGTTTCCGTCCGGGTGCCGAAAGGCTGCGCGATGCCGAAGCAGACGCGGCCTTCGGGCTTGTGTTCGGACCCACCGGGGCCTGCGATGCCGGTGACGGAAACAGCGATGCCCGCCAGGGACAGGCGCAGCGCGCCAGCGGCCATTTCCGCCGCGACCTGTTCGCTGACGGCGCCATGGGCTTCCAGCGTTTCAGCGCGCACGCCCAGCATCTGCTGCTTGGCGGCGTTGGAATAGGTGACGAAGCCCCGGTCCACGGCGTCGGACGATCCCGGCACCTCGGTCAGGGCGCCTGCGATCAGGCCGCCGGTGCAGCTTTCGGCGGTGGCGATCATCACGCCGCGCGCGCGGGCGGCGTCCAGGATATCGGCGGCAAGGCTCACAGCATCGGCTCCAGCAGGGCGTGATACAGACCGGCAAGCGCGACCGATCCCAGACCCGCGAACAGACCGGCCCACAGATCGTCCATCATCACGCCGACGGCCCCGCCCCGCCGGTCGGCGCGGCCCACCAGCCAGGGCTTCCAGATGTCGAACAGGCGGAACAGCAGGAAGGGCACCACAAAGGCAGGCCAGGCATCCAGGATCGAGATCCCGTGCCGGGACAAGGGAATTACCGTGAAGGACATGGCCAGCCACTGGCCCGCCACCTCGTCGATGACGATTTCGGACGGGTCCTCGTCGCTGGTCATGCGCAGCGCCTGCGGCACGGCCCAGAACCCGACCAGTGCGGCCAGGACCGCGCCAAGGGGGATCAGCAGCGCCCCCCCGGCCTCATAGACCAGCACCGCCAGCAGGACGGCGGCCGCCGACCCCCAGGTGCCGGGCGCGGGGCGCAGCCTGCCGATGCCGAAGAAGGTCGTGATCATGGCGATCATCGCGTCACGCCTTGATCAGCACGGCAGTGGCGATGGCCGCGATGCCTTCGCGCCGCCCGGTGAATCCCAGCCGTTCCGAGGTGGTGGCCTTGACGCTGATGCGGCTGGCGTCAATGCCCATGATCTGGGCTAGGCGGGCCTGCATGGCCTGCGCGTGCGGGCCGATCTTCGGCATCTCGCAGATGAGCGTGACGTCGGCATTGCCGAAGGTAAAGCCCCGTTCGCGCGCCAGATCCGCCGCATGCGCCAGGAAGATCGCGCTGTCGGCGCCCTTCCATTGCGGATCGCTGGGCGGAAAATGGCGGCCGATATCGCCTTCGGCCAGCGCGCCATAGATCGCGTCTGTCAGCGCGTGCATTCCCACATCCGCGTCGGAATGGCCGACCAGCCCGGCTTCATGCGCGATCTGCACGCCGCACAGCCAGACATGGTCGCCCGGCCCGAAGGCGTGAACGTCATAGCCATTGCCAAGGCGAATATCCATCGCAGTCCCCAGTATCCGTTCGGCCCGCGCGAAATCTGCGGGAAAGGTGATCTTCAGATTGTCCTCGGACCCCGGCGTGATCGCAACCGGGATCCCGGCCTTGAGCGCCAGTTCCACATCGTCGGCGGCGTCGTGGGGGTGGAGGCGGTGCGCATTGGATATTTGATCCAAGGCAAAGCCCTGCGGCGTCTGCGCTCGGAACAGCCCGTCGCGCGGGGTCGTGGCGGTGACAGCCCCGTCCGCACCCTTCCACAAGGCATCGCTGACGAGCAAGGCCGGGGCCGCGGCGGGCGCGCCGCCTTGCAGCGCGTCGATCACGCCCTGGATGACGGCATCGCCGACCAGGGGGCGGGCGCCGTCATGGATCAGGACGTGGGTCGCCTGCCCTTCCAGCGCTTGCAGCCCGGCCATGACGCTGGCCGCCCGCGTCTCGCCGCCGGTGACGATGGTCACGCCGCCCGCAAAGTCGCGGATCGCGCGGGCCATGTCGTCGAGATGGACCACCAGAACCACGCGGTCAAAGCCCGCAAAGGCATCGAGCGAGCGCGCAAGGATGCTGCGCCCGGCCAGGTCGCGCCATTGTTTCGGCTCGCCCCCGCCCGCGCGGGTGCCGCGACCGGCAGCGGTGACGATGGCGGCATAGCCCGGAGGCGCCGTGACCGTCATGCGTGATCGGGCATGTCGCCCCGGATCGCCTGGGCGAAGGCGGTGCGGTAAAGCTGCGACAGCTCCGCCAGATCGCCCGCGTCATCGCCCATCTGCACGGCAAGGCCGCCGAAGACGCCCACCTGTGCGGCGGGAACGCCAGCGGCATCGGCCGCCTTCAACAGCGCCTCGGCCCCGGCGGCGTCGCAGGCGACCAGATAGCGGGCCTGGTCTTCGCCGAACAGCTGCGCGATGTCGCCGCTGTCCAGGCGGATGCCGATGCCCGCGACCTCGGCCATCTCGAAGGCGGCAAGGGCCAGGCCGCCGTCCGACAGGTCGGTGGCGGATTTCAGATGGGTGCGGTTGGCGCGCAGGAATTCGCCATGCTTGCGCTCGGCCTCCAGATCGACATGAGGCGCGTCGCCCTCCTCGATGCCGAAGGCCTCGGCGGCGAGCGCCGACTGGCCCAGATGGCCGCGCGTTTCGCCGATGACGATGGCGACGTCGCCTTCGCTCGGCAGGCCCGCGATCAGGTTCGACAGGTCGTCGATCAGGCCCACACCGCCAATGGTGGGGGTGGGCAGGATGCCCTTGCCGTCGGTCTCGTTATACAGCGACACGTTCCCCGACACGATGGGGAAGTCCAGAGCCTTGCAGGCTTCTCCGATGCCCTTGATGGCGCCGACGAACTGGCCCATGATCTCGGGCTTTTCGGGGTTGCCGAAGTTCAGGTTGTCGGTGGTTGCCAGCGGCAGCGCGCCCACGGCCGAGAGGTTGCGATAGGCCTCGGCCACGGCCTGCTTGCCGCCTTGATAGGGGTTGGCCTTGACGTATCGGGGCGTCACGTCGCTGGTGAAGGCCAGCGCCTTGTTGGTGCCGTGGACGCGGACCACGCCCGCGCCCATGCCGGGGCGGCGGATCGTGTCGGCGCCCACCTGAGTGTCGTATTGTTCCCAGACCCAGGCCTTGTGCGCATAGGAAGGCGATCCGATCAGCGCCCGCAGCGCCTTGATGGGCGTGATCGCGGGCAGATCCGGCGCAGGACCGGCGGCGGGGGTTTCCACCCAGGGGCGGTCGTATTCCGGCGCGCTGGACGACAGCTTCGACAGCGGCAGGTCGGCCTTGACCTCATTGCCGTGGATGATCAGGAAGCGGTCCTCGGCGATCGTCTCGCCCACGATGGCGAAGTCCAGATCCCATTTCTCGAAGATGGCGCGGGCCTCGGCTTCCTTCTCGGGCTTGAGGACCATCAGCATCCGTTCCTGGCTTTCCGACAGCATCATCTCGTATGCGGTCATGCCGGTTTCGCGCTGCGGCACGTTGTCCAGGATCAGCTTGATGCCAAGCCCGCCCTTGTCGCCCATTTCCACGGCGGAACAGGTCAACCCCGCCGCGCCCATGTCCTGGATGGAAATGACGGAATCCGTCTGCATCAGCTCGAGGCAGGCTTCCAGCAGGCATTTTTCGGTGAAGGGATCGCCCACCTGGACCGTGGGACGCTTTTCCTCGATGCTGTCGTCGAACTCGGCGCTGGCCATGGTCGCGCCGCCCACCCCGTCGCGGCCGGTCTTGGCGCCCAGATAGACAACCGGCATCCCGATGCCCGAGGCGGCGGAATAGAAGATCCTGTCCGCATCGGCCAGGCCCGCCGCAAAGGCGTTGACCAGGCAGTTGCCGTCATAGCTGCGGTGGAAGCGGACCTCTCCGCCCACGTTCGGGACGCCGAAGGCATTGCCATAGGCGCCGATGCCTTCCACCACGCCCTTGACCAGATGCGGGGTCTTGGGATGTTCCGGGCGGCCGAAGGACAGCGCGTCCATCGCGGCAATCGGGCGCGCCCCCATGGTGAAGACATCGCGCAGGATGCCGCCCACGCCGGTCGCGGCGCCCTGGTGCGGCTCGATATAGCTGGGGTGGTTGTGGCTTTCCATCTTGAAGACCACGGCCTGGCCGTCGCCGATATCCACCACGCCCGCATTCTCGCCCGGACCGCAGATCACCTGGGGGCCGGTCGTGGGCAGCGTGCGCAGCCATTTCTTCGACGACTTGTAGGAACAATGCTCGTTCCACATGGCGCTGAAGATGCCCAGTTCGGTGAAGGTGGGTTCGCGTCCGATGATGTCCAGGATGCGGTCGTATTCGTCGGGCTTCAGCCCGTGCGCGGCGATCAGGTCGGGGGTGATCGTCGGTTCCTGCATCGTGGTGCCTTCCTGCGGGGGTGGATGTGGCGCCTTTTAGGCACAGACGGCGCGCATGGGAAGGCCTGCGCCGACCCCTGTCGAAAGCGGGCCAAAAAAAAGCCGGGCACAAGGCCCGGCCTAAGTCCAACAGGGAGGTAGAAGGTGATGAGCGATTACGCTGATCATCGCCTTCGACGCCTGATCTATGGGCAGGCTGTTAACGATTCAAGGCCATTGACCCCATCCAAAGGTCATAGCGGCCATGCAGTTGCGGAATGGCTACACGCCAAAGTTGCAGATTTGCCCCAGCTTCTGCGACTTTAGTCGTTGCTTATGGCCTCTGACAGCAGGGCTTCGCTTTGCCGGCGGCGGAATGCCTGGATTTCCTCCAGCACGAAATCGCGGAACACGGCGACCCGGCGGGTTTGGCGCAATTCCTCGGGATAGGCCAGGAAGACCGGCACCTCGCCGGATTCGATGTTGGGCAGGACGCGGACCAGGCGCTTGTGATCGGCTGTCAGATAATCGGGCAACACGCCGATGCCCAGGTTCGCCAGCACGGCCTGCAGCACCCCGAAATAGTTGTTTACCGTCAGGGTCGATCCGATGTTCTGGGCCATGATTTCCTGCACCAGGCGCGCGCCGGCCGTCACCTGGGGCTGGTCGGGACGCTGGCAGATCAGGCGATAGGGGGACAGGTCGGCCATGGTTTCGGGCACGCCCGCCTTGTCCAGGTATTCCTGCGTCGCATAAAGCCGCATCCGCACGGACAGCAGGCGGCGCCGGATCAGGTCGGACTGGCTGGGTTCCTTCATGCGGATCGCCACGTCGGCCTCGCGCATGGGCAGGTCCAGGACCCGTTCCTCCAGCATGAGGTCGATCTTGAGGTCGGGATACTTGTCGTAAAGCTTGACCAGCTTGGGGGCCAGCCACAGCGTGCCGAAGCCCACGGTGGCCGTCACCTTCAATTCGCCGAAGACATGCTCCTCGCTGTCGCGGATGCGGGCCGATGCGGTGTCCAGCTTGCGCGCCATGGAGGAGGTGGCCTCGAACAGCAGTTCCCCTTGTTCGGTCAGAATCAGCCCCCGCGCATGGCGGTGGAAAAGGGTGGTCCCAAGTGATTCTTCCAGGGCGCGAATCTGCCGGCTGACCGCCGATTGCGACAGGTGCAACGTGTCGCCGGCATGGGTCAGGCTGCCGGCATCGGCAACGGCGTGAAAGATTCTAAGCTTGTCCCAGTCCATGCTGTTACAATCCTGCCGTGGCTGCCATGCAATTTTTGCAGACCTAACCTGAATGCCCCATCTCGGCAAGCGAAAGGCAAACACGAAGTTTTTCCTTCGTCGGTCAGCAAAGCTGACCTATAATGTCTCAAGGCGGAGGAGACCACAGAATGAGCAAGCAGGAATTTTCGCTAGCGGACCGGTTCGACCTGACCAAGCCCCAGGTGCTGTTGAACGGCACGCAGGCCTTGGTGCGGCTGATGCTGATGCAGGCGGCGCGCGACAAGGCGGCGGGGTTGAACACGGCGGGCTTCGTGACCGGCTATCGCGGATCGCCGCTGGGGGGCGTCGATCTGCAGATGATGCGCGAAGGCAAGCGGCTGGGGGAACAGAACATCCTGTTCCAGCCGGGCCTGAACGAGGATCTGGCCGCCACCGCCATCTGGGGCAGCCAGCAGGCCG
The DNA here is from genome assembly GCF_002901215.1 of Paracoccus sp. SY. Classification (NCBI taxonomy): domain Bacteria; kingdom Pseudomonadati; phylum Pseudomonadota; class Alphaproteobacteria; order Rhodobacterales; family Paracoccaceae; genus Paracoccus; species Paracoccus sp. SY. The sequence continues at coordinate 55,863 of NZ_NWMQ01000002.1, read as the reverse complement.
AGTTGCGCGGCGAGGGCAAATACGACGGCGTCTTCGCGCTGTGGTATGGCAAGGGTCCGGGCGTGGACCGGTCGGGCGACGTGATGCGCCATGCCAACATGGCGGGCACGTCTAAATTCGGCGGCGTGGTCATGGCCATGGGCGACGACCATACCGGCGAAAGCAGTTCCGTGCTGCACCAGTCGGATTGGGCGATGATCGACCGCTATATCCCCGTGCTGTCGCCTGCGGGCGTGCAGGAAATCCTGGATTACGGCCTTTACGCCTTTGCCTTGTCGCGTTTCGCGGGCGTCTGGACGGGGCTGAAGACCATGAAGGACACGGTCGAGGCGACCTCGGTCGTCAATGGCGATCCGTTCCGGCTGTCCTTCGTCACGCCCGACTTCCAGATGCCGGAAGGTGGGCTGAACATCCGCCTGCACGACACGCCCGTCGCCTCCGAGGCGCGGATGATCGACTATAAACGCTGGGCGGCCGAGGCGTTTTCGCGCGCCAACAAGATCGACCACAAGGTCTGGGGCAAGCCCGGCGCCAAGATCGGCTTCGTCGCGGCGGGCAAGAACTGGCTGGATCTGGTCCATGCGCTGTCGCTTCTGGGCATCGACGAGGCCGAGGCCGAACGGCTGGGCCTGTCCACCTACAAGGTCGGGCAGACCTGGCCCCTGGACATGAAGTCCTTCCAGGAATGGTCCGAGAACCTTGAACTGATCGTCTGCGTCGAGGAAAAGCGCAAGCTGATCGAGGTGCAGCTGAAGGAGGCGATCTTCGACAACCGCCACGGCCGCCGCGTCCATGGCTGGAAGCACGACCGCACCGGGGCCGAACTGTTCCCCACGCGCTACGCCCTTGATCCGGTGATGATCGCCCAGAAGATCGGCGAAATCCTGATTGAGGAAGGTCGCGGCACCGACCACATCAAGGCGGGCCTGACCCGCCTGGCCGAGGTGCGCCGCGCCGACAACGCCCCGGAAATCGCCACGCGCACGCCCTGGTTCTGCTCGGGCTGCCCGCACAACACCTCGACCAGGGTGCCGGACGGCAGCCGCGCCTATGCCGGGATCGGCTGTCACTACATGGTGCAGTGGATGGACCGGGAAACCACCGGCTTCACCCATATGGGCGGCGAGGGCGTGAACTGGGTGGGCGAGGCGCCGTTTTCCAAGACCAAGCACGTCTTCCAGAACCTGGGCGACGGCACCTACAACCATTCGGGGTCGCTGGCGATCCGCGCGGCCATCGCGGCGGGGACCACGATCACCTACAAGATCCTGTTCAACGACGCGGTCGCCATGACCGGCGGGCAGCCCAACGAAGGCGGCCTGACCGCCCCCCAGATCGCCGAGGAACTGGTGGCGATGGGCGTCAAGCCCCTGGTCGTCGTCTATGACGAAAAGGAAGACATCGACCGCAAGCAGTTCCCCACGGGCCTGCGCTTCGAGGAACGGTCCGAACTGATGGCCGTGCAGCGTGAACTGGCCGGGACCGAGGGCGTCAGCGCGATCCTTTATATCCAGACCTGCGCGGCCGAGAAACGCCGCCGCCGCAAGAAGGGCACCTTCCCCGATCCCGACCGCCGCGTCTGGATCAACCCCGAGGTCTGCGAGGGTTGCGGCGATTGCGGCATCCAGTCGAACTGCGTGTCGATCGTGCCCTTGGACACCGAACTGGGCCGCAAGCGCCAGATCGACCAGTCGTCCTGCAACAAGGACTTTTCCTGCCTCAAGGGCTTCTGCCCCAGCTTCGTCACGGTCGAGGGCGGCAAGCTGAGGAAGCCCAAGGCCGAGGCCTTCGAGATCCCCGACCTGCCAAGCCCCACCCTTCCCGCGATCACCGGCACGCATAACGTTGTCATCACCGGCGTCGGCGGCACCGGGGTCGTGACGCTGGGCGCGGTGCTGGCCCAGGCCGCCCATATCGACGGCAAGGGCGCCGGCATGATGGAGATGGCGGGCCTGGCCCAGAAGGGCGGCGCGGTCCATATCCACCTGCGCCTGGCGAACCGCCCCGAGGACATCAGCGCCATCCGCGTCGCCGTGGGCGAGGCAGACTGCATCATCGGCGGCGACCTGGTCGTGACCGCCGGGGCCAAGACCATCGGCCTGATGACCACGGGCCGCACCGGCGCCGTCGTCAACGACCACGAGATCGTGACCGGCGACTTCACCCGCCTGCGCGATTTCCGCGTGCCCTCGGACCAGCTCAAGGTCTCGCTTCAGGCGCGGCTGCGCGAAAAGGTGGCCTTCTTCGACGCCAACGACCTGGCGCTGCGGATGCTGGGGGATTCGATCTATTCCAACATGCTGGTGCTGGGCGCGGCCTGGCAGCAGGGGCTGATCCCCCTGACGCTGGACGCGATCATGCAGGCGATCGAACTGAACGGCGCCAAGGTCGCGGAAAACCAGCGGGCCTTCCAGATCGGCCGCTGGGCCATGGCCTTCCCCGAACAGACCCGCAAGCCCGCCCCGGTCACGCAACTGCCCCCCGATCCGGTGGCCTATCGCGAGGCGCGGCTGATCGGTTACCAGAACAAGCGGCTGGCAAAGCGTTTCCGCAAGCTGGTCGATGCCGCCCCCGCACCCCTGCGCGAAAGCGTCGCGCGCGGGTATTACAAGCTGCTGGCCTACAAGGACGAATACGAGGTCGCGCGGCTGCACCTGACCACGGCGCAGCAGATTGCGGAACAGTGGGATGGCGACACGAAGCTGAAGCTGCACCTCGCCCCGCCGATCCTGGGCGGCAAGAATGCCGAAGGCCGCCCGAGGAAACGCGAATACGGCGAAGGGATGCTGCGCGGCTTCAAGCTGCTGGCAAGGCTGAAGTTCCTGCGCGGCACGCCCTTCGACCCCTTCGGCTATGCCGCCGAACGCCGCAGGGAACGGGCTGCCATCCGCGAATACGAGGCGGACATGCGCGAAGTCCTGGCGAATGTCACCGATGCCACCATGCCCGTTGCCATCGAACTGGCGGAACTGCCGCTGACGGTGCGCGGCTTCGGCCCGGTGAAGGAAAAGGCCGAACAAGCCGCGGCCCTGCGCCGGACGGAACTGCTGGCGCAGCTCCGCAGCGGCCAGGCACCCCTGCAGCAGGCCGCCGAATGACCACCTTTCGGGGGGTCACCTGATCTAAGTCATTTCCAAGAACCGCGATGCGCCCTAAAAAGGCACCTCGCGACAGAACAAGGGTGGCACGGATGGCGGTAGGCGTTTTCGATTCGGGACTGGGCGGGCTGACGGTCCATCAGGCCATCGCCGCGCGCCTGCCCGACCTGCCGCTGGTCTATCTGGGCGACAACAAGCATACGCCCTATGGCGTGCGCGATGCCGAGGATATCTTCAACCTGACCTGCGCGGGCGTCGAACGGCTGTGGCAGGAAGGCTGCGATCTGGTGATCCTGGCCTGCAACACCGCCAGCGCCGCCGCGCTGAAGCGGATGCAGGAAACCTGGCTGCCCGCCGACAAGCGCGTCCTGGGCGTCTTCGTCCCGATGATCGAGGCGCTGACCGAACGCCGTTGGGGCGACAATTCGCCGCCCCGCGAGGTCGCGGTCAAGCATGTGGCGCTGTTCGCCACCCCGGCGACCGTCGCCAGCCGCGCCTTCCAGCGGGAACTGGCCTTCCGCGCCGTGGGCGTCGATGTCGAGGCCCAGCCCTGCGGCGGCGTGGTCGATGCCATCGAGATGGGCGACGAGATCCTGGCCGAGGCGCTTGTGGCATCCCATGTCGAGGCGCTGCTGCGCCGGATGCCCCACCCCGAGGCCGCGGTGCTGGGCTGCACGCATTATCCCCTGGTCGAAGCGGCCTTCCAGAAGGCGCTTGGTCCCGATGTCAAGGTTTTCAGCCAGGCGGGACTGGTCGCGGAAAGCCTGGCCGACTATCTGCAGCGCAGGCCGGAATTCCTGGGTTCGGGCACCGAATCCAAGAACCTGACGACGGGCGATCCGGTCCGGGTGTCCAGCAAGGCCACCCAGTTCCTGCGCCGCCCCATCCATTTCGAGGCAGCATGAGGGTGATACCATGGCTGGCATGAAATCCCTGAAGAAACGCCGCCGCATCCAGGTGATCGTCGCGGCCGCCGTTGCCTTGCTGATCGCGGTGGGGCTGATCGGCTACGGCTTTCGCGACGGCATCAACCTGTATCGCTCGCCCACGCAGGTGACCGAGGCCGCGCCCGATCCCGACGAATATTTCCAGTTGGGCGGGCTGGTGAAGGACGGGTCCATCGTGGACCGCCACGGCGTCGAATTCGACTTCGTCATCACCGATGGCGCGGCGGAAATCCCCGTCAGCTATGTCGGCCGCGACCCGCGCCCGGACCTGTTCACCGAAGGCCAGGGCACCATCGCCAAGGGCTATTACCGCGACGGCCGCTTCGAGGCGCGCGACCTTCTGGCCAAGCATGACGAGACCTACATGCCGCGCGAGGTCATGGACACGCTGAAGGAAACCGGCGTTTACCAGGATCCGAACAGCTGATTTGGCAGGGGCCGACCCAGGCAAGACCCAAGCGGTGGCTTTCAGAGGCCACCTGCGCGGGTCGCGCCGGAAATGGCTGCCTGTTCGTTCCGCAGCCCCGCGATCTCGGCCATTTTGCTCCTTCTCCATTATAGCTAAAGTCACGCATCGACCCGTTCCGGCATCGCCTTCATTTCAGGTGAATCATGACCGCCCGTTCCCCCTGGCTCGTGCTGGCGATCGTTTCAAGCGCGCTGTTCCTGATCGTCATCGACATGACGGTGCTTTACACCGCGCTGCCGACGCTGACGCGGGATCTGGGTGCCTCGGCCACGGAAAAGCTGTGGATCGTCAATGCCTATTCGCTGGTCGTGGCCGGGCTGCTGCCCGGCGCGGGGGCGTTGGGGGACCGTTACGGTCACCGGCGGATGTTCGCCATCGGGCTGGTCATCTTCGGGCTGGCCTCGCTGGCTGCGGGCTTTGCGCCGTCGCCGGTCATGCTGATCGCGGCGCGGGCGGGCCTTGCCCTGGGCGCGGCGGCGATGATGCCCGCCACGCTGTCGATCATCCGCCAAACCTTCGAGGATCCCGATGACCGGGCCTTGGCCATCGGCATCTGGGCCGCCGTCGCCTCGGGCGGGGCGGCGCTGGGGCCGGTGATCGGCGGGGCGCTGCTTCAGCATTTCCACTGGGGCGCCGTGTTCCTGATCAACCTGCCGGTCGTGCTGGCGGCACTGGTCCTGACCATCGCCTTCGTGCCCAGGGGCAAGGCCCACGGGCATCATCCCTTCGACCCTGCGGGATCGGTGCTGATCCTGGTGGGCCTGATCGGCATCACGCTGGCCATCAAGGAAATCGCCAAGCCTGCGCCTTCCGCGACGGTGCTGGTCCTGTCCGCCCTGGTGGGCCTTGCCGCCCTTGCGCTGTTCCTGCGCCGCCTGCGCCGCAGCGCCAGCCCGATGATCGACCTGGCGCTGTTCCGCGATCCCCGTTTCGCGGGCGGGGTCATCGGCGCCGTCGTCTCCGCCGCCGCGCTGCTGGGGGTGCAGCTTGCCATCACGCAGCGCCTGCAACTGGTCCAGGGCCTGTCGCCCCTGGAAGCAGGGCTGTTCAGCCTGCCCATCCCGTTGGCGGCCTTCGTGGCCGGACCGGTCGCGGGCCTGATGATGGCCCGCATGGACGCGGGGCGCCTGCTGGCCTGGTCGCTGGCGGCCAGCGGGGCGGGCATCCTGGCCTATGGCATGGGCTTCGGCCATCCGGCCTTGGCGCTTGGCAGCTTCGCGGTCATGGGGGCAGGCATCGGCGCGGCCATGACCGCCGCCTCCTCGGCCATCATGCTGAACGCGCCCGCGGACCGCGCGGGCATGGCGGCCTCGGTCGAGGAGGTGTCCTATGAACTGGGCGGCGCGCTTGGCATCGCGATCCTGGGCAGCCTGCTTGCGGGCATCTACAGCGCCAGCTTCGCGGGTGCCGGGGGATCAGGACGCGAGGCCACGGATTCGCTGGACGGCGCCCTGGCCCTGGCCGCGACCCTGCCCGCGCCGCAGGCGGACCGCCTGATCGCCACGGCCAACGCGGCCTTCGACCATGCCACGGGCATGGTGGCGCTGGCGGCGGGGCTGGTGCTGCTGGCGGCGGCATGGTGGATCGGCCGGATCAACCGCGCCGCACGCGGGGTCCAGCAGGGCGCTTGACGGCCTGACGGGCGCGGGGCAAGCAGTCGCCATGATCGACCTTCGCCCCGTGGCCCATCCGATCGGCAAGATCATCGTGACCCTGGGGGTTTCGATGCTGGCGCCCATGCTGGTGGACTGGTGGCACGGCGACCCGCACTGGGTGGTCTTCCTGCAATGCGCGGCATTGACGGCCGTCGCGGGCACGCTGGTCTCGGTCGCGACCTGGGGCGAATACAGAAGCCTGTCGATCCAGCAGGCCTTTCTGCTGACCTCGGGCCTGTGGGCGGTGCTGCCGGTCTTCGGCGCCCTGCCCTTCATGCTGGGCCAGCCCGGCGCCCCCTTCGTCGATGCCTATTTCGAGGCGATGTCGGGCGTCACCACCACCGGCACCACGGCATTCCCTGAACTGGACGGCCTGCCGCGCGGCACGCATCTGTGGCGGGCCATCCTGCACTGGATCGGCGGCCTCGGTATCGTCGTCGTCGCCATGGTCTTCCTGCCGATCATGAAGGTGGGCGGCATGCAGTTCTTCCGGTCCGAGGGCTTCGACACCCTGGGCAAGATCATGCCCCGCGCCGGAGAGATCGCGGCCGAGATGACGCGCATCTACATCATGCTGACGGCGTTCTGCACCGTCACCTATCTGCTGCTGGGCATGAACGGCTTCGATGCCATCGTGCAGGCTTTCGGCACGGTCTCGACCGGCGGCTTCTCGAACTATGACGCCAGCTTCGGGGCCTTCCTGGGACCGCTGGAATGGGCGGCGTCCTTCTTCATGATCCTGGCCTCGATCCCCTTCATCCGGCTGGTGCAGGGGATGCGCGGGGACCTGACGCCCTTCTGGCAGGATCTGCAGATCCGCGCCTATCTTCGCTGGATCGTCTATGCCTGCGCGATCATCATCGCCTATCGCGTGATCTTCCTGCAGCATCAGGGCAACATCATCGACATCACGCGGGAAACCGTGTTCAACACCGTGTCCACCTTTTCCGGCACCGGGTTCTTTTCGACCGACGTGATGACCTGGGGCCACCTGCCGCTGGCGATCCTGATCATCTGCGGGCTGATCGGCGGCTGCACGGGATCGACCGCCTGTTCGGTCAAGGTGTTCCGATACCTAGTGCTGTTCCAGGCGGTGCGCGCGCAGTTGCGCCGGATGCATTCGCCCCACCGCGTCTATGCCCTGCGCTATGAAGGCCGCCCCCTGGACCAGGACGTGATCGATTCCGTCATGGCCTTCTTCACGCTGTTCATGCTGACCTTCGGGCTGCTGATCGTGGGCCTGTCGCTGGCCGGGCTGCATCCCCGCACCGCCCTGACCGGCGCCTGGACCGCCATCGCCAATATCGGCCCCGTCTGGGGACCCGAGATCACCGCCAACGGATCGGTCGCCGAATTTCCGGACGCGGCCAAATGGCTGATGACGCTGGGAATGTATCTGGGCCGCCTGGAACTGGTATCGGTGCTGGTCCTGCTGCTGCCGCGCTTCTGGCGGGGTTAGGGATTTCCCAAGGCGGGCGTGGCAGACTGGGCAGGCTGGGGCGCGTCATTCGCCGCCGGACCCCTGCGCGCGAAGCTGTCCGACATTTCTGCCGCGATCCGCGCCTGGCCCTGCGCGTCGGACGCAGGCCAGATCAGCACGAAGCCCTCGGCCCGGCCGTCGCGGACCCAGCCTTCGGCGCGGCCGATATGGGCGTCGTTTGCGCCTTCCAGCAGGACACGGCCCGGCTTGATGTCGCGCACCGGCTGCGGCACCCAGCCAAGCGCGGTGACGAGGCCCGACATGTCCAGCAACTCCTGCTGACCGCCGGGCTGGCTGAACAGGATCAGCGCCGCGCCCGACCCGTCCTTGGGGCCATAGATCGACAGCGCCCGTTCCGCCCGGTCGAATTCCAGCCGGTCCATCGGCGCCATGACCGACAGCCCCGTGGCCTTGTCTTCCAGCGTTGTCAGCCCGACTTCGGCCCGCCAGGCCTCGCGCCGGGCGATCAGTTCGGCCATGGCCGTGCCGGGATCGGTGGACAGGCGCTCGGCCAGGATCTCGGCCTGGATGGCGTCGCGGGTGCGCGGACCGGTCTTGCCGTCGATTTCCCCATCATACACGCCCGCCCAGCGAAGCGCGCGCTGAACCTGGTCCATGGGCGGCATCTCGGCGGCGGTGGCAGGCGGCGGGGGCAGGTCGGGGGTTTCCCCCGCCTCGATCACCGCGCCCAGTTCGGACGCATCCGACACCACGGCATCGTCCGGCACCACGTCGCCATCCTCGAAGACATCCAGCCAGGCATCCGCCGTCGCCCGGTCCATCGGACCCAGCACCACCCCGAACCGGCCGTTCGGCAATTCCGTCATCCCCGCCTCGGGGAAGGTCTTGCGCCATTCCGCAAGCGCGGCATCGGCTTCGGCACGGTCCTGCACCGATTGCAGGCGGATATAGGTTCCCGGCGCGGGCAGGTCCGGCTGCGGCGCGGCAGGTTCCTCGGTCACAGGTTCCGCAACCGCAGGCGCCGCACCCACCGGCGTCAGAACCACATCCGGGCCCGGCACGGTGACGAAGCTGTCCTGCGGGATCTGGCGCGCCTCCTTCAGCGCCCCGATCCGTTCGCCCGCTTCCTCGGGCGTCAGGGGACCGATGGCGATGGCCGTCCAGCCGCGCGGCAGGGGAAAGGTCACCACCTCGCCCAGTTGGCTGGCCCAGCGGGCGGCGGCTTCGGCCACGTCGTCGCCGCGCTTGGCCTCGATGCGGATCACGGCGTCCTGCGCCCAGGCCGCCATCGGCAATCCCGCCGCCATCACCAAGAAAGCCAAGCGCCGCATCCCCGTTCCCCTTCGCTGGCCGTTCTTGCGGCCTTTATTGACCCTGTTCCCCGCCCCGCCTAGAAGGCGCGCAAGCATGTGCTGATCTATGCAAAGGACGGCCCCGATGACCAGCCCCAACCGACCCCGCAGCTTCCAGGACATCATCCTGCGGTTGCAGAATTACTGGGCCGCCCAAGGCTGCGCCGTCCTGCAGCCCTATGACATGGAAGTCGGCGCGGGCACCTTCCACCCCGCCACCACGCTGCGCGCCCTGGGCGGGCGGTCCTGGGCCGCGGCCTATGTCCAGCCCTCGCGCCGCCCGACCGACGGGCGCTATGGCGAAAACCCCAACCGCCTGCAGCATTATTACCAGTATCAGGTCATCATCAAGCCAAGCCCCGCGAACCTGCAGGATCTGTATCTGGGCAGCCTGCGCGCCATCGGCCTGGACCCGCTGGTCCACGACGTACGCTTCGTGGAAGACGACTGGGAATCCCCGACCTTGGGCGCCTGGGGCCTGGGATGGGAGGTCTGGTGCGACGGGATGGAGGTCAGCCAGTTCACCTATTTCCAGCAGGTCGGCGGCCATGACTGCCGCCCGGTGTCGGGCGAGCTGACCTATGGCCTGGAACGGCTGGCGATGTATGTGCTGGGGGTGGAACATGTCATGGACATGCCCTTCAACGACCCCGACGCGCCGATCCCGCTGACCTATGGCGATGTCTTCCGCCAGACCGAACGCGAATATTCCCGCTGGAACTTCGACGTGGCCGATACCGACACGCTGTTCCAGCACTTCAAGGACGCCGAGGCCGAATGCGCCCGCATCCTTGCCGCCGATCCGGTGGACGCGGCGGGCCGCACCATTCCCATGGCGCACCCGGCCTATGACCAGGCGATCAAGGCCAGCCACATCTTCAACCTGCTGGACGCGCGCGGCGTGATCTCGGTCACGGAACGGCAGGCCTATATCGGCCGGGTCCGCGCGCTTGCGAAGGCCTGCGCCGACCTGTTCGTCACGACCGAGGCCGCGCAAGCATGAACGGCAAGATCGTCGGCATAGGGCTGCTGGCCATCGGCGTGATCGCGGGCGGGGGCATGTGGTATCTGCAGGAATACCATTTCTACGACCGCATCCCGCCTGCCGACACGCTCGCCGTGCAGACCGCCGGCGGCCCCGTCACCCTGCCCGTCCGCGACTTCCAGGGCATCGACGCAGACAGCTCGCCCCTTCGCTGGCGGGCCTGCGCGGTGCTGGACCAGCAGCCCGCCGATCCCGTCCCTTTCGGCGGCGCGACGCCGCTGGGCGCCCCCGGCTGGTTCGACTGCTTCGACCACGGGCAACTGACCGCCGACCTCGCCTCCGGCGCAGCCCAGGCCGTCCTGGGCCAGGCCGAGATCCGCCCGGACGTGGACCGCGTGCTGGCGATCTATCCCGACGGCCGCGTCTATGGCTGGCACCAATACAACGACAAGACCCCGGAACGCGGAGTGATGGACTGATGCCCGACCTGTTGATCGAACTGTTCTCCGAGGAAATTCCCGCCCGGATGCAGGCCCGCGCGCGCAAGGATCTGCGCAAGCTGGTCACGGACGGACTGGTCGAAGCCGGGCTGACCTATGCCAGCGCCGGGGCCTTTTCCACGCCCCGCCGCCTGACGCTTGCGGTGGAAGGGCTGACCGCCCACAGCCCCACCACGCGCGAGGAACGCAAGGGCCCCCGCCTGGATGCCCCCGAAGCCGCGCTGGAGGGCTTCCTGCGCTCGGCCGGCCTGACCCGCGACCAGTTGACGGCGCGCGACGACAAGAAGGGCCAGGTCTGGTTCGCCACGGTCGAAAAGCCCGGTCGCCCCGCATCCGAGATCGTGGCCGAGGTTCTGGACGCCGCCATCCGCAACTTCCCCTGGCCCAAGTCGATGCGCTGGGGCGCGGGTTCGCTGCGCTGGGTGCGCCCGCTGCATTCGATCATCTGCCTGCTCTCGGACGAGGCCGGCGCCACCGTGGTCCCGCTGACGGTCGAAGGCATCGCCGCCGGCAACAGCACGCGCGGCCACCGCTTTCTGTCCCCCGACGCCTTCACCGTTTCAGGCTTCGACGACTATGCCGCGAAACTCCGCCGCGCCCATGTGATCCTGGACAGCGCCGAGCGCGAGGAAACGATCCGCCAAGGGGCCGAGAACCTCGCCTTCGCGCGCGGCTGGCAGATCGTGCCCGACGACGCCCTGCTGGCCGAAGTCGCGGGCCTTGTCGAATGGCCCGTCCCCCTGATGGGCGTGATCGAGGAACGCTTCCTGGACCTGCCGCCCGAGGTGCTGCAGACCTCGATGAAGGAACACCAGAAGTTCTTCTCGGCCCGCAACCCCAGGACCGGCCGGATCGAGGGCTTCGTCACCGTCGCCAATATCGAGACCCCCGACGACGGCGCGACGATCCTGGCCGGCAACCAGCGGGTGCTGGCCGCGCGTCTGTCGGACGCGGCGTTCTTCTGGCAGAACGACCTGCGCGAGGCGAAGGCCGGGATGCAGGCCTGGGCCGAGGGGCTGAAATCCGTTACCTTCCACAACAAGCTGGGCTCGCAGGCGGATCGCATCGAACGCATCGCCGCCCTTGCCCGAGAGATCGCGCCCTTGGTCGGCGCCGATGCCGACCAGGCCGAACGGGCCGCAAAGCTGGCCAAGCTGGACTTGCGCAGCGCCATGGTCGGTGAATTCCCCGAACTGCAAGGCACGATGGGTCGCTACTACGCGCTTGCGGCTGGCGAGGATGAGGCCGTGGCAGATGCCGCCCGCGACCACTACTCGCCGCTCGGGCCGTCGGATGCGGTGCCAACCACGCCTGTGTCGGTGGCGGTGGCACTCGCGGACAAGATCGACACGCTGACCGGGTTCTGGGCGATTGATGAGAAGCCTACGGGATCGAAGGATCCCTTTGCGCTACGGCGGGCCGCGCTGGGGGTCATTCGGCTCATTCTCGGAAGTGACGTCCGTATGAGGTTAGAGACCACATCGAAACTTCCATTGATCAGAAACCTGGCAGCGGCCGTGAAAGAATCGATGCTTGATCAATTTGCACAGACGCTCAATACAACACGCAACGCCTCAAGGGATAGTAATCTAACAGAAGCAGAACAGAAGCTTCTCTTAAGTCTGTTCGATGCGCATACGTTCGGAGAAAACTTCGATCCCGAAGCCACGGCAGAAAATATTGCTGTCGGACTGGATTCGAAAGCTGCCGACCTCCTCTCCTTCCTCCACGACCGCCTCAAGGTCTATCTCCGCGACCAAGGCATCCGCCACGACATCATCGACGCCGTGCTGGCGCAACCCGGCAACGACGACCTCGTGCTGGTGGTGAACCGCGCCACCGCCCTGAACGCCATGCTGCAGACGGATGACGGCCGGAACCTGACCCAGGGCCTCAAGCGCGCGGGCAATATCCTGGCCCAGGCCGAGGAAAAGGACGGCGTCGAATACAGCTTTGGCGCCGACGTGAAGTTCGCCGAAACCGACGAGGAACGCGCCCTGTTCGCCGCCCTCGATACCGCCGAACCGGCCATCAGAGCCGCGATCAAGGCCGAGGATTTCCCCGCCGCCATGACCGCCATCGCAGGCCTTCGCGCCCCCATCGACGCCTTCTTCGAGGCGGTGCAGGTCAATACCGACAACCAGATCGTCCGCCGCAACCGCCTGAACCTGCTGCACCGCATCCGCGCCGCAGGCCAGCAGATCGCGGATTTCACCAAGGTCGAAGGCTGACCCTTCCAATATGCTAAAACCAAAAGGGCCGAAGCATCACTGCTCCGGCCCTTCTTCGTTGCCCAAATACCCCGGGGGTCCGGGGGCTGGCCCCCGGCCACTGCGGGACGCGGATCACACCATCCGATCGACCATCATGTGCTTGATCGAGGCAATCGCCTTGGCGGGGTTCAACCCCTTGGGACAGGTGTTGGTGCAGTTCATGATCGTGTGGCAGCGATACAGCTTGAAGGGATCCTCCAGCTCGTCCAGCCGCTCGCCCGTGGCCTCGTCGCGGCTGTCGATGATCCAGCGATAGGCGTTCAGCAGCGCGGCCGGGCCAAGATAACGGTCGCCGTTCCACCAGTAGCTGGGGCAAGAGGTCGAGCAGGAGGCACAAAGGATGCATTCATAAAGCCCGTCCAGCTTCTTGCGGTCCTCGATGGACTGCTTCCATTCCTTTCCGGGCGTGGGCGACTTGGTGATCAGGTAAGGGTTCACGGATGCAAGCTGGGCATAGAAATGCGTCAGATCTGGCACCAAGTCCTTGACCACCGGCATATGCGGCAGCGGATAGATGGACACGTCGCCCTTCACCTCGTCGATGCCATAGATGCAGGCCAGGTGGTTGCCGCCGTCGATGTTCATCGCGCAGGACCCGCAGATCCCTTCGCGGCAGGACCGGCGGAAGGACAGGGTCGGGTCGATCTCGTTCTTGATCTTGATCAGCGCGTCCAGGATCATCGGCCCGCACTTGTCCAGATCGACGAAATAGGTGTCCAGCCGCGGGTTTTCGCCCGTGTCGGGATCCCAGCGATAGATCTTGAACTTGCGGACATTGGTGGCGCCCGCAGGCGCGGGCCAGGTCTTGCCGACCCGGATCTGGCTGTTCTTGGGCAGGGTGAACTGGACCATGGGGTGCTCCTCTCAGGAAGTGCCTTGCGACGTCACGTCCGCCGCGAAAAGATGTTCGGCGCGCGCGACCAGATCGACGATCCGGCCATGCGCGTGGGGGTTCAGCGACAGGCCGTTCAGCCTGCGCAGGAATTCGGTCGCGCCGTCGTTCAGGCGGCTGTTCGCCTCTCCGTCCAGGGGCTGAAGCGCGTCGATCAGGGCGTCATCCAGCCCGGCATGACGCAGAAGCTGGCGGCCGGGGCGCAGGGGATCGCCCTCGTCCTCAAGCCGGAAGCGGGTCACGCGTCCGCCCAGTTCGGCCGTCATGCGGCGGATCAGGTCGCCCCACCGGGGAAGATCGGCAGTCTCGGCCTCGAATTCAACCAGGCTGCGGGTATAACCGTCGGTCCGCACCGCCTGCGCCCAGACCGAGGGACGCCAGCTTTTCTGGTTGCGCGTATAGATCACGAAATCGGTCGCGAATTCCCGCGCTTCTTCTGCCAGAAGGCCGGCGATCCCGGGCAGGTGCGGGAACAGCCCCGTCTCGCCGCCATTGCCGGGCATGGCGCCCGCCAGGTTCTCGTGGCTGACCAGAACCGGAACATCGCTTGCCGGCAGGGTGTCCAGCACGTCGCGAAAGGCAAGCCTCAGCGCCTGCGCACGGACATCCGAAGGCGCCAGGCTGAAGGCAATCGCCGCGCGGCCCAGCGGGCGCATGGGCGATCCTTCCTCGGGCGTGCGGACCACAAGGTGATGCGCCAGCGTGTCGGCATTGCGGCGCAGGTGCCGCTGGATCGAGGTGCTGCCGGTCTTCTGGACGCCCAGATGAACGATCAGGCGCCGCGCCCCCTGCCCTGTCCCTGCCTGCCCCGCCATGGCTCAGCCCGTCCAGCCCGGCTGGTCGATCAGCGGCCGGCGCGGCGGCTGGCCCGAACGGCGCTGCACGCAGCGGTCATAGACCTGCGACGGGTCGCGGCCCATCAGGTAGTCGCCCGACAGATCGACCGACACGCTGCCGAAGCCGCGCGTGCCGGACGATCCGGTGCCGATGCCGACCGCCACATTGGTCTGCGGGCGGACGGCCAGTTCGGCGTCGCGCAGGCAGGTCACCTCGGCCTGCTGGACCGGGACGGGGCCGCAGGCGGCCAGCATCCCGATCAGCGCCAAGGCCATATGTCCCGCCCGCGCGCGCATCACATCAGGCCGTGCGTGCCGCCGCGGCGATGCACTGCGTGGTCGCCGGGCGCGAGACAATGGCCGCCACGCTGTCCGCCGTGCCCGACACGCCCGCGCGCGAGGCCTGGGCGATGTCGATCAGTTCCGCCGTGGTGGCGTTGTTGACCACGCAGTCGGTATAGGGCGCGACATTGGCGCCGGGCAGGCGCTTCTCCATCTCGGCGTTGATGACGGTCCGGGCAACCTGGCGCGAGGCCGCGTCCAGCACGGTCGGCGTGGTGACGACCGCGGGGGGCACGGTGACGGTGGTCGCCGGCGGCATCGGTGCGGCGCAGGCCGCAAGCGTGGCGGCGGCAAGACCCAGGGCGGCGAGAGTTTGGAAGCGCATCAGTAAACCCTTTTCTTGGGAGCAATCTTCTTCAGGTCGATCCCGCCATCCTCTTCCTTGGTCAAGGGGTCCAGATGGACGGGGCGGTAGTCCAGTTTAACCGCGTTTCCATCGACCCATGCAAGCGAGTGCTTCCGCCAGTTGGCGTCGTCCCGCTCGGGCCAGTCCTCATGGGCATGTGCGCCACGGCTTTCCTTGCGCGCCTCGGCCGCGACAATGGTCGCCAGCGCGTTGGGCATCAGGTTGGTCAGTTCCAGCGTTTCCATCAGGTCGCTGTTCCAGATCAGGCCCCGGTCCGTGACCTTGATGTCGTCCATCTTGGCCGCGATCGCCGTCATCTTCTCGGCGCCCTCGGCCAGGGTCTTGTCGGTGCGGAACACCGCCGCATCGGCCTGCATCGTGCGCTGCATTTCCAGCCGCAGTTCGGCCGTGCTGACGGTGCCCTTGGCGTGGCGCAGACCGTCGAAGCGGGCCAGGGCCTTGTCAACCTCGGCCTGGTTGGTCGAGGGGATATGACCCTCGCGGTCGATCACCTGCCCGGCGCGGATGGCGGCGGCGCGGCCAAAGACCACCAGGTCGATCAGGCTGTTCGATCCCAGGCGGTTCGCGCCATGGACGGATGCGCAGCCCGCCTCGCCCACGGCCATCAGGCCGGGGAAGATCGCATCGGGGTTTTCCGCCGTCGGCGCAAGGACTTCGCCCCAATAGTTCGTGGGAATGCCGCCCATGTTGTAATGGACCGTCGGCAGGATGGGGATCGGCTGCTTGGTCACATCGACGCCTGCGAAGATCTTGGCCGATTCACTGATGCCGGGCAAACGTTCGGCCAAGGCCTCGGGCGGCAGGTGCATCAGGTTCAGATACATGTGGTCCTTGTCGGGACCGACGCCGCGGCCTTCGCGGATCTCGATGGTGATGCAGCGGCTGACCACATCGCGGGACGCCAGATCCTTGTAGGTCGGCGCATAGCGTTCCATGAAACGCTCGCCTTCCGAATTGGTGAGGTATCCGCCCTCGCCCCGTGCGCCTTCGGTGATCAGGCAGCCCGAGCCATAGATGCCGGTCGGATGGAACTGCACGAACTCCATGTCCTGCAGGGGCAGGCCCGCGCGCGCGACCATCCCGCCGCCGTCGCCGGTGCAGGTATGGGCCGATGTCGCGCTGAAATAGGCCCGGCCATAGCCGCCGGTCGCCAGCACCACCATCTTGGCGTTGAAGACGTGGATGGTGCCGTCGTCCAGCTTCCAGCAGACCACGCCGGTGCAGGCGCCGTCCGTGACGATCAGGTCGATCGCAAAGTATTCGATGAAGAATTCCGCATTGTTCTTCAGCGACTGACCGTAAAGCGTGTGCAGGATCGCGTGGCCGGTCCGGTCGGCCGCGGCGCAGGTGCGCTGCACCGGGGGGCCTTCGCCGAACTCGGTCGTGTGGCCGCCGAAGGGACGCTGATAGATCTTGCCCTCCTCGGTCCGGCTGAAGGGAACGCCGTAATGTTCAAGCTCGTAGACGGCCTTGGGCGCCTCGCGCGCGAGGTATTCCATCGCGTCCGTGTCGCCCAGCCAGTCCGACCCCTTCACGGTGTCGTACATGTGCCACTGCCAGTTGTCCGGGCCCATGTTCGACAGAGACGCGGCGATGCCGCCCTGCGCCGCGACGGTGTGGGACCGGGTCGGAAAGACCTTGGTCACGCAGGCCGTGCGAAGGCCCTGTTCGGCCATGCCCAGCGTCGCGCGCAGGCCGGCGCCCCCGGCCCCCACCACGACCACGTCGTAATCATGCGTATGGATATCGTATGCTGCCATGGTGCCCTCAGATCGCGACGGTGACCAGCGTCATCTTGGCCAGCGCAAAGACCGCCGCCGCGATGACCGCCCAGGAAAAGACCACCGAGACGATGATCGCCACCTTGCGCGCCGTGTGTTGGAAGTAATCGTCGATCATGATCCGGGTGCCCTTGATGAAGTGCACCATGCCCACGACGATGAACAGCGCCGTGATCAGCGCCGGATAGGGACGGCCGAAATAGGCCACCAGTTCGGGATGCGACATGCCGATGGCATTGCCGATCACCAGCATGAAGGCCGGGACCAGCAGGACGAGGGCGCAGGAACTGACGGTCAGGAACCAGTGGTCGGCCGTGCCGCTGTGGGCGGAACCCAGGCCCATGGCTGCCTTGCGGGGGGTGATATAGCGCATGGTTGCCTTGCCCTTATGCAAAGAAGAACAGGATCAGCGACAGCAGCGTCAGCACCACCGACCCGATGATGATGGCCCAGCTTGCGCGCTCGGCCTCCTCGATCCGCAGAAGCTGGCCGGAATCGTAGAACAGGTGCCGGATGCCCGCCAGCGTGTGGAACCACAGCGCCCAGGCCGATCCGGTCAGCACGATGAAGCCGATCCAGGACCGCACCACCCAGTCGGCGGCGGCAAAGGCTTCCGGGCCGGTTACGGCGGCGACCAGCCACCAGACCAGCAGCAGGATACCCGCGACCAATGCGTGCCCCGTGATCCGCGTCATGATCGACGTCACGGCGGCCATGGGCAGGCGATAAACCTGAAGATGGGGGGAAAGCGGCCGGTTGCCCCGGTTCACGTCGGCCATGATGCGGCGCTCCTTCAAACGGTTCTGGCTTGACCCGTCGCAGGTGCTTGGCTGACCGCGCGGGCTGGCAATTGACGCGTTACTGTCGCCATTTGTTTCATCTGTCACCCAGTCATCACCGTCTTTTCGCGGATTTGACTTGGTCGGCGGAGTTTGTGATCACGACCTGGCGGGCTGTGATCACAACACATGCTGCGGATGCGAAACGGCCGAGTCGCTTTGTCAGACCGGCATCAGTGCCCAGTAATCCAGATCCAGCAGGACATCGGGATGATAGCGGCCCTCGGCGTCCTTCAGCCTGAACGCGCCGCTGTCGCCCTTGGTGGCGACCAGCCGCAGCCGGATCGCGCCGACGCCGGGCGCGGGCGTTTCGGCCTTGTCCAGAACCTCGGACCATGCGCGAACGGTATCGCCCGCGAAACAAGGGTTGGCATGGGTGCCGCCGTTCAGCGCGACGATCATCTGCGCATTCGCCAATCCGTTGAAGGACAGCGCGCGGGCCATGCTGATGACATGGCCGCCATAGATCAGCCGCCGCCCATCCTCTCGGTTCGTGGCGTCGAAATGGACCTTGGCGGTGTTCTGCCACAGCCGGGTCGCCAGCATATGCTCGGCCTCCTCGATGGTGACGCCGTCCACATGGTCGATCTTCTCGCCCAGTTGGTAATCGCCCCAGCGATGCGGCTCGCCGGCCAGATCGAAGTCGTAGTCGCTGAAATCCAGCCCTTCCGGAAACACCAGATCCTCGGGCATGACAACGGGGGCCAGGTCGGGCACGACCGTTTCGGGCGCGGGGGCATCAGGGTCGCGCTTGCGCACCATCACCCAACGAACATAGTCCAGCACGGGCTCCTCCATCTGGTTCAGACCCTCGGTACGGACCCAGACCACGCCGGATTTGCCATTGCTGTTCTGCTTCAGCCCGATCACCTGCGATTCCGACCGCAGCGTGTCGCCCGGCCAGACCGGGGCTAGCCAGCGCCCCTGCGCATAGCCCAGGTTCGCCACCGCGTTCAGGCTGACATCCGGCACGGTCTTGCCGAAGACGATGTGAAAGGCCAGCAGGTCATCCATCGGGCTGCTTTCCAGCCCGCAATTCGACGCGAATTCATCGCTGGAATAAAGCGCGTGGCGCGCAGGATACAGCGCGTGATACAGCGCCCGTTCCCCTTCCGCGACAGTGCGGGGAACGGCGTGGCGGATCACCTGGCCGATGCGGTAATCCTCGAAGAAGCGGCCCGGATTGGTCTTGGTCATTGCTGCCCCAGCTTCATGTCGGGATGGTATTCGGCCTGAACCTGCTTGGTCACGGCCTGCCCCATCCGCATCACGCCCTTGACGGGATCGAAGGCCATGGTCGGGCTGCCATGCAGGGACCAGCCCTTGGACAGCGCCTCGCTGACACGGTGGCAGAACTGGACGGTGTCGTCCTCGGTGATGCAGCGGTAAAGGGTGGTCACGTCAGCCTCCGAATGGCCAGGGTCCGATCCAGCCGTGGATCAGGCCCACGACCAGCATGACGACGACCGCGCCCACGGCCGCCATGATTTCCTTGCGGACCGGGAAGGGCCCGCTGCGCCGCTTCCAGGCGCCCGCGCGGTTCAGCAGGACGATTTCCACAAGCGCCCAGGCCAGCAGCCCGCCGAACAGGATCAGCGAGGCCAGATCCCCGTTCACCAGCAGATGCGCCACGGCCCAGAGCGAGAAGCCGGTCAGCTGCGGATGCCGGATCCAGGCGGTGACGCGCGTGCCCATCCCGTCGGCAGCATAGAGATAGAAGGCCAGCAGCATCAGCAGATTGTTGATGCCCGTCGTCGCGGGCGAACGGCCCCACCAGACGGGGCCATCGACCTGTCCATAGCCCCGCGCCATGATGAAGACCGACAGGATCAGCAGGACCGCGACCAGGCCCTTGCCCTTATCGCCCAGGGCGGCACGCCGTTCCGGTGCCACGCGCTTGAACAGATGGGCCGCCCACCACAGAACCAGTCCCGATATCAGCAGAACCATCTGGCTTTCCCTTCGCTGGATGTCTTGTGCCGCACCCTGCCCTTATCCGGCCATGGCCGCAATCGCCTTGGCGCGGTCCAGCGTCTTGCGCGCGGTTTCGACATGCAGGTTTTCCACGATCCTGCCATCGACCACGGCGACGCCCTTGCCTTCGGCGCTTGCCGCCTGGAAGGCGTCGATCTGGCGGCGGGCCAGGTCGATTTCCGCGTCCGTGGGGGCGAAGGCGTCGTTGGCGATGGCAAGCTGGGCGGGGTGGATCAGCGTCTTGCCGTCAAATCCCATGTCGCGGCCCTGTTCGCATTCGGCGCGCAGCCCGTCCTCGTCCTTGAAGGCGTTGAAGACCCCGTCCACGATCACCCTGCCATGGGCCTTGGCGGCCAGCAGGCACAGGCCCAGCCCCGCCTGCATCGGCAGCCGGTCGGGGCGGAAGCGGCTGTTCAGTTCCTTGGCAAGATCGTTGGTGCCCATCACCATCCCCTCCAGCCGGGGATGGGCGGCAATGGCGACGGCGTTCAGCATCCCCAGCGGCGTCTCCATCATCGCCCACAAGGGCGCGTCGGGAATGATCGCGGCCACCCGGTCCAGGTCGGCGGGGCCGTCCACCTTGGGGATCAGCACCGCATCGACCGCCAGCCCCGCGCAGAAGCGCGCGTCGTCCTCGCCCCATTCCGTCGCCAGACCGTTGATCCGCACGATCCGCGCGCGCGGGCCGTAATCATTGCCCAGGGCTGCCGCCAGGGCATCCCGCGCGGCAGGCTTTTCCGCAGGGGCGACCGCGTCCTCCAGATCGAAGATGATCGCGTCGGCGGGAAGCGTCTGCGCCTTTTCCATCGCCCGCGCATTGGCGGCGGGAATATACAGAACCGAACGATAGGGACGCGCCATCAGATCCTCCTCGCAACAATCTTGCGCGACGCTGCCCTGTGGCGCTAGAATTGGCAAGCGCAAAATTGCTGCGCTGCGGCGTCAGGCAAGCGCCTGCCAGATCAGCCGCAGCGACACCGCCAGCAGGCCCCAGGTGATCAGCTTGTAGAACAGCGCCTCGGGGATGATCTTGACCAGCCGCAGGCCGGCCCAGACCGACAGCAGCGCGACCGGCATCAGCACGGCGGCGGCCCGAAGGTTGCCGGGCGACAACTGCCCCAGCGCGGCATAGGGGATCAGCTTGACCCAGTTGCAGACCGCGAAGAACCAGGTGGTCGTTCCCGCATAGGTCAGCGCGGACAGCCGCAGCGGCTGCACATAGACCTGCCAGGGCGGCGCGCCCGCATGGCTGACGAAGCTGGTATATCCCGACAGCAGCCCCCAGCCCGTGCCCCGGGCATAGGACGGGGATCGCCTTTCGTCCTTTAGCGGGGGCCGGATCAATGCGTTCAGCGCGAAGATCGTCCCGACCGCGCCGACGATGAAGGTGACGCCATCCACGGGCACCACATGCGCGCCCGCCCAGCCGATGCCGATCCCGGCAAGGGCGCCGGGCAGCGCGGTGGCCAGCACGCGCATGTCGAAGTTCCGCCGGAACGCCAGCAGCCCGCCCACGTCGGACACCACATAGATGGGCAGCATCAAGCCCGCCGCCTGTACCGGCGACATCACCAGCGACAGCACCGGGACCGAGATCATGCCGACCATCGCCAGCCCGCCCTTGGCAAGCCCGACCGAGGCTGCGGCGATCACGGCCAGAACCCAGCCCCCAACGGTCAATTCCAGCATGGTCCATTCCCCTGTCCGCCCGGCAGGAATGCGGCCCCGCGCCCGCTTTGGCAAGTGTCAGCGCCAACAGTGGCTTGCGATTTCTTGCGCGACCCCGTAACCACCCCGCAACAATCATCCCATTGATCGGAGGTTATCCATGGCCCGACCCAAAATCGCACTGATCGGTGCGGGGCAGATCGGCGGCACGCTGGCGCATCTGGCCGCGATGAAGGAACTGGGCGACGTCGTCCTGTTCGACATCGCCGAGGGCACGCCCCAGGGCAAGGCACTGGACATCGCCCAGTCGGGTCCGTCCGAAGGCTTCGACGCCGTCATGAAAGGCGCCAACGATTACGCCGACATCGCGGGCGCGGATGTCTGCATCGTCACCGCCGGCGTGCCGCGCAAGCCGGGGATGAGCCGCGACGACCTTCTGGGCATCAACCTCAAGGTCATGAAGTCGGTGGGCGAAGGCATCGCCAAGCACGCCCCGAACGCCTTCGTGATCTGCATCACCAACCCGCTGGACGCGATGGTCTGGGCGTTGCGCGAATTCAGCGGCCTGCCGCGTGAAAAGGTCTGCGGCATGGCCGGCGTGCTGGATTCGGCCCGCTTCCGCCACTTCCTGTCGCTGGAATTCGGCGTCTCCATGCGCGACGTGACGGCCTTCGTGCTGGGCGGGCATGGCGACACGATGGTGCCGCTGGTTCGTTATTCCACGGTCGCGGGCATCCCGCTGCCGGATCTGGTCAAGATGGGCTGGACCACGCAGGAGAAGTTGGACAGCATCGTCCAGCGCACCCGCGACGGCGGCGCCGAGATCGTCGGCCTGCTGAAGACCGGCAGCGCCTTCTATGCCCCCGCGACCAGCGCGATCGAGATGGCGGAAGCCTATCTCAAGGACCAGAAGCGCGTCCTGCCCTGCGCGGCCTATGTGGACGGCGCCTATGGCCTGAACGGCATGTATGTGGGCGTGCCCACCGTGATCGGTGCGGGCGGCGTCGAAAAGGTCATCGACATCACGCTGAACG
The DNA here is from genome assembly GCF_002901215.1 of Paracoccus sp. SY. Taxonomy (NCBI): domain Bacteria; kingdom Pseudomonadati; phylum Pseudomonadota; class Alphaproteobacteria; order Rhodobacterales; family Paracoccaceae; genus Paracoccus; species Paracoccus sp. SY. The sequence continues at coordinate 33,410 of NZ_NWMQ01000002.1, read as the reverse complement.
AAGACGAACAGGCGATGTTCACCAAGTCCGTCGATGCGGTGAACGGCCTGGTCGAGGCCTGCAAGGGCATCGACGGCTCGCTGGCCTGAAACGGCCCGACATGAACAAGGCGCGCCCGGTGGGCGCGCCTTTGCATTTGATGTTATGCGTTTTTCGGCTTCCGCTTTATCATCGCCCCGTTCCTTGCAACCGGAGGCGACCATGAACCGGACCGTTCTGCCTGCTGCCCTGTTTTCCGCCATTGTCCTGACCGCCTGTCAGGCGCCGCCCACCAGCCCCCGCCCGACCGACCAGTTGCCGTTCATGGGCACATGGGATTGCGGCGCGACCACCATGACATTCACGCCGACCTCCTATATCCCCTCGGTCGATGCCGCGCCGATCACGATCCGCAGTTTCTCGACCCAGAACCGCGCAACCACGATGACCCTGGCCGACGGCGCGGTGATCCAGGTTCAGTGGCAAAATGACAACCGGATGACCTGGACATCGGAAACCACCGGCGACAGCTTCGATTGCGCCCGCGTCGCTGGCTGAGGGTCAGGCGAATCCCGCGGCATGTCCTTTGTGATCACGGCATTTGAAGCTGTGATCACAATCGGCATGTTCCTGCAAGTTTAGGCGTTTTCCCGATCAAAACGTTTCTCGTTCTCCCCTCGGATGTGGCAAGAGGCCCCGAAATCTGCCGAACCGAAAAAGGGGGTCAGGATGAATATCCACGAATACCAGGCCAAGGCGCTGCTGCGTCAATACGGCGCGCCGGTCAGCGACGGCCGGATCGTGATGAAGGCCGACGAGGCCAAGACCTGCGCCAGCGAGATGGACGGCCCGTTGTGGGTCGTGAAGGCTCAGATCCACGCGGGCGGCCGCGGCAAGGGCAGCTTCAAGGAAGCCGAAGCCGGTGAAAAGGGCGGCGTCCGCCTGGCCAAGTCGGTCGAGGAAGCCGAGGAACTGACCCGCCAGATGCTGGGCCGCACGCTGGTCACGCACCAGACCGGTCCCGCCGGCAAGCAGGTCAACCGCATCTATATCGAGGACGGCAGCGACATCGCGCGCGAACTATACCTGGCGCTGCTGGTGGACCGCCAGACCTCTCGCGTCAGCTTCGTCGCCTCGACCGAGGGGGGCATGGACATCGAGGAAGTCGCGGCCCACACGCCCGAAAAGATAGTCAGCTTCAGCGTCGATCCGGCATCCGGCCTGTCGGACTTCCACGGCCGCCGCGTGGCCTTCGCCCTGGGGCTGGAAGGCTCGCAGGTCAAGCAGTGCGTGGCGCTGGTCAAGAACCTGTATCGCATGTTCATCGAAAAGGACATGGAGATGCTGGAGATCAACCCGCTGATCGTCACGCCCGAAGGCAACATCAAGTGCCTGGACGCGAAGATGGGCTTCGACAACAACGCGCTTTACCGCCAGCCCGACATCATGGCGCTGCGCGACGAGACCGAGGAAGATCCCAAGGAACTGGCCGCCTCCAAGTTCGACCTGAACTACATCGCGCTTGACGGTGAGATCGGCTGCATGGTGAACGGCGCGGGCCTGGCGATGGCCACGATGGACATCATCAAGCTGTATGGGGCGGAACCCGCGAACTTCCTGGACGTGGGCGGCGGCGCCACGAAGGAGAAGGTGACGGAAGCCTTCAAGATCATCACCTCGGACCCGAACGTCAAAGGCATCCTGGTCAACATCTTCGGCGGCATCATGCGCTGCGACATCATCGCGGAAGGCATCATCGCCGCTGTGAAGGAAGTCGGCCTGCAGGTTCCGCTGGTCGTGCGCCTGGAAGGCACGAACGTCGAACTGGGCAAGGAGATCATCGCCAAGTCCGGTCTGAACGTGATCGCCGCCGACGACCTGTCGGACGCGGCCGAGAAGATCGTGAAAGCCGTTAAAGGTTGAAACACAGGGCGCGTGATTTCACGCGCCTTCCCCTGAACAATGGTGCGTGGGACCACGCACCCTACGTCAAGGAAAGCCGTAATGGCCGTTCTCGTTAACAAAGACACCAAAGTCATCTGCCAGGGGATCACCGGATCCCAGGGCACCTTCCACACCGAACAGGCGATCGCCTATGGCACGCAGATGGTCGGCGGCGTGACCCCCGGCAAGGGCAGCAGCGAACATCTGGGCCTGCCGGTCTTCAACTCGGTCCACGAGGCCGTGGCGAAGACGGGCGCCAATGCGACCGCGATCTATGTCCCGCCCCCTTTCGCGGCGGATTCGATCCTGGAGGCCATCGACGCGCAGATCCCGCTGATCGTCTGCATCACCGAAGGCATCCCGGTGCTGGACATGATGCGCGTCAAGCGCGCCCTGCAAGGGTCGCAGTCGCGCCTGATCGGGCCGAACTGCCCCGGCATCATGACGCCGGACGAATGCAAGATCGGCATCATGCCGGGCAGCATCTTCCGCCGCGGCAGCGTGGGCGTCGTGTCGCGTTCGGGCACCCTGACCTATGAGGCCGTGAAGCAGACCTCGGACGTGGGCCTGGGCCAGTCCTCGGCGGTGGGCATCGGCGGCGATCCCATCAAGGGGATGGAGCATATCGACGTGCTGCAGATGTTCCTGGACGACCCGGAAACCGAGTCGATCATCATGATCGGCGAGATCGGCGGTTCGGCCGAGGAGGAAGCGGCCGAGTTCCTGGCCGAGCAGAAGAAGAAGGGCAAGTGGAAGCCCACCGCTGGCTTCATCGCGGGCCGCACCGCCCCTCCGGGCCGTCGCATGGGCCATGCCGGCGCCATTGTGTCGGGCGGCAAGGGTGACGCGGAATCGAAGATCGAGGCGATGAAGCGCGCCGGGATCGTCGTGGCCGACAGCCCCGCAGGCCTGGGCGAGGCCGTGCTGAAGGCCATCAAGGGCTGACGCAACCCCCGGCGCGGCGCGCGCGTTCCACGGGCAAGAGCAATCGCTCTGTAACCACAGGAGATTAAAGATGAAGATGCTTTCTGCTGCCATCATCGCCTCGACTGTCGTTCTGGGAGCCTGCGCGCCCGAGCCGATCACGCGCGTCGAAACCTCGGTGTCGGTGGCCTCGGTTCCCTCGGGCGCGCTTGGCGCGGCGACGGGCCTGCCGGCCGATGCCGTGGTCGCCGCCTCGCGCACCGGCAACCAGTACACGGTCTTCTATCGCGGCGACGCGGTGACGGCCGACCAGGTTGCCGCCGCACCCGCGATCATCTGTTCCAACACCGCCTCGCAGGTCTTTTCGGCCGAGGCGGTGGATACCTCTGCCCCGCAGTTCGGCAGTGGCGTTCAAAGGATGACCGTCACCTGCGGGTGACGCGATTGAAAGCCGGTGCCTCGGACATAAGTATGGGGCATCGGAAACCAGGGGGATGACGTGGACGACCAGCCGCAGCGCGCAGCAGCCAGATCTTCGGACGGGGCAAACGCCCGGACCGGCGGCTGCATGGCGCCCTTGTCCCTGGCCGCCCTTCTGGCGCTGACGGCCTGTGGCCGCGCGCCCACCGACGACATCCTGCGCGGCGGCATTCCCGCCATCACGAACCTGCACCAGGCCAGCACCCTGCCCCCCGACTCCGTGCGCACCGTGGCGCGGCGCGATTTCGGCTGGCGGCTGATCTATCACCCCACCCGCGCGCCCGCCGGGGCCGACCAGGGCGCGGCCCGCGCCTTGTGCGGGCTGGAACGCCGCGGGGTTGCCCGGATCGAACGCATCCCGCGCGCGGATCCCTATGCCGATCCCGGCGCGGCCATCATCGACGTTTATTGTGCCTGAGGCGGTCATGACACCCAGATATCCTGCCAAACCTTCCGTTCTTGCCCGCCTGTCGGTGCTTCTGCCGGCCGCGCTTCTGGCGGGTTGCGTGCAGGTGACACCAGCGGCCCAGCAGCCTGCCCCCGTGGCCCCTGCCCCGGCGCCCGCTGCCCCGCCAGTGGCCAGCCTGCCCGTTCTGCCATCGCCGCCGGTGGTTGCGCCCCCCGCCCCGGCCCTGCCGACCGGCCCCGTGGACAGCCGCACCGGCCTGCACCAAGCTTCGGTCATCGCCGTCACAGGCGATGCCGACAGCCGCTTCACCGTGCTGTTCCGGCCCGCCCAGACCGACGCCGGCAAGATCGAGGCCGCACCCGCGCAACTGTGCCGCAGCGCGGGACGCGGCTTGGAAAACAGCCGCACCAACAAGCCTGGCGCGGGCAGCGCAATGCCCGGTGTCCAGATGATGATCGTCACATGCAGCGCCGCCTGACGCCGCATATCCCCGTTCCCATTCTTCCATTGCGTCAAGGACGCGAGACACAATGACCGACCAACCCAAGAACGCCGATTTCCACGACTCGTCCTTCCTGCAAGGGCACAACGCGGCCTATATCGAGCAGCTTTACGGCCAATGGGCGCAGAACCCGGGCGCCTTCGACGCGGCCTGGGACGCATTCTTCCGCAGCCTGGGCGATGCCGGAGAGGATGCCGCCCGCGAGGCGGAGGGCGCAAGCTGGAAGCGCGCCGACTGGCCGCCCATGCCGTCGGACGAGACCACCGCCGCGCTGACCGGCGAATGGCCGATGGCCTCCAAATCCGAAGCCGCCGCCGCGATGAAGAAGATCGCCGCCAAGGCCGAGGAAAAGGGCGTCAGCCTGACCGAGGACAAGATGCGTCAGGCCGTGCTGGATTCGATCCGCGCGCTGATGCTGATCCGCGCCTTCCGCATCCGGGGCCACCTGCACGCGAACCTGGACCCGCTGGGCCTGCGCGACGTGCCCGACCACGGGGAACTGAACCCCGAAACCTATGGCTTCGGTCCCGGCGACATGGACCGGCCGATCTTCATCGACAACGTGCTGGGCCTGGAGATCGCCTCGATCCGCCAGATCACCGAATTGATGCAGCGGACCTATTGCGGCACCTTCGCGATCCAGTTCATGCATATTTCCAACCCCGAGGAAGCCGCCTGGCTGAAGGAACGGATCGAGGGTTACGGCAAGGAAATCCAGTTCACCCGCGAAGGCCGCCGCGCCATCCTGAACAAGCTGGTCGAGGCCGAGGGCTTCGAGAAGTTCCTGCATGTGAAATACATGGGCACCAAGCGCTTCGGCCTTGACGGCGGCGAGGCGCTGATCCCCGCGATGGAACAGATCATCAAGCGCGGCGGCGCGCTTGGCGTGAAGGAAATCGTCATCGGCATGCCCCACCGGGGCCGTCTGTCGGTCCTGGCCAACGTGATGTCCAAGCCCTATCGGGCCATCTTCCACGAATTCCAGGGCGGCAGCTTCAAGCCCGAGGACGTGGACGGTTCGGGCGACGTGAAATACCACCTGGGCGCATCCAGCGACCGCGAATTCGACGGCAACACCGTCCACCTGTCGCTGACCGCCAACCCCTCGCACCTGGAGGCCGTGAACCCGGTCGTGCTGGGCAAGGCGCGCGCCAAGGGCGACCAGCTGGGCGACCAGCATGACCGCAGCGCGGTCCTGCCGATCCTGCTGCATGGCGACGCGGCCTTCGCGGGCCAAGGCGTTGTGGCCGAATGCCTTCAGCTTTCGGGCATCAAGGGCCATCGCACCGGCGGCTGCCTGCACATCGTGGTGAACAACCAGATCGGCTTCACCACCGCGCCGCATTTCAGCCGCACCTCGCCCTATCCGACCGACATCGCCCTGATGGTCGAGGCGCCGATCTTCCACGTCAATGGCGACGACCCCGAGGCCGTGGTCCATGCCGCCAAGGTCGCGACCGAGTTCCGCCAGAAGTTCCAGAAGGACGTGGTGCTGGACATCTTCTGCTATCGCCGCTTCGGGCACAACGAAGGCGACGAGCCGATGTTCACCAACCCGGCGATGTACACCCAGATCAAGGGTCACAAGACCACGCTGCAGCTGTACACCGAACGCCTGGTCGCCGACGGCCTGATCCCCGAGGGCGAGATCGAGGACATGAAGGCCGCGTTCCAGAACCACCTCAACGAGGAGTTCGAGATCGGCAAGAACTACAAGCCGAACAAGGCCGACTGGCTGGACGGCAAGTGGTCGGGCCTTGATCGCGAGGGGGCCGAATACGTCTCGGGCGAAACGGGGATCGAGCCGTCGACGATGGCCCAGATCGGCCGCGCGCTGACCACCGTTCCCGAAGGCCACAACCTGCACAAGACCGTGGGCCGCCTTCTGGAATCCAAGCGCCAGATGTTCGAGACGGGCGAAGGCTTCGACTGGGCCACGGGCGAGGCCCTGGCCTTCGGATCGCTTCTGCTGGAAGGCAAGGGCGTGCGGCTGGCAGGACAGGACAGCACGCGCGGCACCTTCAGCCAGCGTCATTCGGCCTTCATCGACCAGAAGACCGAGGATCGTTACTATCCGCTGAACCACATCGCGGAAGGCCAGGCGAATTACGAAGTCATCGATTCGATGCTGTCGGAATACGCCGTGCTGGGCTTCGAATACGGCTATTCGCTGGCCGAACCGAACGCCCTGGTGATGTGGGAAGCTCAGTTCGGCGATTTCGCCAACGGCGCACAGATCATGTTCGACCAGTTCATCTCCTCGGGCGAGAAGAAATGGCTGCGCATGTCGGGCTTGGTGATGCTGCTGCCCCACGGTTTTGAGGGTCAGGGGCCGGAACACAGTTCCGCCCGCCTGGAACGCTTCCTGCAGATGTGCGCCGAGGACAACTGGATCGTCGCCAACTGCACGACGCCGGCCAACTATTTCCACATCCTGCGCCGCCAGATGCACCGCCGCTTCCGCAAGCCGCTGGTGCTGATGACGCCGAAATCGCTGCTGCGCCATCCCAAGGCCACCAGCCGGGCCGAGGATTTCCAGACCGGATCGACCTTCCACCGCGTGCTGTGGGACGACGCGCAGCAGGGCAGTTCGGACATCACGCTGGTCCCGGATCACCGCATCCGCCGCGTCGTGATCTGTTCGGGCAAGGTTTATTACGACCTGCTGAAGGCGCGGGACGAGGCCGGGATCGACGACATCTATCTGCTGCGGCTGGAACAGTTCTATCCCTTCCCCGCGCAGTCGATGGTCAAGGAACTGGCCCGCTTCAAGGACGCTGAGGTCATCTGGTGCCAGGAGGAACCCAAGAACCAGGGCGGGTGGAGCTTTGTCGAGCCCTACCTGGAATGGTCGCTGGACCGGCTGGGGGCGCGCCACAACCGCGCCCGCTATGTCGGGCGCAACGCCGCCGCATCGGTCGCCACGGGTCTTGGATCGCGCCACAAGGCCGAACAGGAAGCTTTGGTGAACGAGGCGCTGTCGCTTGAAGGATGACCTGATGCCCACCGAAGTCCGCGTGCCCGCCCTGGGCGAATCCGTCACCGAGGCGACCGTCGCCACCTGGTTCAAGAAGCCGGGTGACGCGGTGGCGGTGGACGAGATGCTGTGCGAGCTGGAAACCGACAAGGTGACGGTCGAGGTTCCCAGCCCCGCGGCGGGCATCCTTGCCGAAATCGTGGTGGCGGAAGGCGAAACCGTCGGACCCGACGCGCTGCTGGCCCAGATCGGCGAGGCTGGCAGCGTCACCCCAAACACACAACAGCAGGCCGAGACGGCCCAGAAGACCCCGGAAGGACAGAAACAGATGAGCGGCAAATCCGTGGATGTGATGGTGCCCGCGCTTGGCGAAAGCGTGACCGAGGCGACCGTGGCCACCTGGTTCAAGAAACCCGGCGACACCGTCGCCGTGGACGAGATGCTGTGCGAGCTGGAAACCGACAAGGTGTCGGTCGAGGTTCCCAGCCCCGCCGCGGGCGTCCTGGCCGACATCCTGGCCGAGGAAGGCGCGACCGTCGATGCCAAGGCGCGCCTGGCGATCATCACCGAAGGCGCCGCCGGCAGCGCGGGCGCCTCGGCCCCGCAGTCTTCTTCCGAGAGCAAGGGCGACAACAAGGGCGCCTATGGCAATGCCGAGGCCCCCGTGGGTTCCGCCTCGGGCGGCGAGGATGGGGTGACCGCAGGCCAGGTCGGATCCCCCGGCGCCGGCCCCGAGCAGACCCAGCCCCGCACCGATGTCGAGGATGCGCCCTCGGCCCGGAAGGCCATGGCCGAAAAGGGCGTCAGCCGCGATCAGGTGACCGGCTCGGGCCGCGACGGCCGCGTGATGAAGGAAGACGTCGCCAAGGCAGCCGCCGCGCCGAAGCCCGCCGCCGTCCCGGCAGCCCCCCGCCCGGCCGAGGACGCCGCGCGCGAGGAACGCGTCAAGATGACCCGCCTGCGCCAGACCATCGCGCGGCGCCTGAAGGACGCGCAGAACACCGCCGCGATGCTGACGACCTATAACGAGGCCGACATGTCCGGCATCATGGGTCTGCGCAACGAATACAAGGACGCCTTCGAGAAGAAGCACAAGGTCAAGCTGGGCTTCATGTCCTTCTTCGTGAAGGCCTGCTGCCACGCCCTGAAGGAAGTCCCCGAGGTCAACGCCGAGATCGACGGCACCGACGTGGTTTACAAGAACTATGTCAACATGGGCGTGGCCGTGGGCACCCCCTCGGGCCTGGTGGTTCCGGTGGTGCGCGACGCCGACCAGAAGGGCTTCGCCGCTATCGAGAAGGAAATCGCCGAACTGGGCGCCAAGGGCCGGGACGGCAAGCTGACCATGCAGGAAATGCAGGGCGGCACCTTCACCATCTCGAACGGGGGGGTTTATGGCTCGCTGATGTCCTCGCCGATCCTGAACCCCCCGCAGTCGGGGATCCTGGGGATGCACAAGATCCAGGACCGTCCGGTCGTCGTCGGCGGGCAGATCGTGATCCGGCCGATGATGTATCTGGCGCTGTCCTATGACCACCGGATCGTGGACGGCAAAGGCGCCGTGACCTTCCTGGTCCGCGTCAAGGAGGCGCTGGAGGATCCCCGCCGCCTGCTGATGGATCTGTAAAGACCCGGCACCGCCGATCCCAGCGGCGGTGCCTTTCCCTTGAAAGGACAGGCCATGCAACTGATCGCCCATTACACCGTCGCCGATTATGCCGCCTTTCGCACGGCCTTCGACGCCGATGCCGAGGATCGCGGCCATGCCGGCCTGTCGCTGCTGCAATTGTGGCACGAAGATGACCGCAATGCCTGGGCGCTGTTCCAGGTGACCGACCCCAAGGCCGCGCGGGCCTATCTGTCCGGCGGCGCGGCCCCCTTCAACGCGCAGGCGGGCGTGACCGGCACCGATTTCCACTTCGTGAAGACCGCCTGACCATGATGACGCCGGAACTGACCGTCCTGGCGCTTGCGGGCCTGCTGCAGGGCCTGCAATTCGCGGCTTTCTCGGTCGCGGCGAACATGCAGGTCGGGCCGCGCGTGGCGATGGGGCCGCGCGATCATGCCCCGGCGCTGACCGGGACGGCGGGGCGCCTGCAGCGGGCGCTGAACAACCATTTCGAAGGGCTGATCCTGTTCACCCTGGCCGTTGTCGTGGTGACGCTGGGCGGGCAGGCCAGCGGCGCGACGACGGCCTGCGCATGGATTTATCTTGCGGCGCGAATCCTCTATGTGCCGGCCTATGTCTTTGGCTGGGTGCCCTGGCGCTCGGTCATCTGGGCCGTGGGATTCGCGGCGACGATGCTGATGATACTGGCCGCGCTGTTCTAGGCACGCCCTGGACACTGGCCCCTGAGGGACAATGAAGGAGAAGTTGATGTCCACCTATGACCTGATCGTGATCGGGGCGGGACCGGGCGGCTATGTCTGCGCGATCCGGGCAGCCCAGCTGGGCCTCAAGGTCGCCTGCGTCGAGGGGCGCGAGACGCTGGGCGGCACCTGCCTGAACGTGGGCTGCATCCCGTCCAAGGCCCTGCTGCACGCCAGCCACATGCTGCACGAGACGCACGAGAATTTCGCCAAGATGGGCCTGATGGCCGGCCACGTCGAAATCGATTGGCAGAAGATGCAGGGCTACAAGTCCGAAACCGTCGCCGGCAACACCAAGGGCATCGAGTTCCTGTTCAAGAAGAACAAGATCGACTGGCTGAAAGGCTGGGCCGTGATCGAGACGCCGGGCAAGGTCAGGGTCGGCGAGACCACTCATGAGGCGAAGAACATCGTGATCGCCACCGGCTCGGTCCCCTCGGCGCTGAAGGGCGTGACGGTGGACAACGATGCGGGCATCGTGGTGGATTCGACCGGCGCGCTTGCGCTGCCGAAGATCCCGGAATCCATGGTGGTGATCGGCGCTGGCGTGATCGGGCTGGAACTGGGTTCGGTCTATGCGCGCCTCGGCGCGCAGGTGACGGTGATCGAATACCTGGACGCCATCACCCCCGGCATGGACGGCGAGGTGCAGAAGCAGTTCCAGCGCATCCTGACCAAGCAGGGCCTCAAGTTCATCCTGGGCGCCGCCGTGTCCGAGGTCGAGGTCGAGGATGGCCGGGCCGAGGTCGAATACGAGCTGCGCAAGGACGGCAGCAAGCACGAGATCAAGGCCGATGTGGTCCTGGTCGCCACCGGCCGCCGCCCCTATGCCGACGGCCTGGGCTTGGATGCCTTGGGCGTGCAGATGACCGATCGCGGCTATATCAAGGTGGACGGCCACTGGGCGACCTCGGTTCCCGGCATCTATGCCATCGGCGACGCGGTGCCTGGCCCGATGCTGGCCCACAAGGCCGAGGACGAGGGCATGGCCGTGGCCGAGGTGATCGCGGGCAAGCATGGGCACGTCAACTATGGCCTGATCCCCGGCGTGATCTATACCATGCCCGAAGTCGCCAGCGTCGGCCTGACCGAGGAAGCCGCCAAGGAAGGCGGCCGCAAGATCAAGGTCGGCAAGTTCCCCTTCATGGGCAATGCGCGGGCAAAGGCGGTCATGCAGGCCGAGGGCTTCGTCAAGATGATCGCCGATGCGGAAACCGACCGCATCCTCGGCTGCCACATCATCGGCCCCAACGCGGGCGAGATGATCCACGAGGTCTGCGTGGCGATGGAATTCGGCGCCGCTGCGCAGGATCTGGCGCTGACCTGCCACGCGCATCCGACCACCTCGGAAGCGGTGCGGGAAGCGGCGCTTGCCTGCGGGGACGGCGCCATCCATGTCTGATCTGGCAAGGGGGGCGCTGCCCCCCTCGACGCTGGCGCGTCTCACCCCCCGGGATATTTCCGCACAGAAGATGGGAAGGCGCGGCCTGATCCTGGCGACGCTTGCGCTTGCCGCCTGTGGCGGCGGGGGCCAGAAGATGCCGGACGGCCTGGGCCGCAACGGGCTTTACCCGAACGAGACGCCGCAGCTGCGCGCCCGCATCAACTATTGGTCGCGCCATTACGAGGTGCCTTCCGCGATGGTGCAGCGCATCATCCTGCGGGAATCGCAGCATCGCCCCGGCGCGCGCAACGGTTCCTATTACGGGCTGATGCAGCTGAACCCGCAGACCGCCCGCACCATGGGCCATCGCGGATCGCCCGAGGCGCTGCTGGATGCGGACACGAACCTGCGCTATGGGGTCAAATACCTGCGCGGCGCCTGGATGGTGGCCGACGGCAATCCCGACAAGACGGTGATGTGGTATTCGCGCGGCTATTATTACGAGGCCAAGCGCAAGGGGCTGCTGAAAAAGACCGGCCTGCGCGGCTAGGGTTTTCTTCTGTGCCAAATATCCTCGGGGGTGAATTGCGCCCGAGGCGCAAGAGGGGGCGCGAGCGCCCCCTTTTTCGTCAGCCGTTCCGCGCGTCCTTCAGGGCGGCGACGCCGGGCAGTTCCTTTCCTTCCATCCATTCCAGAAAGGCGCCCCCGGCGGTCGAGATGAAGGTGAAATCCCCGCTGACGCCCGCCTTGTTCAGCGCCGCGACCGTATCCCCGCCCCCCGCGACCGAGGTCATCGTGCCATTGCGCGTCAGTTGCGCCGCGGCCTGGGCCGCCGCATTGGTCGCGCGGTCGAAGGGCTCGATCTCGAAGGCGCCAAGGGGGCCGTTCCAGATCAGCGTCTTGCAATGGCCCATCGCCTCGCGCAGCGCGTCCACAGTGGCGGGGCCCGCGTCGAGGATCATCGCGTCGGGCGGGCATTGATCGACCGGCAGCACCTGCGATTCCGCGCCCGCCTTGAACTCGCGCGCCACCACGATGTCCAGCGGCAGATGGATCACGCAGCCGCCCTGGTCGGCCTTTTCCAGGATCTGGCGCGCCGTGTCGGCCATGTCGCGTTCGGCCAGGGACTTGCCCACCTCGACGCCCTTGGCGACCAGGAAGGTGTTGGCCATGCCGCCGCCGATCACCAGGTGATCGACCTTGTCCACCAGGTTCATCAGCAGGTCCAGCTTGGTCGAGACCTTGGCCCCGCCCACGACCGCCATCACCGGCCGTTGCGGATTGCCAAGCGCCGCATCCAGCGCCTTGAGTTCCGCCTCCATCAGCCGGCCCGCCCCGGCGGGCAGCAGTCGCGCCAGCCCTTCGGTCGAGCCATGCGCGCGATGCGCGGCCGAGAAGGCGTCGTTGATATAGACCTTGCCAAGCGCCGCGATGGATGCGGCGAAGGTGGCGTCGTTCTTTTCCTCGCCTTCATGGAAGCGGGTGTTTTCCAGAAGCGCAACATCGCCCGGCTTCAGCCCCGCCACCACCCGCTTGGCGGGCCCGCCGATGCAGTCGTCGGCAAAGATGACCGACTGCCCAAGCGCGGCTTCCAGCGCCGGGACGATCTGCTTCAGGCTCATGGCATCCACGCGCTTGCCCTTGGGGCGGTCGAAATGGGCCAGCAGCACCGGGATGCCGCCCTTGGCCTGGATGTCCTTGACCGTGGGCACGATCTTCTCGATCCGCGTGGCGTCGGTCACGCGGCCGTCCTCGACCGGCACGTTCACGTCCACGCGGGTCAGGACGACCTTGCCGTCCATGTCCAGATCATCGATCGTCTTGAAATCGGCCATCGTCCGTCCTCGCAGCATTGGGATTGCCGGGCTTGTCCCGCATGGGGCTGCCCGCGTCAACTCTCGCGTAAGTATGATCAACGCGTGAGGGGGTTTGCGCGTTGCGATCGGGGCGGCAAAGCCCTAGACCAAGGACCGAACGTGGCAAAGGAGGGCCGCATGGCCGAGATCAAGGATCCCGAAAACACCATCATCATCGAGCTGAAGGACGGCCGCGTCGTTGTCGAGCTTCTGCCCGATGTCGCCCCGAAACATGCCGAACGCATGAAGGAACTGGCCCGCGCCGGGAAATACGACAACGTGGCCTTCCACCGCGTGATCGAGGGTTTCATGGCCCAGACCGGCGACGTCCAGCACGCCAACATGGAAAACAACTACAACCCCGGTCGTTCGGGCACGGGCGGGTCGGACCTGCCGGACCTGCCGGCGGAATTTTCCAAGCTGCCGCATGATCGTGGCACGCTGGGTGCCGCGCGGTCGCAGAACCCCAACAGCGCCAACAGCCAGTTCTTCATCAACTTCAAGGACAACCATTTCCTGAACGGCCAGTACACCGTCTATGGCCGCGTGATCGAGGGAATGGAGCATGTGGACAAGATCGCGCGCGGAGAGCCGCCTGCGAACCCCGACCGCATGATCTCGGTCAAGGTGGCTGCCGATGCGTAAGCTGCTGATCCCCGCATTCGTCCTGGCCGCAACGGCGGCCCATGCCCAGGCCCCCGCGCATGAGGACGGCCCCGGCCCGAACATGGTGATCGAAGTGGCTGCCGCCGACGGCACGTCCAAGGGCACCATCACGCTGGACCTGCTGGCCGACAAGGCGCCGAACCATGTCGCCCGCCTGGTCGAACTGGCCAAGGCCGGCGCCTATGACGGCGTGGTCTTCCACCGCGTGATCGACGGCTTCATGGCACAGACGGGCGATGTGGAACATGGCAAGCAGGGCGGCGCCAGCGTCGCCATGGCCGGCACCGGCGGATCGGACCTGCCGGATCTGGAAGCCGAGTTCAACGACGTGTCGTTCCAGGCGGGCACCGTGGGCATGGCCCGCGCGCAGGATCCGAACAGCGCCAACAGCCAGTTCTTCATCGACCTGGCGCCCGCGACCTTCCTTGACGGGCAATATACCGTCGTTGGCCAGTTGATCGACGGCTGGGACGTGCTGACCGGCATCAAGAAAGGCGACGCGAACGCGAATGGCGCGGTCGAGGAACCCGACTACATGGCGAAAGTCACCATCGTCGAATAAGATCAAGGGGGCCGATGGCCCCCTTTTTCGCGCTTGCGGCATTGGCCGCCGCGCGCCTATCTTTCGCGCGACATGGAACCGCGCAACCTTCCAGACGTAACTGAAATCACCCCCTCGGCCGGGGTGGAACGCGCGTGCCACGGCTGGCGGGCGAAGTGCCTGCAACGGCTGATCCGGATGCGCCTGCCGGTGCCGCGCAGCTTTGCGATCCCCGCGGAATCGGTGCAGTCCATCGCGACGGGCAGGCGGATCGACCTGGGGGATCTGGCGGACCTTTTCAGCGACGGCGACGGGTTGGTCAGCGTGCGCCCCTCGGCCCTGATGCCGGAATGGGGCGGGCCGGGCACGATCCTGAACGTCGGCATCAACGACAGGACGCACAAGCGGCTGGCCCATCGGATCGGCCGCGCCAATGCCGACACCCTGTATCGCCGCTTTGTCCAAAGCTATGCCATCCATATCGCGCGCCTGGACCCCGACATGTTCGCCCAGGACGGCGAAGGCGCCCTGGCCGAGGCGCTTCGCAGCTATCGCGACGAAACGGACGAGGATTTTCCCCAGGATCCCGCCATCCAACTGGCCGAGGTCCTGCGGTCCATGGCCCGCGCCTGGGACGGCCCGACCGCGCGGCTGCTGCGCCAGGCCAAGGGCGCGCCCCCGGACGCGCCGCTGGGGCTGGTGGTTCAGCAGATGGCGCTTGGCCTGGGGCCGGGGCTGTGCGGATCGGGCAGCATCCAGTTCGTCGATTCCGCAACCGGCGCGCCCCGCGTCACCGGCCGCTTCAAGCGCCAGCACCATGGGGGCGCGGATGGGGCGGGGGCCGAAACCCAGTTCCTGGTCCGCGACGACCGTGGTCCGTCGCTGGAAGACACCGCGCCCGAGGTTTTCGCCGACCTGATCCGCTTCGGCGTCGCCGCGCGCGAGCGCCTGCGCGAGGAAATGCAGATCGAGTTCGTGGTGGCCGACAGCCAGATCTCGATCATCGACGCCACGCGGGTTCAGCGGACATCCCGCGCCGGGGTCTGCATCGCCGTGGCCTTGGCCCGCGACGGCATCATCCCGGAATCCGAGGCCGTGATGCGCGTCGAACCCCGCGCGCTTGCCGATCTGCTGCACCGACAGGTCGATCCCCACGCCCCGCGAGAGGTGATCGCGCGCGGCATCAACGCCAGCCCTGGCGCCGCCACCGGCCGGATCGTCTTCACCGCCGCCGCCGCCCAGGCCGCCGCCGCGCGGGACGAGGCTTGCATCCTGGTCCGCCGTGAAACCGTCCCTGAAGACGTGCGCGGGATGCACGCATCCGTGGGCGTCCTGACCGAACGGGGCGGCACCACCAGCCACGCGGCCGTGATCGCGCGGGGCATGGGTCTGCCCTGCATCGTGGGTGCCAATGGCATCAGCATCGACGCGCGCCAGCGGACCCTTCGCGCGGGCGGCATCACCCTGCACGAAGGGGACGAGATCACCATCGACGGATCCAGCGGAGAGGTGTTGACGGGACGTGTCCCCCTGCTGGAACCGGCGCTCGACGACAATTTCTCGCAACTGCTGGTCTGGGCGGATGCGGCGGGGGGCATCGCGGTGCGCGCCAATTGCGACACGCCGGAAGACGCCCGCACCGCCCGGCGCTTCAACGCGCAGGGCATCGGGCTGTGCCGGACCGAACACATGTTCTTCGACGCCGAGCGCCTGCCCGCCATGCGCGAGATGATCTTTGCCGACACCCCCCAGGATCGCCGCCTGGCCCTGGACCGCATCCTGCCCATGCAGCGCCAGGACTTCACCGCCCTGTTCGAGATCATGGCAGGCCTGCCGGTCACCATCCGCCTGTTCGACCCGCCGCTGCACGAATTCCTGCCCCATGACCGCGAGGGGTTGCGCGAACTGGCCGATACCATGGACCTGCCCTTGTCCGACGTGACCCGCCGGGTCGAGGCGCTGTCGGAATTCAACCCGATGCTGGGGATGCGCGGGGTCCGGCTGGGCATCACCGTTCCCGAAATCTATGACATGCAGGCCCGTGCCATCTTCGAGGCCACCATTGAAGCCAGCCGCAAGGGCGACCCGGTCGTCCCCGAGATCATGATCCCCCTGGTCAGCGCCATGCGAGAGGTCGAGCTGGTCAAGAACCGCATCGACGCGGTGGCCGCCGCCGTCAGGAACGACCGCCGCATCGACTTCACCTATCGCCTGGGGGTGATGGTGGAAACGCCGCGCGCCTGCCTGCGCGCGGGCGACATCGCCGCTCATTCGGCCTTCCTGTCCTTCGGCACGAACGACCTGACGCAGATGACCTATGGCCTGTCGCGCGACGATGCGGGGCGCTTCATGGGCACCTATGTCGGCCAGCGCGTCTATGAGGAAGATCCCTTCCACTGCCTTGACCAGGACGGCGTCGGGGAATTGCTGCTGACCGGGGCGCAGAGGGCACGCCAGCAGCATCCCGGGATCACCATCTCGGTCTGCGGGGAACATGGCGGCAATCCCGAATCCATCGGGTTCTGCCATGATGCGGGATTCGACTATGTGTCCTGTTCGCCGTTCCGCGTTCCCGTAGCCCGGCTGGCGGCGGCGCAATCGGCCTTGCGCGCCCGGCTTCTGCGCGGCGACGGCTGACTGATTCGCCGGTCGATCACGCAAAATCTTGCGTCTCGACAGCCTCTTGCTGCACCCGCAAAGGTTGTCATCGTGCCGAAACCTGCCGGTTGACGCTTTGCAGGTCGGCGAGATGCTGCCGGAAACGTCCCTTTTTCCCCTGAAACGGAACCTCACGGGGAAGTTCGGTGGATGCGCCGATCGCTAAAACCGTAATCATTCCGGCGAACGCGGTGGTGTCCATCTGCTCTGGGCCAGCCGTGATCTTAACGACCTGTCCATCCGACACGGTTATAGGGATAGATATGAAAACGCTGCTTCAGCGGTTGGTGCCGTCATGCCTGTGCGCCGCCGCCCTTACCTTCACGGCGACATACGCCATTGCAGGCAACGGATCGCTGTTTTCGTCCGATGCCGGGCTGTTCGGTTCCGCGACACAGTCAGCGCGTCCGACGCCGCTTCTACATACGGGTGACGAACCTGTGAAGGCTGAATCTGCCGTCCAGCGTGAAAATCAGCGTGCAAGATTGCTGCCGGCCAGCGCCGAACGGTCGGCGAGGGGCAGGTTCGACGAACGCGACCTGAACTGCCTGGCCGAGGCGATCTATCACGAGGCGCGCGGCGAAAGCACCCGCGGCCAGGCCGCCGTGGCCGAGGTGATCCTGAACCGCGTCGACAGCCGGCAGTTCCCCTCGTCGGTCTGCGGGGTGGTGAACCAGCCCAGCCAGTTCAGCTATACCATCGGCGGGCGCAAGCCGATCAAGAACAAGAGCGCCTATCTGCGTGCCCGCGACATCGCCCGCAACGCCCTGGCCGGGGCACCGCGCGCCTTGACGAACGGGGCCACCTATTTCCACACGCCCGCCGTAAGCCCGTCCTGGTCGCGCCGGTTCCAGCGCACCGTGCAGATCGGGCAGCACATCTTCTATCGCCCCGGCGGCCAGCGCGTCGCCTCGAATTAAGGCCGGACTTGCCTGCGGCTGGGAATTGCTGTGAATGGCAGGCATGAGCCAGCCTGACCGCATCCATCTGCGCGACCATGTCGTCGAAGCCGAAATCGGCGCCTTTCAATCCGAACGCGGCCGCACCCAGCGGCTGCGTTTTTCGCTTTCCGTCGATCTGCGCGATCCCGTGGACGCCAGGGACGACCATGTGGACCGCATCCTGTCCTATGACGTGCTGGTCCAGGCGGTGGATGCAGCCCTTGCGGAGCAGCGGTTCAACCTGGTGGAAACGCTGGCCGAACGCATCGCGGCGCAGGTGCTGGCCGATCCCCGCGCCGCGCGGATAACCGTCACGGTGGAAAAGCTGGATCGCGGCCCCGGCGCCCTGGGCATCACCATCACCCGCGATGCGGGCCGCATGGCCGTGACATCGCAGCATCTGCCGGTGCGGATCGTCGTGGGCCGTCCGGCGGCCTTGCCTTCTGGTGCCCTGGTGGTAGTGCCCGAAGCGCACGTCGCGCCCCTGCCGCAGGGTGGCGACACCCGCCGCATCGCCTTGCTGGGCCTTGATCAGGCCGCCTGGATCCTGTCGGACGCCTTGGGCATCGAGGTGGCCGAGACGCGGACCGAACTCGACGCCGCCATTCGGGCCGAAGCCGCGGTGGTCTGGGCCCCGGCCCGGCTTGCGGTCGAAGCACCCGGCATCCTGCCCGCCGCGCCGGACCTGGCCTTCTGGCTGGCCGCGCGCCTGTCCGCCCACCGCGTCGATTTCGCGACCGATGCGCCCCTGCCCGCCCCGCCCGAGGGGATTGCCGTGGGCCGTGTTCCGGTGGCGACATGAGCCTTTATTACCGCCCCCTTCCCGACCCATACGGCCGCCACCGCCTTGCGGGCGGCTGGATCCGCTTTTCCCAGGTCGAGGTCCTGGAACGCGGCCAGCTGCCCCGGCTTGGCACGGACATCCCGCCCGATCTGCTGGAACGCCTGACCGCGCCCCGTTCCGGCGTCCTGGACCTGTCCATGGACCGCCCGCGCGTGATGGGCATCGTCAACGCGACGCCGGACAGCTTCTCGGACGGCGGCACCTATGACCCCGTCCAATGGGGCCGGCAACTGATGCAGGATGGGGCCGACCTGCTGGACATCGGCGGCGAATCCACCCGCCCCGGCGCGGCCGAGGTTCCGGTGGCCGAGGAGATCGGCCGGATCGTCCCCGTCATCCGCGCCCTGGCCGATGCGCCGCTTTCCGTCGATACCCGCAAGACGGCGGTCGCACGGGCCGCGCTGGCGGCGGGCGCAGGGCTGATCAACGACGTGTCGGGCTTCGACTTCGACCCCGCGCTTGCAAGCCTGACGGCGGAGGCGAAGGTGCCGGTCTGCCTGATGCATGCGCAGGGCCTGCCCGAGACGATGCAGGACGATCCGCGCTATGACGATGTGCTGCTGGACGTCTATGACGCGCTGGAAGCGCGGATCCGCCGGGCCGAGGCTGCGGGCATCGCGCGCAATCGGATCCTGGTCGATCCCGGCATCGGCTTCGGCAAGACGCAGGCGCATAATCTTGCCATCCTGCGGCGGATTTCGCTGTATCATGGGCTTGGCTGCGCGATCCTTCTGGGCGTCTCGCGCAAGCGGTTCATCGGTGCGGTCGGCGGGGCGCAGGATCCCGCCGACAGATCGCCGGGAACGCTGGCGGTGACGCTTGCGGCGGTGGCGCAGGGGGTTCAGATACACCGCGTCCACGATGTGCGCGGACTGGTGCAGGGGCTGCGGCTGTGGCAGGCCGTCAACGATAACGAAAAGGCAGGAACATGAGCAGAGGCTTGTTCGGGACAGACGGCGTGCGCGGACGCGCCAACACCCACCCCATGACCGCCGAGATGGCCCTGCGCCTTGGCGCGGCGGCGGGGCGGTATTTCCGCCGCTCGGGCGATGACAGCGCGCATCGCGTGGTGATCGGCAAGGACACGCGGCTGTCCGGCTACATGCTGGAAAACGCCCTGACGGCGGGGCTGACCAGCACCGGCATGAACGTGCTGCTGCTGGGTCCGGTGCCCACCCCGGCCGTGGGCTTCCTGACCCGGTCGATGCGCGCGGATGTGGGAATCATGATTTCCGCCAGCCACAACCCGGCCGAGGACAACGGCATCAAGTTCTTCGGCCCCGACGGCTTCAAGCTGTCGGACGAGGCCGAAGCCGAGATCGAGCGCATCGTCGCGGGCGACATCACCCCGGCCCAGCCCGCCAATATCGGCCGCGCCAGGCGCATCGACGACGGTCGCGGGCGTTATGTCGAATATGCCAAGACCACCTTCCCGTCAGGACAGCGCCTGGACGGCTTGCGCGTGGTGATCGACTGCGCCAACGGCGCCGCTTATCGCGCCGCGCCCGACGTGCTGTGGGAACTGGGCGCCCATGTGATCCCCATCGGGGTGAAGCCGGACGGCTTCAACATCAATGCCGGCGTGGGTTCCACCCATCCTCAGGCCTGCGCGGCGGCGGTTCTGGACCATGGCGCGCATCTGGGCATCAGCCTGGACGGCGATGCGGACCGGGTGATCATCATCGACGAAAAGGGTCAGGTGGCCGACGGGGACCAGATCATGGCATTGATGGCGGCCCGCTGGGCCGACCAGGGACGCCTGCAAGGGAACGCCCTTGTCGCCACTGTGATGTCGAACCTGGGGCTGGAACATTTCCTGACCGGGCGCGGGCTGCGGCTGGAGCGCACCAAGGTCGGCGACCGCTATGTGGTCGAACGGATGCGCGGGGGCGGGTTCAACCTGGGCGGCGAACAGTCGGGCCATATCGTGATGACCGACTATGCCACCACCGGGGACGGGCTGATCGCGGCGATGCAGTTCCTGGCCGCCATGGCCGAGACGGGCGAAAGCGCCAGCGTCCTGGCCGCGCAGTTCGACCCGGTGCCGCAGATGCTGAAGAACGTCCGCTACGCCGCAGGCGCCGACCCCTTGTCGGCGGCCGAGGTGCGCGCCGTGATCGCGGATGCCGAGGCACGGCTGGCAGGCACGGGCCGCGTCCTGATCCGCAAGTCCGGCACCGAACCCCTGATCCGCGTGATGGCCGAGGCCGAGAACGAGACCGTGCTGCGCGAAGTCGTGGACGGGATCGTCGCGGCGGTGGAAAAGGCAGCCTGAGGCGGCAAACGCCGGGGGACTTCACGTCCCCCGGACCCCCTGTGGGATATTTTCACACAGAAGATTTAGGGCGCTTCCGCAACCGGGTCGAAATCATAGATCCAGTCGAAGCGCGACAAAATTGCGCCGGGTGCCACCTTGCCGCCCAAACGCAGCGCGGCATGGGCGGCAAGCCGCCTCGGACCGGTCAGGTGATAGTTGCCTGCATTGGCATTCGCCGCCTCGACGATGCGGGTCGTGCGAGGCTTGCGCAGGCTTTCATAGCGCATCAGCGCGGCCTGCTGGTCGGGCACGGCGTCCAGGCAGGCGGCCAGCGTCCAGGCATCCTCGATGGCCATGCAGGCGCCTTGGGCCATGAAGGGCAGCGTCGGATGGGCGGCGTCGCCCAGGATCGCCATGCGTCCGTCTTGCCAGCGGGCTGCGACCTGATGGCGGAACAGGCCCCAGACATGGACCCGATCGACCTGTGCCAGCCATCCCGGCACCGGGCCGCCGAAGCGGGCGAAGGCCGCGCGCAGGTTGGCGGGATCGTCGGGATGGGACCAGCCTTCGTCCTGCCAGTCGCGGGTTTCCAGGACCGCCACGATGTTGCGAAGCCCGCCCGCCAGGGGATAGCTGACCAGGTGGCGGTTCGGTCCCATGAAGACCTGAGCCTCAGGGGGCTTGTCCTGGTCTGCAATGACGGCGCGCCAGGCCGTCTGGCCCGTGAAGAAGGGCACTTCGCGTCCGTTCAGGGCGGCGCGGATCCCGCTGTGCAGCCCGTCGGCGCCGATCAGCAGGGGGGCGTCGGGTGGAGATTCAACTGGATGGTCCAGGACGATCCGCACACCCGCCCGCCTTGCGGCCTGTTCCAGAACCTCGATCAAACGGGCGCGGTGGATCAGGCGGAACCGGGCCTGGGGGCGGTGGCGGGCCAGGTCCAGCCGAACCACATCCGAACCCGAGGCATCGCGCAACCGCACCGCATGGCTGGGCAGCGACACCGCATCAAGCGCCGCAGACAGCCCAAGCGCGTCAAGCACGCGCATCGCGTTGGGGGAGAGTTGCAGGCCCGCGCCGACCTCGGCGATGGCGGGCGCGCGTTCCAGGACGGTGACCTTTGCCCCGCGCTGTTGCAGCGCGATGGCGGCGGTCAGCCCCGCGACGCCGCCGCCGACGACCGTGACGGGCCGTGATCGCAGGGCGCCTGGCATCGGATCAGTCGTCGCGGTGGACCCGCTCGCGGCGTTCGTGGCGTTCCTGCGCTTCCAGCGTCATGGTGGCGATAGGGCGGGCGTCCAGGCGTTTCAGGCTGATCGGTTCGCCCGTCATTTCGCAATAACCGTATTCGCCCGTCTCGATCCGGCGCAAGGCCGCGTCGATCTTGCTGACCAGCTTGCGCTGGCGGTCGCGGGTGCGCAGTTCAAGGGCGCGATCGGTTTCCTCGGACGCGCGGTCGGCCAGATCCGGCACGGCGCGGGCGCTGTCTTGCAGGCCTTCCAGCGTTTCGGCGGATTGATCCAGCAATTCCTGCTTCCAGGCTTCCAGCTTGCGCCGGAAATATTCCAACTGCCGGTCGTTCATGAACGGCTCATCCTCGGCGGGACGATAGTCCTGGGGCAGGAAGGTCTGGGCTTTCATAAATGCTCTCCGGCAGGGCCGGGTGGAACGCGAACCGGCACCTTGCGCGCCCCCATAAAGTATGACGTGCTGCTTGTCACTAGGCGAAACGTTCAAGGTTGAATGACATGCGATCCCGTGCGTTGTTCGTGCCCAAGTATTTCACCTGAAAGGAGAGTTTGATGCAGTTCACCGGCACCGGCCGATATGTCGCCCCGCCCGACCTGGCGATCGCGGTCAATGCCGCCGTCACGCTGGAACGCCCGCTGCTGGTCAAGGGCGAACCGGGCACGGGCAAGACCGAACTGGCCCGGCAGGTGGCGGAAAGCCTGTCCCTGCCGATCATCGAATGGCATGTCAAATCAACGACCAAGGCCCAGCAGGGCTTGTATGAATACGACGCCGTCAGCCGGTTGCGCGACAGCCAGTTGGGCGATGCGCGGGTCCATGATGTCGCCAACTATATCCGCAAGGGCAAGCTGTGGCAGGCCTTCGAGGCGCCCGGCAAGGTGGTCTTGCTGATCGACGAGATCGACAAGGCCGACATCGAGTTTCCGAACGACCTTCTGCAGGAACTCGACCGGATGGAGTTTCACGTTTACGAGACCGGCGAGACGATCCGCGCCGCACACCGGCCGGTTGTCATCATCACCTCGAACAACGAAAAGGAACTGCCGGACGCATTCCTGCGGCGCTGTTTCTTCCATTATATCCGGTTTCCCGATGCCGACACGCTGCGCGCCATCGTGGACGTGCATTATCCGGGCCTGAAGCGCGGGCTGCTGGACCAGGCGTTGACGCAGTTCTTCGAATTGCGCGACACGCCGGGGCTGAAGAAGAAGCCCTCGACCAGCGAGCTTCTGGACTGGCTGAAGCTGATCCTGGCCGAGGATCTGGCGCCCGAGGATCTGCGGCGTGACCCCCACACGATGCTGCCGAAGCTGCACGGCGCGCTGCTGAAGAACGAACAGGATGTGGCACTGTTCGAAAAGCTGGCCTTCATGGCACGGCGGCAGCGGTAAGCCTCAGCCGCCGGTCGCGGGATCGTCGGCCTGGCGGCCCGCAGCCATGCCCATGCCCATGCCGCCACCACCCCCGGCGCCCGCCCCTCCTCCGCCGCCGGTGCCGCGGGACCGCCCCTCGTCCCCGCCCCTGCCCTTGCCGCCACCCGGTGCGGGGCGGGTCGGTCCCTGGGGCGGGATGGCAAGGCCGGTGGGCACGGGTTCCAGATCCAGGGCTTTGCGGATGAAGTCGCGCAGGGATCGCACCAGTTCATCCGTCTGGACCGGCCGCCCTTCCACCAGGTCGCGGGCGGCGCGTTCGGCCAGGCGGACATGGGTTTCCGTGCCCAGCAGCAGGATGTCGGACAGCGCGGCTTCGACCGCATCCCGGATCCGGCGGCGGCGGTCCGAGCCTTCGGTCAGATCCGTGCCCTCCTCGGTCGCGCGCTGGCGCAGGTCGCGCAGATGGGCGGGATCCACGGCCAGATCGCCCGTGAAGGATCCGCCCAGCACCTTGTAGGCGGCGATCAGCACCCGCAGGCGTTCGTTGATCTGGCGGTTCATCCGTTCGCGGCGCTGCTGGACGGTGAACATCACCAGCACCCGGATGCCGATGCCGATCAGCGCGAACAGCGCGATCCCGATCACGGTGGACAGGATGCTGTTCCAGTTGCTGAAGTCGATCATGCGCATGGCTGTCCCTTAAGGAGATGACGGCATGATCGGGGCAAGGTCCGGCAGGGACAACCCGGTATTTCCAATTGAAACCCGGGCGCTGTCGTGACCTTCTGCCCGCAACCGACATCGAGAGGAGAGAGAGATGACCCAGGGCTTTGACACCACCGCGATCCATGCCGGGACCGAACCCGATCCCGCGACCGGCGCGCGGCAGGTGCCGATCTATCAGACCACGTCCTATGTCTTCAAGGACGCCGACCACGCGGCGCGCCTGTTCGGGCTGCAAGAGGTGGGATACATCTATTCCCGCCTGACCAACCCCACCGTCGGCGCGCTGCAGAACCGGGTCGCCGCGCTGGAAGGCGGCGCGGGGGCGGTCTGCTGTTCGTCGGGGCACGCGGCGCAGATCATGGCGCTGTTCCCGCTGATGGGGCCGGGGCGCAATATCATCGCCTCGACCCGGCTTTACGGCGGCACGGTCACGCAGTTCAGCCAGACCATCAAGCGGTTCGGCTGGTCCGCCAAATTCGTGGACTTCGACGATCTGGACGCCCTGCGTGCGGCCATCGACGACGACACGCGCGCGGTCTTCTGCGAATCGATCAGCAATCCCGGCGGCTATGTCACCGACATTCCGGCAGTTGCCGAGATCACCAATGCCGCAGGCATCCCGTTGATCGTGGACAACACGCTGGCCACACCATACCTGTGCCGCCCGATCGAGATGGGCGCGACGCTGGTCGTCCACAGCCTGACCAAATACATGACCGGCAACGGCACCGTGACGGGCGGCGTGGTCGTGGACAGCGGCAGCTTCGACTGGTCGGCCTCGGGCAAGTTCCCCAGCCTGTCGGATCCCGAACCCGCCTATCACGGCCTGAAGTTCCACGAGACCTTCGGCAACCTGGCCTTCACCTTCCATTCTATCGCCATCGGTCTGCGCGACCTGGGCATGACCATGAACCCGCAGGGCGCGCATTACACGCTGATGGGGATCGAAACCCTGGGCCTGCGCATGGCCCGCCATGTGGAGAACGCCCAGAAGGTCGCGGAATGGCTGGAAAACGACCCGCGCGTGACCGCCGTGACCTATGCCGGGCTGGCATCCTCGCCCTGGAACGCGACGGCGAAGCGGCTGTATCCGAAGGGGGCCGGGGCGCTGTTCACCTTTTCGGTCAAGGGCGGCTATGAAACGGCGGTCAAGGTGGTGGGCGCGCTGAAGCTGTTCAGCCATGTGGCGAACCTGGGCGACGCGCGGTCGCTGGTGATCCATTCGGCTTCGACCACCCACCGCCAGTTGACCGAGGATCAGCAGCGCGCGGCGGGCGCGGCCCCCGACCTGCTGCGCCTGTCCATCGGGATCGAGGATCCGGCCGACCTGATCGCCGACCTGGACCAGGCGCTGTCGGCCGCGGTCGGATAAGGAAAGGGGGCCGCGCGGCCCCCTTTCACGTTCAGTTTGCGGGTGCCTGACCCTCGGCAGGGGCGTCCGCCGGGGCTTCGCCCAGCGGCACGACAGGCTCATCGGGTTCGGGTGCGCCGGTATCGGTGCCCAGGGGCGGCGGCAGCTCGCCCGGTGACGGTGCGGCCGGGTCGTTGCCGGGGACGGGCGCTGCGGCACCGCCGTCGGGCGCGGGGGTTTCCATGCCGGGAACGGGCGGATGGCCGGGGGGCAGGACACCCTGTTCGGCGTCATCGGTCCCCTGGCCCGAAGCGGGGCCTTCGCCATGCCCGTGGCCGTGGCCGTGGCCGCCTTTCCGATCCATCATCGGACCGCAATCCTGGCCGGTCAGCGCGAACTGCATTTCCACATTGGCGGACAAGGCGACCTCGCCCGCGGCAATCGGCACCTTGGCGGCATCCGCGGCGGCACGGGCCTCCATCATCATGGGGCGCGGCCCCTCCATCGTGGGGGTGTCGCGCAGGACAAGGACCGGGCCAAGGGTCAGCCCGGCAGCCTCGGCCAGGATCTCGGCCTTGTGGCGGGCATCAGCGACGGCGGCGCGACGGGCCTCGTCCTCGGCCGCGCTGCTGTTGTCGCGGATGAAGCTGATGCCGTTGATCTCGTTCGCGCCCGCCACGACGATGGCGTCCAGAACCTCGCCCAGTCGGGCCACGTCGCGGACGCGGACCGTCACCATGTTCGTGGCCTGGTAACCCGTGACGCTGGGCGCGCGGCCTTCGGCATAATCCATCACGGGATTGAGGTTCAGGCCCGAGGTCTGGACATCCGCCGCCTCGATCCCCGCGCCTGCCAGGGCGTCGATCACCGCGGTCTGCTGGGTGGAATTCTGGCGCATCGCCTCGGCCGCGCTGGGGGCCTGCGTCGTCACGCCCAGTTGGATCGTCGCCAGATCCGGGGCCGCGCGCGCCTCTCCCTCGCCGGTCACGGTCAGGCGCGACATGCCGGGATGGCACATGCCGTATCCCCCCTTGCCCGGTGCGGCCATGGCCGGTGCCCCAAGCGCCAGGGCCGTGGATGCCACCAGGGCGGCCCGTGCCAGCCGGTGCGAAAAGATGGTCATGTCTCTGTCCTCTCTGCGGAAATTTCCTTGTTCCAGCTAACAGCGATCCGGCTGGTAAGTTCAAAGCAATTGCGTTCACGGATCCGCCAGTTTGGCTTTCCTCAGGGCGCAAAATCCGGTAGATCTGCCGTAATCCCACCAAGTCGCGGACCTTCATAACACGCGATCGTCATCGAGCAGTCATTACCATGAACAGACATATTGCGCCGCCCGATTTCGCCATGAGCTTCACGCCCGAGGCGGTCCTGCTGGAACATCGCGACGGACTTGGATGGCGCCCCCTGGGCCAGGCCCCCTTCGCGGGCCGGGAAATGACCGCCCGGCTGGCCGCCCTGCGTGACGAGGCGGGCACCGCATCGGGCCAGGCCGACACCGTTCTGGTCATTCCCGACGACCAGATCCTTTACACCACGCTGACGGTTCCGGTGGGCAGCGACACCCCCAAGGCCATCGCCCGCGCGCTGGAGGCGATAACCCCCTATCAGGCCGAGGATCTGGCCTTCGACTGGTGCCCGTCGGCCCATGGCGACATCGAGACGCTGCGCATCGCCGCCGTCGCCCGCCGCACCCTGGAAGAGGCCGAGGATTTCGCCCGCGCCCAGGGCTTCCGCCCCGCAGGCTTCGTCGCCCGCCCCGAGGATGAGCGTTTCGACGGCCAGCCCGACTTCGGCCCCAGCCGGATGGCCGGCGACGGGTTCACCCGCCCGCCCTTCAGCCAGCCGGATCTGGCGCAGGCGCGCGTGACCGACCCGGTCGTGCCGGTCGCGGAACCCGCCGCCGCCAAGGTCGATGCCCCCGTCGTCATCAGCCGCATCGTGCCGCATGTGGTCGCCGCCGCCGTTCCGGCGCAGGCCCGGCCCGCGCCCGAAGCCGCCGCTGCCGCCGTGATCCGCCACAAGGAGGTCAAGGCCCCTGCGGCGCCCCGCACCCTGCCGCCGCGCGCGCAGGCCGTCCATGACCGCGCCCGCGAAGCCCGGGCCCGCCCCGCAGCCCTATCCGAGGACACGGCAGCCTCGCCGTCGCTTGCGGCGCGCCTGCGCAGCCTGGATCCGGGCCGGTTGCCCGTGATGATGGGGATTCTGGTTCTGGGCCTCGTGCTGGTCCTGGCCTTCTTCGGCGCGCCGTCGGGCGATGATGGCGTGGCGCCGACGCCCGCGACCACCGCCGAAGCCCTGGCCATGCCTGCCGACCCGGTGACGCAGCCCGCGCCGGTCGAGACCGCCGAGGCGCCGCAGGAAGCCGTGCCGCCTGCGCCCGTGGCGGATGCCGAAACCCCGGCCCAGGCCCCTGCGGTCGAAGCCGTTGCCGAAGCGCCCGCTGCGGAACCCGCGCAGGTCCAGCCCGAAGCGCAACCGACCGCAACCGCCGCAGCCCCGGTGGCCACACCCCTGCCCCCAGCGGCGGACACTGAAACCGCCGAGGCTGCGGAGACCACGCAAGCCGCGCCCGAAACTGCCGCCATCCAGCCCGTTCCTGTCGCGCCCGTGGTGACCGCCACGCGTCCCCAGCCGGCACCCGCGCAGCCCGATGATGCGCTGACCCAGGCATTGACGCAGGCCATGGCCGCGCCCCCGGCCACCGCGCCGCAGGCCCCGGTCAGCGCCCTGACCATGGCAGACGCCCCGGCCTCAGCCGCTGCCCCGGCCGCTGCCTCGCCCTCGGCCCCGGCGAGCGTTCCGACGGCTGCCTCTCCGGTCGCGGCAGCGCCGGCGGCGCCTGCTGCCCGCGTGGAAACCCCGACGCAGCGGCTTGCCAGTTCGGCCCGTCCGCCGCGCGTGGCCCCGGTGCGGGCCGCGCCTCCGGCACGGACCGATGCCCGCCCGGCGGTTCCCGCCAATCCGCAGCCCTTCGCGGAACGCGCACGTCCCGACACGGCCCGGCTGACCGGGTCCCGCCCGCCCGAACGACCCACCACCCAGCAAGCCAGCCAGCCCGCTGTGACACCGGCATCGGGACCCGCACGCGCGACGCCGCCGGCCGCGTCGTCGAACCGCCCGCCCGCCCGTCCCGAACGCCAAAGCATGATCGAGGAAGGCAGCCGGGCCGAGGATGGCCAGCCGACCCGCCTGACACAGGCCGAAAAACGCGCCCTGACCGACCTGCTGCGCGACCTGCGCACGGCACAGGCCGGTGCGTCAGGCCTCAGCACGGCGGAACGCGGCGCATTGATCCGGCTGGCCGATGCCCGCCCGACCCGCAAGCCGGTCGCGGTCGGCGGACCGGCGCAACGGGCGGTGCAGGATGCCGTCGCGGCGGCGGTCGCCGATGCGCCCCCTGCGCGGTCGGCATCGGGAGCAGGACTGGGACAGTCGGCCCGTCCCAAGGCCAGGCCCGGCGGGGCCAGATCCGTCGCCCGCAGCGATCCCGGTCCCGGCAACGCCAGCCTGTCCGGCAGGGCCATCGACCAGGCCGTTGCCGAAGCCGTATCCGAAAGCTCTCCCTTGCCAGGCGCCGTCGCTTTGACGGCGCTTCGTTCATCTGCCCTTCCGCCACGCCGCGCGACGGGGGCCGGGGCTGCGGCCGCCGCGGCCGTCACCGCCGCCGCGGCACCCATCGCGACCCTGGCGCCCACATCCGGCGACCTGCGCGCCGCGGCCCAGGCCCAGTCCGAGGAAGCGGCCCTGGCTGAACAGCGCCGCCAGGATGCCGAGTTGCAGGCCCAGGCCGAAGCCCGCGCCCGCGCCCGCGCCGCCCAGGACGCCCAGGCCGAGGCACAGGCCCGCGCCGCAGCCGAAGCCCGCGCCCGTGCCCAGGCCGAGGCAGAGGCCCGCGCCGCAGCCAGCCGCCAGCAACGCTATGCCCCGCCCGAGGCCGAGGACGAGCCGGAAGTCGCGGCCAATATCCCCGACGGCCGCACGCCGACCACGGCAGGCGTCGCCGCCACCGTCAAGGACGGCATCCAGATCAACCGCACCCAGATCATCGGCACCATCGGCGCGGGCAAGGCCAGCCGCGCCCTTGTGCGCCTGTCGAACGGCCGCGTGCTGACCCTGCGGCTGGGGGACCGGATCAACGGCGGCACGATCACCGATATCGGCGACAGCCGCATCACCTTCGTGAAGGGTGGCCAGCAGCAGGCGCTGTCGGTGCTGGGCGGGCGCTGAGGATCAACCGTCCAGCCGGGTGATGGTCCAGCCGTCCTGTTCCAGCAGGTGCAGCACGCCCCCCCTGCCCGGCAGGTGCAGCGCGCCGAAACCCGCGACGATGCCCTTGCCCTGCGCGGCGGCCTTTCGCGCGCCCTTGGTCAGCGGACCGATCCAGGCCGCGTTCCGCCGATCCATCAGTTGGTCCTTGACCAGATCCATCTGCGCATCGACCTGATCCCGCGTCAGTCCCGAATTGCGGTAAGCGTCGAATCGGCCGAACTCCCAGATCCGCCAGACATCCCCCGCGAAATAGGCATCGGTCAACGTGACGGCATAATCGTCGGCATAGGATGCGGCAGGCAAGGCCGCCCGGATCATCTCGATCTCCTGCTGGGGCGTCAGGTCGCGAAACAGGGTGAAGACCGTATCCCAGGGTTCCAGGGACCGCACGGGGATATCCAGCGCCTCGGCCCGGTCCATCAGGCGGTGATCCAGGCTGTCCCGCTGCCCCTGCCCATCGGCCACCTGCCGCATCATGCAGGGGCTGACCCCCAGCATCATCGCCACATACCAGGGCCGCAGCTTCGAGGTGATGATGGCGGGTGTCCCGCGATCCGCCATCGCGGCCGAAAGCGCCGCCCAGTCGCGGTCATCAAGACGTTCCGGCAGGGTGGGCCCGGACGGATCGACCATCAGGGTCGGATCAGAGGCCAGGGCCTCGGTCAGTTTCCGTTCCTCGGCCGGTCCCGTTTCGACAAAGACGGCGGCGGCGTCGGCCAGCATCGGCTCCAACCGGGCCAGCATCGCGTCGTGGCGCGGATCGCCGAAATGATAGGTGCCGACCAGAATCATCGTCTGGTCGCCCTTGCTGGCCCGCCACAGCAACCCTTGGTGATAGGGGACATCCGCCACGGCGGCGTCGATCTCGGCCCGCTGGTCGGGGGTCATGGTGTCGAAAAGGTTCGTGCCCACGCATTGCGAGGCAGAGGCCGCCCCCGCCCACAGCATCAGGGTTCCCACCAGAAGGCTGCGCACGGTTCTCTCCTTGACTGCCAGACACCGGGAAACTGTCACAGGCCCCCCGCTTTGGCCAGCATCGGCCGCGCACATTTTGGCGACCGCGCGCCGTTGACAGGCCCGAAGCCTTGGCCTAAATCACCGGCTATTGGCACTCACCCGGTGTGAGTGCCAACAAAGCGACACTGCAACCTGAAACACGGAGTGTTCAACCATGGCATTCACACCGCTGCATGACCGCGTTCTGGTCCGCCGCGTCCAGTCGGACGAAAAGACCAAGGGCGGCCTGATCATCCCTGACAGCGCCAAGGAAAAGCCCGCCGAGGGCGAGGTCATCTCGACCGGCGAAGGCGCGCGCAAGGATTCGGGCGAACTGATCGCGCCCTCGGTCAAGGCGGGGGACCGCGTGCTGTTCGGCAAATGGTCGGGCACCGAAGTCACGATCGACGGCGAAGAGCTGCTGATCATGAAGGAAAGCGACATCCTGGGCGTCATCGCCTGATCCGCCACCTTCACCGATAAATTCAGGAGAATCAAATGGCTGCGAAAGAAGTCAAGTTCAATACCGACGCCCGCGACCGGATGCTGAAAGGCGTCAACATCCTGGCCGACGCCGTGAAGGTCACGCTTGGCCCCAAAGGCCGCAACGTCGTGATCGACAAGTCCTTCGGTGCCCCGCGCATCACCAAGGACGGTGTCTCGGTCGCCAAGGAAATCGAACTGGCCGACAAGTTCGAGAACATGGGCGCCCAGATGGTCCGCGAAGTCGCGTCGCGCACCAACGATGAGGCCGGCGACGGCACCACCACTGCCACCGTGCTGGCCCAGGCCATCGTGAAAGAGGGCATGAAGGCGGTTGCCGCCGGCATGAACCCGATGGATCTGAAGCGCGGCATTGACCTCGCGACCTCGAAAGTGGTCGAGGCGATCAAGGCTGCCTCGCGCCCCGTGAACGACAGCGACGAAGTCGCCCAGGTCGGCACCATCTCGGCCAACGGCGAAGCCCAGATCGGCCGCTTCATCGCCGATGCGATGCAGAAGGTCGGCAACGAGGGTGTGATCACCGTCGAAGAAAACAAGGGCATGGAGACGGAAGTCGAAGTCGTCGAAGGCATGCAGTTCGACCGCGGCTATCTGTCGCCCTATTTCGTGACCAACCCCGACAAGATGGTCGCGGAACTGGAAGACGCCTACATCCTGCTGCACGAGAAGAAGCTCTCGTCGCTGCAGCCGATGGTGCCGCTGCTGGAAGCCGTGATCCAGTCGGGCAAGCCGCTGGTGATCGTGGCCGAAGACGTCGAAGGCGAGGCCCTGGCCACGCTGGTCGTCAACAAGCTGCGTGGCGGCCTGAAGATCGCGGCCGTCAAGGCTCCGGGCTTCGGCGATCGCCGCAAGGCCATGCTGCAGGACATCGCGATCCTGACCGGCGGTCAGGTCATCAGCGAAGACCTGGGCATGAAGCTGGAAAACGTCGGCATCGACATGCTGGGCCGCGCCAAGAAGGTCTCGATCAACAAGGACAACACCACCATCGTCGATGGCGCCGGTGAAAAGGCCGAGATCGAAGCCCGCGTGTCGCAGATCCGCCAGCAGATCGAGGAAACCACCTCGGACTATGACCGCGAGAAGCTGCAGGAGCGTGTTGCCAAGCTGGCCGGCGGCGTTGCCGTCATCCGCGTCGGCGGCATGACCGAGGTCGAGGTGAAAGAGCGCAAGGACCGCGTGGACGACGCGCTGAACGCCACCCGCGCAGCCGTGCAGGAAGGCGTGGTCGTCGGCGGCGGCGTGGCCCTGGTTCAGGGCGGCAAGGCGCTGGAAGGCCTGTCGGCCGAGAACAGCGACCAGGAAGCTGGCATCGCCATCGTGCGCCGCGCCTTGGAAGCCCCGATGCGCCAGATCGCCGAGAACGCCGGCGTTGACGGTGCCGTGGTTGCCGGCAAGGTCCGCGAGTCGAACGACAAGTCCTTCGGCTTCAACGCCCAGACCGAAGAATATGGCGACATGTTCAAGTTCGGCGTCATCGACCCGGCCAAGGTGGTTCGCACCGCCCTGGAAGACGCAGCCTCGGTTGCCGGTCTGCTGATCACCACCGAAGCCATGATCGCCGAGAAGCCCGAGCCGAAGGCTGCGGCCGGCGGCATGCCCGACATGGGCGGCATGGGCGGGATGATGTAATCATCCCCTGCCCTGCGGCAGAAACGGAAAGGGCGCCGGAAGGCGCCCTTTTTCCATTTAACACCCGCCCTGCGCCGCTGAGGTGATCAACCGGAAGACACCCAGTCCGCACCCGGAACACTGCCGATCCCCCGGCGATGCAAGGGTGCAGCATCGCGCGGGTCGGCCCGGCCGGGATCGACACATTGCGCGCCGGCAGGATGGGTGTCTGGCGGCAGCCGGTCCATGGGCAACAGACGGTTTCGTTCGCGCCACCAGAACAAGCAGTGTTTTCAATTGGAATAACATCCCCAGCTTTCTCGATAATCCTTCGGTTGAAATTCGTTAAGGAAGAAGTTTACTAAATATTTAATACCTGCTGTTTTCACTATCTTTATAGTGATGCTTGTGGGAAATCCCATACTCCTCGCTTGACTGGCCGGCTTTCGGTCGGGCCTAATCAAGGAACCTCGTACCCAAGCGACATGCGGCGTAATTGAGGCTGCAATATCCTGCGTTACCAGTTGAAGTTGTTGTTTCGGAGTTTTTGAAAGATGACAATGCAGAAATTCCCTATCGAGTCGGCTCTGAACAACCTTA